>JAIXZD010000253.1 GCA_027489895.1 Planctomycetaceae bacterium
CGCAGTGCGACGGGAGAGGTGCAGACGGCGCGCCCCGGAGTGACGTTTGGCGGCACGCTGCCGCAACTGGCGACACGGGCAAACCTCTTCTCGGTCGTGCGCTCGTTTGCCACCGGTGATGGCAATCACGACATCAAGCCCATCGTCGGCCGCGACTCCGGACAGGCGAATGTCGGGTCGCTCTATGCCCGGATGGCCGGAACGAATCATCCGACGAACGGGATGCCGCTCAATGTGGCGCTCTTTCCTCGGGCGGTGGACCCCATGGCGGGGCCGGAACAAACATCATTTGGCCGATTCACTGCCACGGGGCCGTTTGGCGCGTCGCTGGCACCGTTCGTTCCCGGAGCGGGGGGCGACCTGCAGAACGACATGCAGTTGGCCCTCCCCCGCGACCGTTTCGACGATCGACGGTTGCTCCTCGGGCAGGTGGATCGACTGCGTCGCGAGATCGACGCGACCGGGCAGATGCAGGGGCTGGACCGCTTTCAGCAGCAGGCCTTTGATACCGTTCTGGGTGGCATCGCCAAGGCGTTCGACTGGAAGCAGGAATCGCCGCAGGTCATTGCCCGGTACGACACGCAACCCCTCGTTCCGGCCGACTCGATTCATCCCCGCTGGACCAATCGCAAGCTGTACATCGACCACAACGCGACGTTGGGCAAGCTGTTGTTGGTCTCACGTCGGCTGGTCGAGGCGGGCTGCGGTTTCGTGACCGTCACCACGAACTTTGTCTGGGACAATCACGCCGATTCCAACAACGCGGGCGTCGTCGAAGGGATGCGGTATTGCAGCGTGGCCCTGGACCAGGCGCTCTCCGCACTGATCGATGATCTGGAACAGCGGGGGATGAGCCGCGATGTGCTCGTGGTGGTCTGCGGCGAGATGGGTCGAACGCCACGGATTAACAACAACGGCGGGCGCGACCACTGGGGCGGCCTCGCCCCGCTGCTGCTGTATGGCGGCGGATGGAAAATGGGGCAGGTGATCGGTCAATCCACCCGCGATGCGGGGGAACCGGCCACAACACCCGTCCGGATTCCGAACCTGCTCAGCACGATCATGCACACGCTGTTTGATGTGGGGCAGTTGCGTCTGAGATCCGATGTTCCAGGCGAGTTAACCAGTTTGCTGAACCGTGCGGATCCGATCCCTGGTTTGTGATGCGTTAGCCAGAGACGGCGTTGCTCTTCCCGACGGTGCTCCTGTTCCCAGGCAGAGGAAACTCGGCATGTTAAGGTGGTCCGTGACGAACCCTGCGATGGCTGTCTCGCGACGGGACTGCCTGCTGATCGGGACGACCGGGCTGGCGGGACTGAACCTCTGCAACCTGCTGCGCGCCGAGACGGTGGGGGCAGCCGGGGCGGCGCGTCGCTCGATCATCAATGTCCATCTGGATGGCGGCCCGCCGCAGTTGGACACGATCGATCCCAAGCCAGAAGCGCCCGTCGAGATTCGGGGCGAATTCGGCACGATCGCGACGGCGATTCCCGGTCTGCGCGTGGGCGAGCACTTGCCACGACTCGCGGCCATGGCCGACCGGATTGCCTGGATCCGCAGTCTGGTTGGTTCCGCCGGGGCGCATGATGCGTTTCAGTGTCAGTCCGGATTCAGCGAGCGCGACCTCAAGTCTCTGGGGGGGCGTCCGGCTCTGGGGTGTGTCGCGTCGCACCTGTTGGGCAAGACGACCGATCCGACTCCAACATTTGTCGATCTGATGCAGGGGCGGGCGCTGGTCCGGAACAGCGCGCGACCGGGGTTCCTCGGCCCCGCCTGTCAGCCGTTTCGCCCGGACCTGTCGCAACTGTTTCCCCGGCAACTGGAAGCGGGCATGACCCGCGAGCTGGCCCGCCTGGGGAAGGACCACCAGATCAGCCTGACGTTGCACCAGGACCTGTCGACCGACCGGGTGCGCACCCGTCAGCAGTTGCTGCGGTCGTTCGATGCGTTTCGCCGGGACGCCGACCGCAGCGGCATGATGGAGGCGATGGACCAGTTTGGCGAGCAGGCCCTGGGGATCCTCACCTCCGGACGGCTGGCCGCTGCCCTCGACCCCGAGGCCGAGGATCCCGCCAGTCGCGAGCGCTACCGGTTTCCGCAGTCGGAGGGCGAGTTGCCTTCGACGACCAGCGATGGACCGGGCGCGACTCGCAAGTTCCTGTTGGCCCGCCGCCTGATCGAAGCCGGTGTGCGCTGCGTGAGTCTGTCGATCAGTGATTTCGACACGCACTCGTCGAATTTTCCCCGGCTGAAGAAGCTGTTGCCCATCGTCGATTTTGGCCTCGCGGCCCTGATTGAAGATCTCGCCGAGCGCGGGATGCTGGACGATGTCCTGATCGTCGTGTGGGGCGAGTTTGGACGAACGCCGCGCATCGACGCGAAGACAGGCGGGCGTCACCACTGGCCGCAGGTGGGCCCTGCGCTCTTGATTGGCGGAGGGCTGAAACCGGGCGTGGTCATTGGCCAGACCGACCGCGAGGCGGGCGCGGTGCTCAGTCGTCCCGTGCACTACAAGGATGTCTTCGCGACGCTCTATCGACAGTTGGGCCTCCCCGCGAGTCAGACCACGCTGCTCGATCCGCAAGGCCGGCCGCAACATCTGCTCGATTCCGGCGAACCGATTCGCGAGCTGATTTGATTCCGGTCCGGCGTACGAGAACCCGCGACCACCTTTGCCGCGTTAGCCCCATGCCCCATCCGCTGTACCGTTGTCAGGTCGTCCCGTTGCCCGATCACCGGGTGTCGTTTTTGATCGATGGCCGCGAACGCATCGTCTGGCATCACGGCAGCGCGTATCCCCGCCCGTTTTTCTTTCCGCTCAACGGTCCTTCCGGAATCAGCCTGACCCGGATGGGGCACCCCGGCGCACCAAATCACGACCATCATCAGTCAGTCTGGTTTGCCCATCATAAGGTGCTGGGGATTGATTTCTGGGGGAACAACTCTCCCGCGCGGATCCGGCAGAAAGAATGGCTGGCATATCAGGATGGCGATGACGAAGCCGTGATGGCCGTCAAGCTGGGCTGGTACGACGGACACGACCCACGCGAGCTATTGGACCAGGAACTGATCGTTGCGGTTCGGCCGTTGGGAGACGGCGACACGCTGGTCGAACTCCAGGCGACGTTTCAACCTACGTCCGACAGTCTCGAGTTCGCGAAGACGAATTTTGGTTTCCTGGCGGTGCGCGTCGCGAAGAGCATCTCGGCGCACTTTGGCGGCGGTCAGCTTGTGGATAGCGAAGGACGCGTCGGCGAACCAGCGATCTTCGGCCAGCGGGCGCAGTGGATGGACTACAGCGGGCCGATCCTGATGGGAGCGGATGGACAAGCGCGGACCGAAGGGATCACGTTCTTCGACCATCCGTCCAACCCCGGTCATCCCGGTCACTGGCATGTTCGCGAGGATGGCTGGATGGGGGCCTCAGCCTGTTTTGCCGAACCGTTGATCGCGTCCAAAGCCAAGCCGCTGGTCCTGCGGTATCTGCTCCACGCTCACGCCGGAGGCCCGGTGGCCCGCGACATCGACGCGGTGTTCGCACAGTTCGCGACGAGTCCGGCGTTCGCTATCACAAAGTCGACCGCCCGACACGAACAGTGGACGGTCAAGCGGACGTGACGTTTCGACGTGAGGTTTCCGGCCACGCTGCCTACGCGAGGACTCCCTGAACGACTTCTCCGTGCACGTCGGTGAGGCGGTAGTGGCGACCCTGGAACTTGAATGTCAGCCGGGTGTGGTCGATGCCCAGCAGATGGAGAATCGTGGCGTTCAGGTCGTGGACATGGACCGGATCGCG
>JAIXZD010000381.1 GCA_027489895.1 Planctomycetaceae bacterium
ACCTCTGGATCGGCCAGCAACTGTTTGAAGGCCTGAATTGCGGGGCGATCTCGGCGAGCGCAGGGGATGACAAAGTCGTACTGTTCGGGGCGGTAGGGGCGAAACTCGAGCCCATAGGCGGAAGCCACCGAGCTGATGGCCAATCCCCAATCGGCCCGGCCCTGGGCGATGGCGGCGGCCACGGCCGTGTGTGATTTGACCTGGACCGCGTACCCGCCTGGCCTGTGTCCGTGGAGTAGCGCGTCGAGAAGAATTCGTGTTCCACTTCCGGCATTGCGGTTGACCATCAGGCAGTTGGCGTCGTGTGACACGCGATGGACGATGGCAGGCACATCGGCCCCCGCGAACCGCGGGTCGCCGGGGCGAAACAGCAGCCCCTGCATCCGCTCGTAGCCGGGAAGCAGATCGAGGTCATCGGAGAGGAAGGGCCGGTTGTACTCGCCGGTGGCCACATCGAGCAGGTGCATGCCCGCGACATCGCACTGGCCGCGTTTGGCGGCGGTCAGCCCGCCCTGACTGCCGACCCAGAGCGTCTTCACGGAGAAACCCTGCCGTTGCAGTCGCCCCACCAGCAGGTCGAGCCCCAGGCAGTGGCTGCCAATCACCACGAGGTCGGACGGTCGCGTCTGTCGACTGAGCAGTTGGACGGTGCATTCCGTCCGCGCCTCGACTAGTTCCGTGTGCTGATCGATGGCGACGAATCCATCGGCCAGACTGAACGTGGTCACCGACCCAGACCCCTTGCCCAGTGGAAAGGCGACGAGGCCTGCGGCGCTGGGCATCAGGCTGACGAGGACGTACTCGGTGCGACCGCGGTCGGAGTTCAGCTTGACGGCCATCCGCGCGGGGAGGGTCTCGCGGGCTGTTTCGGGTCGGCCTGCCAGTCGGCGAATCACCGGGGCGAGGAACTCGTGGAAGGTGAACAGGGCCGAGGTGGGAAACCCCGGCAGCACGGCCACCGGTTTCCCGTTGGTCACCGCGAGACACAATGGTTTGCCCGGTTTGAGTGCGACGCCATGCACGACGACGCCCGGATCGCGCAGGCCCTCGACGACCCGGTAGGACAAGTCCCCGGCCCCTTTGGAGGTTCCGCCCGAGAGCAGCACGACATCGCAGGCGAGACCGCGCGCGAGGTGCGTTTCCAGGTCGGCGGTGTGGTCGTTGACGATGCCCAACAGGACAGGTTCGCCGCCGCATTCACGAACGGCGCTGGCGAGCATCGGGCCGTTGGAGTCGTAGATCTGACCTGGTTGCAGCGGTTTACCGGCCGCCACTAGTTCGTCGCCCGTCGAAAGAATGGCGACGCGTGGTTGGCGATAGACGGTCACCTCGGCGAGTCCGAGCGCGGCCAGCACGCCCAGTTCGCGGGAGGTGATGAGCTGCCCGGCGCGAAGGATTGTTTCGCCGCGGGCGATGTCGCTGCCGGCGAATGAGACGTTGTCCCCCGCGCCGACCGAGCGCGTGATCTCCAGTTCAAGTCCTGCGGCGCCGGGGACGAGGTCGGTGTCTTCCACCATGACGATCGCATCGGCCCCGCGCGGCACGACGGCACCGGTGGCGATCTGACTGGCTTGTCCCGGCCCGATCTCCCGGGTGGGGCGTTCGCCGGGTCGGATCGATTCCCCCGTGAGCCGCAACCGGCGGGGCGACTCTTCCATGGCTCCGAATGTCGACTCGGCCCGCACGGCGAACCCGTCGACATTTGCGCGGTCGAACCCCGGCACATCGATTCCCGCGAGGATGTCCTCCGCCAGCACGCGCTCGTGAGCACTGGCAAGCGGAACGACCTCGACGCCCACGGGTTCCAGACGCAGATGCGTGTGAAACCGCCGGACCGCTTCGTCGCGGTCGACGACTGTCAGAAACTGGTCTTGCGCTCCCGATTGCACGGCGATCTTTCTGGTATCTCACTCGGTAATTGACGCGTCACCCCACCGACCCCTGACAGGGTCGGCTCGCCTGGATAGTCTCACGGCGGATCCGCGTCCAACCCCCGCTTGCGAACTTTTGACTTTTGACTTTTGCCTTTTGACTGGCGCAGCTCACGGGTCGCCATAGAGACCGACATCGACTTCTGCTCCTGGCCCGTAGCCTTCCAGTTCGCTCGGGATGATGACGAAGCCATCGGCCCGCACGGTCGAACTCAGGATTGAGGCTCCGCTGGTTGCGACCGGCTCGACTTGCCCGTCGACGATCCGCACGCGGGCGTAGTCGACGCGCCCGACCATCGAGACCAGTTTCTTTCCCACAGGCAAGCGAACAAAGCGATGCGGCCAGTCGGCTGAGCGCCCCCCCAGGCTGCGAATCGCTCGCCCTGCGAAGAATTCATAGGCACATAGACACGACACGGGATTCCCCGGCAGCAGGAACACGATCCGATGTTTGACGCGACCCATTCCGGCGGGACTCGAAGGCCGCATCGCCACGCCATGGATTGCCAGCTCACCCACTTCGGCCACGATCTGCGGGGCATGGTCTTCCGCTCCGACGCTGCTCCCTCCGCTGAACAGCACGACCTCGGAATCGCTCGCGAGGAGAGCCCGGCGAATCGCTTCGCGGTCATCGGTCAGGCGCGTCACGCCGACCACGTCGCCCCCATCCCGAGTGACCAGCGCCCTCAGCATGTCGGTGTTCGAGTCGTAGATCTGATGATCGCCCCGCGCGGTGCCGGCTTCGGCCAGTTCATTGCCGGTGACCAGAATCGCCACGCGCGGACGGGCCCACACTTCGATCGTGGTCACGCCGACGGCCGCGAGGATTCCCACATCCTGAGGTCTCAAGCGCCTTCCGGCCGACAGGACCTCAGAGCCCTTGGGCACATCCTCGCCCACCTGGCCAACATGCTTGCCGGGCGAGACGTTTTCGATTGCCGAGATGTCGCCTCCCACGAGTCCGCCACCGGAAAGCGGTTCCGTGAGTTCGACTGGCAAGACCGCATCGGCCCCGGAGGGCAGGGGGGCACCCGTCATGATGCGTACGCAGGTGCCGGGGACCACCGCGCCATCAAATGGACGCCCAGGCAGCGACTCGCCAATCACGCGAAACGGGAGCGGCTGGTAGGTTCCCGCGCCGGTGGTTTCGTCGCCGCGGAGGGCGTAGCCGTCCATGGCCGATCGCACGAACGGGGGGACGCTGGTCTGCGCGATCACCGCAGTCGCCAACACACGGCCCCAGGCGTCGCGGGCTGGAATCTGTTCAGTCCGGTGCGGACTTGCGTCCGCGCCGCTTGAGGCATCGACCCAGGCGAGTGCGTCGGTCACCGTCGACCGCGCCTCGAACCCGCGCATGCGTACGTCCCGCTTCGACATCCGTCTCGCCTCTCATGCTGCCTATGGCTGAACCCACCGACCCCTGACAGGGTCGGCTCGCCAGATCGCTCTGCCAGATCGCTTCCCGAGCACGGCTGGCTTACGTTTGACTTTGGCTTTTTGACTTTTGACTTCTCCCATTCTACTTCCCCGACTGCTTCCGATTCTCCACACTGAGGGGGTTCCGAGATTCTCTTCCCCGGAGTTCACCCATGGTCTGTCGTTCGATTCTCCCGGCTCTCTGTCTGGTGGCCGTGCTCTGCTCGTCTTCTGTGTTTGGCGAAGGCTACTCGCATCCACTGCTGGGCGATGGCCTGCAGCGCTGGATCGTCCTCAATGGTGCCCAGGCGAAATTCACGGGCGACAACTCGATCACACTCACCGGCGGCGACGGCTGGCTGCGGTCCCACCACAAGTATCGCGACTTTCAGCTTTCACTCGAATGGAAAGCGGCGAAGTCGGCCGACTATGACTCGGGCATCTATGTCCGCACACTCACCGAAGGCGCGCCGTTTCCTAAAGGCGCCTACCAGATCAATCTGCTCGACGGCAACGAAGGCAACATTAAGGCGCTGCCGGGTGCCCAAAGCACGGGCCTGATCAAGCGGGGTGACTGGAACCGGTTTGTGATCACGGTCAAGGCGGATGTGGCGAGCGTCGAAATCAACGGTAAAGCCGCTTGGACTGCCAAGGGGATCAAAACGAAAGTTGGCTACGTCGGCCTGCAATGCGAAGTGCCCAAGGGGGGCGAGTTCGAGTTCCGGAACATCACGATTGAGGAACTGTCCCACACCTCGCTGTTCAACGGCAAGGACCTCGCCGGTTGGTCTGGGGAAGGCGCGGAAGCGAGTGCCTGCTGGAAAGTCGATGCGGGTGACCTCGTCTGCACTGGCGAGAAAGGACCCTGGCTGCGGACCGATTCCGAGTACGGCGACTTCAACCTGCGGTGTGAGTACAAGATCGAAGCCGATGGCAACTCGGGGTGGTATGTCCGCGTTCCCAAGGATGGCAATCATCACCGTGAAAATGCCACGCTTCCCGAGGCCGGGTTTGAAGTGCAGATTCTTGATGACCTGTCCCCCAAGCATGCCAACCTGAAGGACTATCAGTATGGCGGTTCGCTGTACGACATCGCCGGTGCACAGCCCAAGGTGACGCAGACGGGTGCCTGGAACACACTGGAGATCGACTGCAAAGGACAGCGGGTGGCCATCATTCACAACGGGGTGACGGTGGTCGATATCACCGACCAGACCCACCCGCTGCTCGCGTTGAGAAAGACCAAGGGCTACCTCGGCCTGCAGAACCACAGCACGGTCGTCCGCTTCCGCCACCTGCGCATCGGCCCGTCGCTCAACTGAGGTGACGGAGTGGGCTGTAGATTCGTGTTCAATTTGAGCTGAGGTCTTTGATGGTCGTCAGCCCTGATTGATCGCGCAGTCGGTTTGCCTCCGGGCGCTAACGCTTCCGGCTCCCACGCAGACCACTTCGGTATTCGTGATTCGGTATTCGTCATTCCCTCCCCTCTTCCTTTGTGCCCTGGTGCCTTGGTGGTTCAACCCGCTTCCGTTTCGACTGCGCGTGTGATCGTTGCCACCGACTGTGGGAGCACGACGACGAAGGCGATTCTGATCGAGGTAATCGACGGGGTGTATCGCCAGACGTTTCGGGGCGAGGCGCCAACGACGGTGGAAGAGCCGCTCGCCGATGTGACGCTGGGAGTCGTCAATGCCCTGACCGAACTGCAGGAGTTGTCGGGGCGACGGCTGATTGATGACGCGGGCGAGATTGTCCGGCCGGCTCGAATCGAGAACGGGATGCCCGTCGGCTGCGACATCTACATCAGTACTTCCAGCGCGGGGGGCGGTCTGCAGATGGTGGTGGCGGGCGTGGTCCGCGAGATGAGTGCGGCCAGTGCCAAGCGGGCGGCGCTGGGGGCCGGGGCGATTGTGATGGAGACGCTCGCCGCGAACGACCGCCGCAAACCGCATGAGCAGATTCAACGGATTCGTGAACTGCGGCCCGACATGATCCTGATCGCGGGGGGGACTGACGGCGGCAATGTGCGGCAGGTGGTGCAGATTGCGGAACGCATCGCACCGGCCAAGCCTCTGCCCCGGTTTGGGGGCGAGTATCGCATGCCGGTTATCTATGCGGGGAACCGCGACGCAGCAGTGCATGTCGAGCGGGCGTTTGGCGGTGAAGTCGAGCTGTCGATCGTCGATAATCTGCGGCCTGTGCTGGAACGCGAGCATCTGGAACCGGCCCGCGACCGGATTCACGATCTGTTCCTTGAGCATGTCATGGCCCACGCGCCGGGCTACGACAAGCTGATTGAATGGGCCGATGCGCCGATCATGCCCACGCCCGGCGCGGTGGGGAACATCCTGGAGACGATCGCCCGGCAGCGGGGGATCAACGTCGTGGGCGTCGATATCGGCGGCGCGACGACCGACGTGTTCAGCGTGTTCGATGACAAGTTCAACCGGACGGTCAGTGCGAACCTCGGGATGAGTTACTCGATCTCGAACGTTTGCGCGGAAGCGGGGATGGAGAACGTGTTGCGGTGGGTCCATCTGCCGATGCCCGAGCGGGAGCTGCGGAACCGCGTCAAGAACAAGATGATCCGGCCTACGACGATCCCGCAGACATTGGAATCGCTGGTGTTTGAACAGGCCGTGGCGCGGGAGGCGCTGCGACTGGCCTATCTGCAGCACAAGGAGTTCGCGACGGGACTCAAGGGGGTGCAGACGCAGCGGTCGGTGGGCGAGGCGTTCGACCAGGCGCGGTCGAGCGACACACTCGTCGACAATCTGAGGCTGGACCTGCTGGTCGGTTCGGGGGGCGTGCTGTCGCACGCGCCGCGACTGGAGCAGACGGTCGCGATGCTGATTGATGCGTTCGAGCCCGAGGGGATCACGCAGCTGGCGAAGGACAGCATCTTCATGATGCCGCATCTGGGCGTGCTCGCGTCGGTCAATCCCCAGGCGGCAGTGGAGGTGTTTGAACGCGACTGTCTGGTGATGCTGGGCGTCTGCATTGCCCCCCGAGGCAAGGGCAGGGTGGGCACGCCGTGCTTCCGGGTGGATGTGGTCTGCGACTCGACCGGCGAGCGGTCGGTTCACGAGGTGGTCGTGGGCGAGGTGCAGCGGGTTGCAACGCCGAAGGGTCAGGCGGTGCGGCTGGTTGTCACCCCGGCGCGGGGGTTCGACTGCGGCGCGGGACCTGGGAAAGTGGTGACGCGGGAGATGGCCACCGTGGGCGACTGCGGGCTGATTCTTGATGCGCGCGGCCGGCCTTTGGCGATGACGCCTGCGGGGATGTCGGAGTGGGTGCATACGCTAGGGTTGGATGACGCGCGGGTTGGTGCGTGACGGGGGATGGCGCTTTAGACGGGCCGCGGGCTCCGGGCGCTGACGCTTCCGGCTCCCATTAGGTGGCAGCGAGGTCAAGACGGAGATTGATCTGGCCGCGCCGGATGGATTCGGTGCGCGTGTTCTTCCGGGTGCCCGGCAGCGACGTGATGCGTCTTACTTTTTCCGTTTCCAGACTTGGAGCGGCAGGTTGATCTCGGACAGTTTGGCGAGTTCGGGGTGATCCCAGCCCCACTCGGTGGCCAGGCCGACCTCGGGAACATCGGTCGCCCCAACGAGCGTGTACCGTTTCGGCATTTCCTTCGCCGCCCATTCGAGCAGGCTGTAGTCCGCACCAAGGAGTGCCTGCCACGACAGAGGGCTCAGCACGAGCACGATGTACGCCGGTGGCTTCGATTCGAGATCGCGAATGAACTCCTGATTCATCCGCCCCGCATACGGCTGCTTCTCGACCAGAGGATAGGTGTAGAGGTAGGCCGTGGCTGCCCGCCGTCCGCTGTAGAAATAGATTTGCGGTTCCGACCCGATCACGGCGATTGTCTCGTCGGCAGTGGTGCGGCGGCGGAGTTCCATCGCCACCGAGACCGACTCGGGAAACGGATTCTGCCCATACGCGGCCCGCGATAACTCGATCGGCCCCAAACTCCAGTAGGAGGCCGAGGAGATGGCCGCTGCGACACAACTCACCACGGCGACGATCCCCGCCATCGCACCGCCCGCGGATCGCGATGGAGTCGCTTCGGGCGGGAAATCGGTCTGGCCCCGCCCTTTCCAATCCGACAACAACCGACCCAGTCCGGCGACTCCAACCCCAGCGAGCAACGCCAATCCCGGGACGGCCATCAGGAAGTAGTGGTCGCGGAACAGCCAGCCTGGGCAGGTCACCAGACAGGCAGCCCCGGCCAGACCCAGCCATGACCATCTGTCGAGTGATCGACCCGGCGACAGGAACTGTTGAACCAGCCCAAATCCGGCCAACAGGGCCATCGGTGCAAGGTCCGCACCAATCTCCCACAGAGTGGATCCCAGGTGGCCCAGGCCCGTACCCAGCGATGTTCCCGAGACATAGGCTCGGGCGTACTGAACCGTCCAGAACCAGAACGGCTCTCCCGCCCCGCGCATCACGAAGTATCCCCATGTCGCCAGCCAGGGCAGCACGATGCCGACCCCCATCCCAATCAGGGCCAAACAGCTACCGGTCAGCCCGCGACGCGGCTCGTTGTGGCTTGGACCCGTCAGAAGTGGCAACGCCGACCACGCCAGCCCGGCCGCACAGAAGACCACGGCATGCTGCTTCATCAGCACCGCCATCCCGAGGCAGAGGCCAATCGACAGTGGCCAGAGAAACGAGCCGATCCACGA
>JAIXZD010000014.1 GCA_027489895.1 Planctomycetaceae bacterium
AGATCGGCACGCTGTCGGAAACGATCAACGCGGTCGAACTGGCCCGTCGGAACTCGTACACGGCCGTCATGTCCCACCGCTCGGGTGAGACGGAAGACACGACGATCGCCGACCTCGCCGTCGCCCTGGGCACCGGTCAGATCAAGACGGGTTCGGCCAGCCGCTCGGACCGGATCGCCAAGTACAAACAGTTGCTGCGGATCGAAGAGCTGCTGGGTGAAGAAGCGATCTACGGCGGCCTGTTGTGGAAGAAGTAACGGCGTGAAGTGACTGGTGTGTCGTTGGTGTGGGTGGGTTCCGGGGGGAATCGTGGCACCCCCGGGCGCTAACGCTTCCGGCTCACCGCGTCATCTTCACAACCTGTCGATTCGCGACGGGTCCCGGTCACCGTGAGTTGAACGGGTGAATTGGGTCGCGAACTGTGAACCAACCGGCGTGTCCGGGTGTCCCGAGAGGGGCGCTCTGGCAAAGCGCCGGTTGTTTCGTTTGTGCCAACGCGTCATATCCAGGGAGAGGACCAGATGGCCACTGCCGCCGCCCAGACGAATGACGGCGTGGTTGCGCTTGAGGCCACTCGGGGTTCGCTCTGGGCCGAGGCGCGGACGCTGCTGGTGCTCGCTGCGCCGCTCATCGGGGCGCAACTGGCCCAGATCTCGATGAATGCCGTCGATACCGTGATGGCCGGCTGGCTCAGCTCGCGCGATCTCGCCGCCGTGGCCATTGGTGGGAACATCTGGCTGCCGCTCGATGTGATCGCCATCGGGCTGATTCTTTCGGTCACCCCTTCCGTTGCGCAGTTGTACGGAGCGGGGCGGCGAAGCGAAGTGGCGGAACTGGTCCGGCAGGGGCTGTGGCTGGGTCTGTTGGTGTCGCTGGGGACGATGGCGGTTGTCTGGATCGCGGCCGATCCGCTGCTTGACCTTGTCCGCGCGTCGCCCGAACTGCGTCCCCTCGCCAAGGGGTATCTGCTGGCGATTGCCTGGGGGCTGCCGGGGCAGTCGCTGTTCAATGTGCTGCGCAATTACGTGGAAGGGCTGGGGCAGACCGGCCCGTCGCTGTGGGTCAGCCTGCTGGCGCTGCCGGTGAATGTCGTGGGCAACTACCTTCTGATGTATGGCATCGGGGGGCTGCCCAAACTGGGCGCGGTGGGCTGTGGCGTGGCGAGCGCCTTGACGATGTGGTTCATGGCCGCGTGCCTGCTGGCGGTCGTGCTTGGGCTGAGCGAGTTTCGCCGCGATCGGGTGTTTGGCCGCTGGTCGAACCCGAATGGTGCCGAGCTAATGCGTCTGGTTCGGATCGGCGGCCCGATCGCCGTCTCGTTCTTCGTCGAATGCGGGCTGTTCTGCGCGGTGGGGTTGATGCTGGGACGGATGGGCGAGGAGATCGTCGGGGGACATCAGATCGCGCTCAACTTCGCGTCGATCACGTTCATGGTGCCGCTGGGGGTGGCACTGGCGGTGACGATCCGCGTGGGGCAGGCGATTGGCGCGGGCAACCCGCGTGCGGCCCGCCTCACGGGGCTGGCGGGGAACCTGCTCAGTCTGGCGTTCATGGGCTGCACGGCCATTACGATGGCGCTCGTGCCCGGCTGGATCGCGGGTCTGTACACGGCCGATCCCCATGTCATCGCCACGGCCGGTCAGTTGCTGGTGCTCGCGGCGATCTTCCAGGTGTTCGATGGATTGCAGGTCTCGGGGTCGGGGGCGCTGCGGGGCCTCAAAGACACGCAGATTCCGATGGCGATCACGATGATCGCTTATTGGCTGTTCGCGCTGCCGCTGGGCTACTGGCTGGCGTTCCCGCTCGGCTGGGGGCCGCGGGGACTGTGGAGCGGACTGATCGCGGGGCTGGTCTGCGCCTCGGTCCTCATGAACACACGGTTCTACACCAAAATGGCCCGGATGATCGCTGCGGCGGAACGCGCGCCGGAGGTCCGATAGGGATCGGTTTCTTCTCACCACCAAGGCACAAAGGCACCAAGGAAAGGCAGGTCGAAGGGTCGGTGCTGTCGTCCCGGCGGTCTGGACCAGCGCTTTGTCTAACGGACCTGTTTCGAATGGTATGGTGCCTGTTGTCGTGTTGTCCGTCCTGGTGAATCCGGACTCGGGGCATTTCTGGCCTGATGGTCATCCCTGCCCCCTGAATCCCGACGAGAGGGAAAAAAGGCAACCATCGGTCCAAGTAACTCGGCCTACCTCACCTGCCCTTCGACCAGCCTTTCCTTGGTGCCCTTGGTGTCTTGGTGGTCCAGGAGCACCTCCTCACCCGCCCAGGCATTCCTTGTTCCTCATTAGGAATTAGTCATTGGGGCCTTCCTCCCCTTGGTGCCTTTGTGCCTTGGTGGTGAATCAATCCTCCCGCGCTGACAATTGGGCCCGGTTCGCTATCGTGTCGCGATGGCCCGAAAACGATCCAGCACCGCAGACGACCACCAGGAACGCTTCGAGTTTCCGCGGGGCTGGCTGGCCCGGTTCCGCCGGGAGCTGGTCCGCTGGTACGCCGCGCAGGCTCGGCCGCTCCCCTGGCGGGCCTCGCGCGATCCCTACGCGATCTGGATCAGCGAGGTGATGCTGCAGCAGACGACCGTCGCGGCCGTCGTCCCCTACTTCGAGCGGTTTCTGGCGCGGTTCCCCACCGTCCAGTCCCTGGCCGAGGCCCCCGAGCAGGAGCTGCTCCGCGTGTGGGAAGGACTCGGGTATTACAGCCGGGCGAGAAACCTGCAGCGGGCGGCCCGGACGATCGTCGCCCCCGAGGCCGAGGGAGGACTTGCGGGCCAGTTCCCGCAAACGGTCGAGGGCTGGATTGCGCTGCCAGGAATCGGCCGATACACGGCCGGGGCGATCGTCGGGTTTGCGTTCGATATGCCTGCCCCGATCGTCGAGGCGAATACCCTGCGGCTCTACGCTCGCCTGATGGGGTATGCCGACGATCCCCGCTCGGCCCGTGGACAGCGGCTGCTGTGGGACTTCGCCGAACGGATTGTTCCGCAGGAGTCGCCCGGTCAGTTCAACCAGGCGCTGATGGAGTTGGGGTCGCTCGTCTGCCGTCCCGTCGACCCCGACTGTCGCGACTGCCCCGTGAACAGTTGCTGTCGGGCACTGGCCGAGGGGACGCAGGCCGAGATCCCGATGGCAGCGAAGCGACCCGTCATCACCGACCTGGTTGAACATGCGGTCGTCATCGAACGGGACGACAGCTGTCTGCTCTGGCGGTGGAACCCGGGTGAGCGCTGGGCGGGTCTGTGGGATTTTGCCCGGTTCGGAGCCGAGCATCTGCCCGCAGCGGAGTCCGCCTCACGCACTGACCTGGCCGAGGCGGTGCGGAAGGCGTTGGGCCTGGCGGTCGAGATTGGCGATTGCTTCCACGAGCTCACACACGGGGTGACCCGCTACCGCATCCGGCTGCGCGCCTGGCGCGCGAGGCCCCTTTCGGACGGAACCAAGACCGCGAAGAACAGGACGCCCCTCACGTCGACGCGCGAGACCCTGTGGGTGCCGATCGCCGAATTGGGAGACTACCCGCTCTCCGTCAGCGCGCGAAAGGTGGCGACCGTCCTGACCAAGCGCAGCCGGGGACTGTTCGACAAGGCCTGGTAGTGGGCGATGTCTTGCAGGGTGGGTTAGAAATCACCGCCGCCGAAATCGCCGCCGCCACCCCCACCGAAATCACCGCCGCCGCCAAAGTCGCCTCCGCCGTTGTCGCCCGAGGCGCTGCTGCCCCAGAAGCCATCGCTCCCCGAGCTGGTGTCGGTCGGATCGGCCCCGAAGGCCGAGTGACCTGCGCCGTGGCCGCTGAAGAACGAGTCGTAGAGGTAATGGCCTGCCATCGCCCCGAACATGCCCGTCAGCAGCGAGCCAAACATCCCGCCGCCGCCACCCATCGCCGGAGCACCCGCAGTGCCGCCTCCGCCAAACAGCGCACCGAGCAACCCGCCGATCAGTCGCAGGCCCACAATCGCCACCACCACGACAATCGCCACGGTGATCCAACTGCCGCCCGCCTGATTGGCCTGGCCTGGCGCCTGTCCAAACAGATCGAGCGCCGGAGCCGCGGCACCGGGTGCGGCCGCCGGGTGCATCGCGCCGCCAGCCCCAGGCCCCGCAGCGACCTTTTTACCGAGTCGACCGGCGATCGTTTCCGTCGCGGCCACGGCGTCGGTCAGGGCGCGGTCAAACTCTTTTGCCCGGAACCCGGTCAGCAGCGCATCGCGTACCTGCGACTGGTCTTGCGCCGTAAAGCCCCGCGACTTGAGCTCCTGGGAATACTCCACCTGGACATGTCCGGGAGATCTCCAGATGGCAATGACCAGCCCATGCGCCTGAACCGACCGCGCCAGTTTCGAAATGGCCTTCCGGTAGTAGACGCTCTTTTCCGAGTCCGAGGCAGATTTCAGTCGGTCGCGGTCCGCGGCAGGCAGTCCCGAAATCGTCTCGATGTGCAGATCGACCGCGTGCTCGGTCGCGAGACGCTGGATCGCCTGCTCCGTCGCCGTGCGAGTCGCTGGCGAGAAAAATCCCGCCGCGTCGTTCAGCCCCCCGGCCTGGGTGACGGTCGGAAAGCAGCCCAGACAGGCGGCCACCGTCGCAACGCTCAACAGTCGGACAAGTTGGTTCATGGCGAGTTCAAACTCCTCAACCCAATTTCAGACAGGAACAATCACGTGCTTCGCACAAGCGCAACGCAGGAAGCAATCCACCGGATCACCGCCCCAGCCACGATTCCAGAATACGAGCCGCGGCCTGGGCGAATTCGCGATCGTTGATATGTAGGTCGAGCAGCTCGACGGGAACCTTCCCCGCAGTCGCCTGCAGCCCTTCCCGCAGGGCGATCCGGGCCTCGGGCGAGTCGAACGGCTGTCCGGGAGCATCGAGAGCGGAGATTCCTCGCGCGGGGAACAGAATGTGGACCGGTCCGCGGGCAGCCGCCGCCTTCCGGCCGATCTCCTCGCCCAGCGCCCGACATTCTTCGGGTGTGGTCCGCATCAGCGTGACATTGGCGTTGTGGCGATGAAACAGACGGCCCGCAAAGCGCGGCGGCACGGTCTCGAACGGACCGAAATTGACCATATCGAGCGCCCCGACCGAGATCACTTGGGGAATCCCGGCCGCACCGGCGGCGGTCAGACGATCGGGACCGGCCGACAGGACGCCGCCCACCAGATCGTCGGCCAGTTCGGTGGTGGTCAGGTCGAGTACGCCCGCCAACTGACCGTCGCGGACGAGCGATTCGAGCGCCTGTCCGCCCGCACCGGTGGCGTGAAATACGAGCACTTCGAACCCGGCCTGCTCCAGCGCCTCGCGGGCGACCTGCACGCAGGGGGTGGTGACGCCGAACATCGTGGCCCCCAACAGCGGCCGCTCGGCCGGTGGAGCAGGGCGGGGCAGTTCCCGTCGAAACCGGACCATCCCGGCAAGCGCCTCAGCGGCCGAGGAGAGCACTTCCCGGCTGATCCGGTTGAGACCCGCGATATCGACCACGGGATTGAAGAGGACAATGTCTTTATCGCGGATGAATGGGCGCGTCTGACCGGAGGCGAGAGTACTCACCAGCAGTTTGGGCAGCCCCAGCGGCAGGGCCCGCAGGGCGGCACTGGCGATCGTCGTGCCTGCCGAGCCACCCAGCCCCGCAACGGCCAGCAGCTCTCCATTTGCGAGATACGTCTCGATGAACCGCTGTGCCGCGATCTCGGCGGCGGAGATGGCCTCGCCCCGAACGCCTGCCCGCTGCAGGTCGGACAGGGTTTTTGGCCCGTAACTGTAGAATTCATCGCGAGTTACGTCTGGAACAACCGTGGGCGAACCGAGACAGCCGGTATCGACCAGAAGGCAGGGCACTCCGCAGGCGACGAGACGGTCGCGGAGGAACGCCGCCTCGGTTCCTTTCGTATCAAGCGTTGCCAGAAGTACTGCTGGCATAGGGATTTCCCCCTAGTGAGTGGGAAAAGGGGCGTTCGCCGCTTGTGGGGACGACGACGGGCCTCCTCTAATGATTCGATCCTTGCGCGAGGATAACGGCTCGGTCCATTTCATACGGCAGTCTGGCCAGACCGAACGAGGTTCCCACCGTCGGAAGAAAGTGAAGCAATGTCGAGGAAGTCTCAGGACGTGACGGACGCCGAACTGGCCATCATGCAGGTTTTGTGGTCGCAGGGCGAGAGTACGGTCCGCACGTTGACCGAGCGCATCTATCCCACCCTGACCGCCTCCGATGTTGCGACCGTCCAGAAGCTGCTGAAACGGCTGGAATCCAAAGCGCACGTGGAACGCAAAACGGGGATCTGGCCGCATCTCTATTCCGCGACCACGGATCGGACGGAACTGATCGGTCGGCGGCTGCAGTCGACCGCCGACGAATTGTGTGACGGGTCGCTGATCCCCCTCTTGTCACGACTGGTGAAGAGCAAACCGCTGACCGACGATGAGCGGGCCGAACTGCGGCAGTTGCTCGATTCGCTCGACGCGACGCCTGGCTCAAAAATCTAGCCGCCAAGCCCTCTGGGCGGCCACGCGGCGGCCGCCAGCATCCGTCCCGGCAGGAGTGCGGACCATCTCGCCGTGCCATGCTTGCACCGTTTCGGGGCAAGCATGGAAGCAACAGTGATCTCCTCGCGTCTGCTGCCCATTCGAACTGAGCGGGAACTTTCCTCGCGCAACCGGCGTCTTAGCGGTTGGCCTGGCGGGACGAGTCGCGTGGCGTCGCGCTGATGGGTTCGGGTGCGCGACGGAATCGCGAATCGCCCGGTTCGGCCTCGCAAATCCGACGATGTTCGTCGAAAACACGGGTGCCAGGCGCGAGACCGATTAAGATCGGCCTCGCCCCGTTCGTGACCAGGATGAAACGAACTGGCCCCGTGCGACGCCGCGACTGAGCGGCTGAATCCACTGCGGATCCTTGGATCGACAGGTCGGTTCGGAGAAAGATTCCGGGCGACTGGGTCGATCCGCCGCGCGGGTCCCGACGAGTCTTACTGCAAGGAGCGATGAACATGGCTCGATGGTTGCTTTGGCTTTCAGCCGGTTCGCTTGTGGTGAGCGCCTGTCTGCTGCCCGCGGCGGAGTCGACTCCGCAGGAGCGTCGCACAATGGCTCGTCAACAGTTCGATCAAGGCAATGTCAAAGATGCCTTCGATGCGTGGCGTCCGCTGCTCGTCGCGGCCGAGACCCCCGCGCGACAGGTGGCCGAGGACCTGCCGCTCGCGGTGCAGTCGCTGCTCCGGCTGGGTCGGCTCGACGAGATCGACCCGCTGCTGGAAGAAATGGCGAAGGTTCACGCCAAGCAGTCCCGCGTTCTGTCTGCCGTGGGGCAGCAGTTTCGCGATACCCAGCACTACGGGCAGATCGTGGCCGGGGAATGGTCGCGCGGCGACCGGCGCGGCGGCGGCCGATTCGTCAACTCGCTCGAGCGGGACCGCGTCCGCACGCTGCAACTGTTTGTCGCCGCGCTTGTGGGGCAGGACGCACCGCTCCCGCCATTGGAACGCTCGAACCTGCTGATCGACTTGGCCAATCAACTGCAGACGGGGGGCGAAGGCCGCAACAGTTGGCGGCTGCTCGTACTGACGGACCTGACCACGCTGCCCGATTTTGAAGAGGGCTGGTACGGGTACCGGGGACAGGGCGTGGCCCAGAAGGGCGCCCCGGTCGAGGCCGATGGCAAAACGCCCGTCTATCACCGCCTGCCCGCCAGTTGGGATGAAGCCAAGACTGATGGCGAGCGGTGGCGGTGGTGCTTGGCGCAGGTGGCGAAGATCGAGCCGACCCGCGCCCGTGAAGTCGACTGGCTGCTGGCCGAGTTCTGGCACGAGCAGTTCGGCGTGCAGACGCTGGCGCAGTTCGGTATTCAGGCCCCGACCGGCGAAGACGGAGACGAATCGGGCACGTTCGCGCTGTCGAGCCTGAAAGATTCCGAGACGATCGCGCGCCTCGCCACCGGCGTGAAGCGCTGGGCGCTCCCCGAAGAGTTCAATCCGATCGCCATCTGGACGCGTCTGGCCGAAGCCAAGGGCCAGCCCTACGCCGAGTACGCACTCGATCGGCTGGTGGGGGTCTATGAAGACCGTCGGCAGTACGTCCGCGCCGAAGAGACTTTGAAGCGGCTGATCGCAGACTACGGCCCCGGTCCCGACAACTCCCGGCTGATCCGGCTCGATCAACTCGCCGGGCAGTGGGGCCGGTTTGAAGGGGGAAGGCCGCAGGCGGCTGGTGAAAAGACCACGCTCGAGTACCGGTTCCGGAATGGCACGCGGGTCGATCTCGAAGCGCGGGCCATCCTCGTCGATCAGCTGCTGAGCGATGCGAAGGCGTATCTCAAGTCGAACCCGAAACAGATCGACTGGCAGAAGCTGAACGTGGCCGACATCGGCTACCGGCTGGTCGAACAGAACGAATCGAAGTACCTGGGGGCGAAGGTCGCCGAATGGGGTGTCGACCTGAAGCCCCGGCCTGGGCATGTCGACGACCGGATCACGCTCGATGTCCCCGTGAAGGCGGCCGGCGCGTACCTCGTCACCGCCAAGATGAAGGGCGGCAACACGAGCCGCGTGATCGTCTGGGTGGCCGATACGGTGATCGTCCGCAAGCCGCTCTCGGAGGCCAGCTGGTACCTCGTTGCCGATGCGCTGACGGGGGCGCCGGTCGCCAAGGCGAACGTCGAGTTCTTTGGCTGGAAGCAGGAGCAGGTCAAACCCGAAGCGAATCTCTACAAGGTGGTCACCACCAACTTCGCCCAGTTTGCTTCGGAGAATGGCGACCTTTCCGTCTCGCACAACCGCCTGAAGACAGATCAGAACTGGGTGGTCATCGCGCGGACGCCGCAGGGGCGGCTCGCCTATCACGGGTTCAACGGCGTCTGGGCCAATGGCTACTACGATGCCGAGTACAACGCGACGAAGTTGTTCACGATCACCGATCGGCCGGTCTACCGCCCCGAACAGACGGTGCAGTGGAAGTTCTGGCTGGGAACGGCCAAGTACGATCAGCCATCCGAGAAGAGTCCCTTCGCGGGGCAGTCGTTCCAGGTCGAGATTCATGATCCGCAGGGGACCAAGGTCCACGAGCAGGCGGTGACGGCCGACATCTACGGCGGCATGGCGGGCGAGTACGAACTGCCCAAGCTGGCGAAGCTGGGCGTCTACCGCGTGAGCGTGGTCGATCGCGGCGGTGGCTCGTTCCGGGTCGAAGAATACAAGAAGCCCGAGTTCGAAGTGACCGTTGAATCGCCCACCGAGCCAGTGAAGCTGGGCGAGAAGATCACGGGGAAGATCGTCGCGAAGTATTACTTCGGCGGCGCCGTCACCAACGCGCGGGTGAAGTACAAGGTGACACGTGCCAACCACGATTCGACGTGGTACCCCGCCGGCCGGTGGGACTGGTTCTACGGGCGGGGGTATTGGTGGTTCGCCAGCGACAGCAGTTGGTACCCCGGCTGGTCGAGCTGGGGCTGCGCCCGGCCGATCGGCTGGTGGTGGGGTCGCCCCGAGCCGCAACCGGAAGTCGTGATGGAGAACGAAGTCGCCATCGGGGCCGATGGCAC
>JAIXZD010000340.1 GCA_027489895.1 Planctomycetaceae bacterium
AACTCTTTGCCCAGCGACCAGTCCAGATCCTGCAGCGCCTCGACCAGCATGCCCAATTGCAAATTGCACAGCCGCGGACACCGGCTGTAATTCATCGAAAGGATGACAGGCCGCTCGCCCGTGAAATACTTCCCCAACGACGTCCGCTGGCCCGCCTCGTCCACAAACTCGACGTCCAGGGGCACCGTTTCCGAGAGATGTTCGAAGATGGCCATGCCATCGGTCGCCTTGGGACGTTGATCATTGATCTGCGCGTGCGCGACACCACCTGCCCAGAGGCAGAGAGCCAGCATCACCACGGAGATCGCACGTCCCAATTGCATTGCATTCGCCTGCTCTGCGTTCTTCAAACCCTGAAGCGTCCGCGGAAACCCGCGATCAATCACGTCCCGTCCTCAGCTACTTCGATTCCGTCGTCGCCATTTCCTTCACAACGGTTTCCATCGCCTGGTCAATCGGGATCATCCCGGTCTTCGTTTCCGCGTTGTAGCCGTACTCCGAGAGCTTGCGTGCCTGCGATTCCAGTGTTTCGTCGGCTGCCTTGTAGGGCACGTTCAACACCTTCCGCTCAAACTCCGACACCGCGAACTGGCGATAAATCAGAAACGACAGGGCGATGGAGAACACGGTCAGCGCCACGCTGATAATCGCCACGAACACGATCTGCAGACTGTTCAGGCCATCGCCCGTCCATTCCGCAGACTCGGTTCCCGTCGTTTCCGATTCCAACGTGGTCGCGTCCACAACCCGCTCCTTAGACAATCACCGCAACAGACCGACAAAAGGCAACCGGATTCCCCGGAGACACCGGGGCGTCCCGTCTCACACGCACGACCTGTCACAGATTCTTGAACGCCAATGCCTCGGGCAATCTCGGGTCGGATACCGCCAATACGGACATATCCCGAGCCAATAGCCCGATCGTCCCCCCCCAGATCCCCACGACTCCCACCAGCACCGTCACATCCGACAGGCTGAAGGTCAACGCCTCACTGCTCATTTGTGGCATCACGATCCAGTACAGATCAAGCCAGTGCATCAGCAGTCCCCACACGGCCCAGAAACCCAGCAGGTAACTGTTCCGCTTGATATGCCGCGACATGAAGAAAATGAACGGCAGGATGAAGTGGCCAATCGCCAGGAAACCCGACACGGGCTTCCACGCCGACAATCGCGCCTTGTACCAGACCGTCTCTTCAGGAATGTTCGCATACCAGATCAGGAAGTACTGCGAAAACGCGATGTACGCCCAGAAGCAGGTAAAGGCAAACAGCAGCTTCCCGAGGTCGTGCTGGTGTTCCACGTTCACCGCAGTCTTCAGGAACCCCTTGCTTTTCAACCAGAGAACGGTGATCGCCATCGTCGCGAAACAAGCGACCAGGCAGCCTGCAAACACGTACACACCAAAAATCGTGCTGTACCAGTGCGGAGCCAGCGACATCAGCCAGTCGAACGCGGCAAAGCTCGCCGTCAGCGAAAAGGCGAGCGTCCCAGGCGCGCTCCACGCCTCCATCCGCGAGGTCAGGTCCGGACTGCCCACGACATCCTGCCGGACCGAGGTGTACACGAACAACCGCGCCAGCCCGATCCAGACCAGGAAATAGATCACCGCCCGAACCGAAAAGAATCCCGCGTTCAGATAGCCCGACTTGCCCAGCAGCAACGCATCCGTTTTGACATGTTCGACATCGTTCCACTCGTAGAGCGCGTGGCTCCCCAGCAAGATCGACACGAGAATCGGAAGGAACAGCACCGCCAGCGGAATCGTTCCCAGGGTGTAGATCTCGGCGATGCGACGAACCGATGCGCTCCAGCCCGCCTTCGTCAGATGCTGAATCAGCACGAAGAACAGGCTGCCCAGCGTAATCGTCATGCAGAACGCGAACGCCACCAGATACCGGTGAAAAAAGCCCTTCGCTCCGGTTCCGAACAGCAGCTCAATCGCGACGGTCAGGCCCAGGCCAATCGCCCCGGCCACCAGCAGCCCGGTCGACAGGCCAACGCAGGCACGCCCCACCGTTTCCTGAGGTTCAATACTGTGATCCAAGGTATCCGCCATTCGAGACCACCCCCAACCGGTTTCTGCTCGGGCCACCTCGCCCACTCAATCACGCTCAGCTTCGACTCGCCCAAACCAGCCGCCACCCACTCGACGTCACACTACTTCGCAGCCGGTGCCGGACTCGCACCCAGCCCACCTGCTCCAGCTGGTGCGACTGCTGGGGCAGCAGCCCCACCCACAGGCGGTGCGGCGGCCGCTTCCGCCTTCAATTTCTCCAGGAGTTCAACCGGCACATCGGCAATCGGTGCCACCCGGCTGCGTTGCAACGCTTTCACGTACGCCACGATCGCCCAGCGATCCTCCACCGAAATCTGGTCGCCGTAGCCAGCCATTCGCCGGACCCCGTTCGTGACCGTATCGAAGATCTGCCCCACCGGCTGCTTGACGATGCCTTCGGAGACAAGCGACACAGGTCGCGTCCAGGTGGGTTGCTCCAGCTCAACGGCCCGCAGCGAGACGAGGCCATCCCCTTCGCCACCCAATCCATGGCAGGCCGAACAGTAAATCCGATACCGCTCCTGCCCCCGCTTGAGAACATCCAAAGTCACCGGAACCGGGACCGTTTTAACCCACGGCCGCTTTTCGCGTTCCGCTGCCGCCACCGCGGGGTCGACCACGGCCGCAGCCGGTGCCGCAGGCGCATCGGCCACCATCATCAAACCAGAGGTCGATTCGAGACCGGCAAATTTTCGGGTGTCGGTCATCAACCCGCCGCGAGGCACCGTGCCGTTAATCGCGGGTCGCATGATCCGACCATCCGCGAACAGCGTCGTCGTTTTCTGCGTCTTCTTCTTCACCTGCATATCCATGTCCTGGATCAGGTGCAGACGCGGAAAGGGCTGATCGGTCACCCGACGCGCGGCCACAATGACCGGCGGCGTGATAGCGATGCAGGCCGAGATCAACGCCAAGGTATGCAGCACCTGGGGGAACTGATCTCCGGCCGGATCGCTGAACAGCTTTTGGACATGCGTGCCCCCGAGTTTCTCGAGGAAGCCCGCCGATTCCGCCTCGTTGAACTTTCGATCGGCCGCATCAATCGCGATGAAGAACCGGTCCGAAGTCGCCCGCGTGAATCCCGCCGCACGAAACAGATCGTTGGCATGACGGGGCAGTCCATTCAGCCCCAGCATCCCGAAGAACGCCCCAAACGCACTCAATAGCACGGCCACTTCGAAACAGACCGGAAGGCACGGCTCGATCGCAAACGTCGGCTTGCCGCTGATAATGAACGGATAGAACACCGCATTGGCGAGATACTGCAGGAGTAGCGCCCCTGTGAACCCGCTCACCGCCATGAAAGCCACGATCCACGGCAGAATCGTCGGCCGGATGCCCATCGCCTCGTCGATCCCATGCACCGGGAACGGAGTGTGAACATCCCACCGCGTATAGCCCGCATCACGCACCAACTCGGCCGCGTGAAGCACCGCATCGGGCGTTTCAAATTCCGCAACGACCCCAGTCAACTGGGGCTGAGCCGCGGATTTCGATTCTGTTTTCTTGTGAGCCATTCCAACCAACCCTCTCGGGGCGACTGCCATTCCATTCCCGGTGACGGGAATCAGCACCTTCCACCGGCAACCCTTCACTTCAACCGTCTCACGTTCTCAACCGTCCACCAACCGGCACGGCACCCTAATGGCGTCCGCCATGCCCTCCGTGTGCATGTCCGCCATGGCCGTGGCCATGGTCCTCATGATGATGCTCGACCATGATCGACTTCACTTCCGCCATCGCCACCACCGGCAGGAACCGGCAGAACAACAGGAACAGCGAGAAGAACACGCCGAAACTACCAATCAGCATCAACAGGTCGATGTTCGTCGGCGTGAAGTAATGCCAGGCCGAGGGCAGAGCGTCTCGGGCGAGCGAAGTGACGATGATCACGAACCGCTCGAACCACATCCCGATGTTCACGAAGATGCAGACGATCAGCATCATCCACGGCGTCGTCCGGATCTTCTTGAACCAGAACAACTGCGGCGAAATCACATTGCACGACACCATCGTCCAGTAGGCCCACCAGTACGGGCCAAACGCACGGTTCAAAAACGTATCGGTTTCATAGGGGTTGCCCCCATACCAGGCGATGAAGAACTCGATCCCGTATGCGTAACCGACCATGCAGCCGGTCGCGAGGATGATCTTGTTCATGTTCTCCAAGTGACGGATCGTCACAAGATTTTCGAGACCACAGATCACCCGCGTCGGAACCAGCAGGGTCACCACCATCGCGAAGCCGCTGAAAATGGCCCCAGCCACGAAGTACGGCGGGAAGATCGTCGTGTGCCAACCCGGCACCTGCGAGACCGCGAAGTCGAACGACACGATCGTGTGCACCGACAGCACCAGCGGCGTCGAGAGGGCCGCCAGAATCATGTACGCCTTCTCATAGCGGTGCCACTGGCGGGACGACCCCGTCCAGCCCAGCGACAACACCCCATACACGAACTGCCGGATCTTACTCTTGGACTGATCCCGCAGAGTCGCGATGTCGGGGATCATCCCCATGAACCAGAACAGGGCCGACACCGTGAAGTACGTCGACACGGCGAACACGTCCCACAGCAGCGGACTGCGGAAATTGGGCCACATCGCCATCTGGTTCGGATACGGAGCGAGCCAGTACGCCAGCCAGGCGCGACCGACGTGAATCCCCGGGAAAATCGCCGCGCAGATAACGGCGAAAATCGTCATCGCCTCTGCCGCACGGTTGATGCTCGTCCGCCACTTCTGACGGAACAGAAACAGAATGGCGGAGATCAGCGTTCCGGCGTGGCCGATACCGACCCAGAACACGAAGTTCGTGATGTCGAACGCCCAGTAAACCGGGTTGTTGTTCCCCCACACCCCAACCCCGGTGAAGATCAGGTAGGCGATGCAGAGGCCGAACACGCCGGCCCACGAGACCGACAGCGCGAACGCGAGGAACCACAGCGGGGGCGGAGTCGTCTCCGAGGCCACCGCGCAGACCGTCTTCGTCACGCCCGCATAATCGAGGCCACCCAAAACCAGGGGCGACCGGCGACGCGGATCATTCAGCGTGTTATCGGCGAGCAGGGGATCAACCGTGGTGCTCATGCGCTCCGTGACCTTCAGGCTTGGACTGCGCCAAAGAGGGATGTTCGTTTCGAATCCGCGCCAGATACGACGTGCGCGGCTTGTTGTTCAGCTCGGCCAGCATCTGGTACGCCCGCGGTCCCGCGGCCGACTTCGCCACCTTGCTCGACTTCAGATTCAGATCGCCAAATTCAATCGCGCCCGCAGGACAGGCCTGCTGACACGCCGTCACGATCTCGCCATCGTTGATCGCCCGGCGTTCATTCTTCGCCACAATCTTCGTGGCCGAGATTCGCTGGGTGCAGTAGGTGCATTTTTCCATCACCCCGCGTGCCCGAACCGTGACTTCCGGGTTGAGGACCAGCGTCGCCAGCTCGTTGCTCGCCTGTTCGTACTTCTTGTTGTTGTTGAAGTAGTTGAACCGGCGGACCTTGTAAGGACAGTTGTTGGCACAATACCGCGTGCCGATGCAGCGGTTGTAGACCATGTCGTTGAGGCCTTCGTGGCTGTGAACCGTCGCGGCCACAGGGCAGACTTCCTCACACGGCGCGTTTTCGCAGTGATGGCACATCACCGGTTGCGTCACCACGCGGGCGTCATCGGCCTCGCCGCTGAAGTACCGGTCGATCCGAATCCAGTGCATTTCGCGGCCGCGAATCACCTGCTCTTTGCCCACGATCGGAATGTTGTTTTCCGACTGGCAGGCGACCATGCAGGCATTGCAGCCCACGCACTTCGACAGATCGATCGTCATCCCCCAGCGGTTGCCTTCCGCATAGGAACGCTCTTCCCAGAGCGATTCCAGTTCGGGGTGATGCACGACATGCTGGGCGAAGTCCGGATGCTCTTTGTACTTCTCCAGCGATCCCTCGCGGACCAGCATGCCCAGACGCCGGCCCAGAATCTCCAGGCCCATCTTGTCGATCGCGTGATGGTCCTGCGTCGTCGCCAGCTTGTACGTCT
This sequence comes from Planctomycetaceae bacterium, assembly GCA_027489895.1. Classification (GTDB taxonomy): domain Bacteria; phylum Planctomycetota; class Planctomycetia; order Planctomycetales; family Planctomycetaceae; genus JAIXZD01. The sequence goes on from JAIXZD010000340.1 coordinate 6,089, forward strand.
TCTTGGTCTTTTCGAGCACCACGCCGAGGCCGCTCGTGAACGCAGCCGTCGTTCGCACCGACTCCGCCCGGAAGCCGACCGTTTCGATCGGCTTCGACTGGCTCGTGACATACCCCGCAACGTGGCCACCGGCCGTCCGACCGTAGCCCAGCCAGAGGATCACCGAATCATGCGCCTGACCCGGCACGATGAACACTGGCGCCGTCACTTCCCGGCCATCGAACTTCAGTTTGACGACATCGCCGATCTCCAGCCCTGCGGATTTCGCCGTCTTTGGACTGAGAAACGCGGCGTTATCCCACGTCAATTTCGTGACCAGATCCGGCAGTTCCTGAAGCCAGCCATTGTTCGCAAACCGGCCGTCATAAGTGCTAGCACCGGGCACAAACACGAGTTCCAGCCCGCTGGTGGGAGCTGGATCGGCAACGGGTTCGGCCGCAACGAGTGTTGGTTCGACCTTGGCGAGAACTGGCTGAGCGATAAATCCGTCATGAACGGCAGACTGCCACGCCACATCGGCCGCAACGTTAGGGGGCAGATACCGCGCCAACGCCCGCTTGACCAGTTGTTCCCCAGCCCGCACTTCATCTTCAATGATCAGCGCGGCCACTTCGGCCACCGACTTCCCGCCATGCAGCGGTTCGATCAGCGGCTGGGCCAACGTCACCGTCCCATCGAACGACAACGCATCGCCCCACGCCTCGAACGGATGCGCCGCCGGCAGATGCCACTGACAGGCGAGTGACGTTTCGTCGGCATAATCGCCCAGACGAACCGTGGTCGCGACCTTCTTCAGACCATCGACAAGATCGACATCCGCGGGCGCCGAGTAAACCGGGTTCCCGCCCAGGACAAACAGCACCTCGACCTGACCGGTCAGCATCTCGTCGACCAACCCCTTGAGGGCCGCGGGCGAAGAGGGCCGCGCGGCACCAGGCTCTTCCGTGTAGGCCACCGTGGCCCCGACGTTTTTGAGCAGCGCATTCAGCCGATGAACCCGGGCATGCAGCGCGGCGGGCTGCCGCGGGCCGATCATCACGACCGACTTGCCCTGGTTCGCCACCAGATCCTCAGCCACCGCATCGACAAACTTCGAGGCGTAATCCTTCTCGGGCGGAACCTTTTTACCTTCCAGCTTGTTTTGGACAGCCGACTCAATCAGTCCGAGCAGATTCGCAAAATCCGCCGTCCGAATCGCCAACCGGTGGTCGGCCATTGCGCCGGTCCCGGTGTGTGCGGTCTCGACGACATACATCCGGTTCATCTCGCCCTCTTCAGGCGACCGACGACCCGCATACTGCCGAGTCAAGCGCATCGCCTGCGGATGGCGAACCGTGAAGTCCGCATCCAGCGACAGAATGATATTCGCAGCGGTGAGATCGACCTGCGTCCGCACGGGCGTCCCAAACGCAGCGGCCGCACCAGCCCGAACTTCATCCCGATTGACCGAGTCAAATTCGACCCATTTCGCTTCGGGGAACACCTGCTCGAATCGGGCCCGCAAGTCGGCCAGAGTCACCGAGGAGCTCGTCCCCGCCAGCACGCGCAGGGTTTTCCCCTTCTGCGTCCGCTGGGCATTGAGAACCGGTCGAATGGCTTCCGCGAACGCATCCCACGTGGAAGATTCGGTCGTCTCGCCCTTCCGCACCTGCACGCCCACGGCCCGATCAGGGTCGTACATCTGCAGGACCAGCGCCTGAGACAGCGCGTCGGTCGCACCGAGACTGGCCGGATGTTCCGGATTGCCTTCCGCCTTAATCGGCCGACCGTCGTAACAGGTGACCACCAGCGGCTTGGCGACGCCCCCCAGCTCCCAACAGGTGGCGAACTTCTGCGGCACACCGGGAATCCGACCGGCTGGTCGCTGCACGAACGGAGAAATGATCTCCCGTTCCCAGCAACCCGTCAGCCCGCCCAGGGCCAGCGACGCGCCCATCAGTTGCAACCAGCGACGACGCGAAACCCCTTCCGGGAACTCCGCGGCCGCTTCCGGAAACTCACGCGCCAGCATCGCCTCGAAGTCTGGGCGAGACTCCAGCTCGTTCAGACTTCGCCAGTAAGACGGCTGCTCGGCCACTGGGCTGGGCTGGGACGCACTTAGCGATGACATGTTGAACAATCGGTCGAAGGATTGATGTTGTACTCTTTGCGCAACTTGGCACCGTAGACCACCGGATCTTCCGGCGCGACCCAGTCCAGCTTCGTCACAAACTCCGGCGGTCGAAGATGCTTCTCCGGAGCACGGTGGCACTCCAGGCACCACCCCATGCTCAGCGGTTCCTGCTGACGCACCACTTCCATCTTGTCAATCCGCCCATGGCAACTGACGCAGCTCACGCCCCGAGTCACGTGGGCGCTGTGATTGAAGTAAGCGTAGTCCGGCAGGTCGTGCACTTTGACCCACGGAACCGACTTGCCCGACGAAAAACTCGTCCGCACCGGCTCCAGCTTCGGACTCAGCGAGTGAATCGCCGTGTACTTCGTCGATCCATCGGCCGCCTGTCCCGAGTGGCAGTTCACGCACGTTTTCGTCGCGGGAATCGCGGCAAACGCCGCCTTTTCCACCGACGTATGACAGTACCGGCAGTCCATCTTCAGCTTGCCGGCATGAATCGCATGACTGAACGGAACCGGCTGCGACGGAGCGTACCCCACGTCCGTCGTCCTCGGGTTCCCGGCGTAATACAACAACGCCCCTGCATACCCGCCACCCAGCGCGACCCCCAGCCCGATCAGCGGGACAAGCTTGTTGATCCAGGCGGGAAAATAGAACCGATCCATAGGTGGAACGAGTCCAAAAGTGATACCGGCGAACTGAGAACGTGGCTTTCTCCACGAGACACCCTGAGGAGCACCCGCGAAGATCGACCATTCCTCACCAGAAAGCCACCCGATTTCGTCCCACTGCGACAGTTCGCCACAGAGAGTTTGCCTCAAGGGCTTTTGCCTCGACGTATCTCACGCCCAAGACCGCACGAAAACCGGTAGCTTCCCGATGCTTACGTCCGCGGAGCATAAGGGCCTGCGAACACGCCAACAAATGCGGCAAAATGTCGCAATCAATTGCCGTGCCGAGGCGATTTGCATGACTCACGAAGTCGCCGCAAACCCCGCAGTCTTCGCAGCCCCATCATGCCACTCAGGCGACTCAGTCCTCGGTGTTTTTCCACAACCAAAAGTTGGGTCCCACATCTGGCTCGTCCAGCCGTGCGCACGACAGCAACCCGTGATTCGAGCCTTGGTAGCGTGATGGGTGTCCGCCGGCGGGCCAATGTCAAGAAAAAAACAGGTCGGGCCAGCCCGACACCATCACTTTTGCCTTTTGACTTGCTCCGTGCGAACGCAGCCTGCCACCAATCGATGAAAGGAGCACTACGGCGCCAACTTATGCAGCTTTCGCTGGAGCGACCGCCGATGGATGCCCAGTCGCCGGGCCGCCTCCGACACGTTGCCCCCGCAATCATCCAGCACCCGGTGAATATGCTCCCACTCGGCCCGCGCCAGGGACGGCGCCTGCACCGTTTCCGAACTCGGCTCCGGCGAATTGTCGGTCCCCCGCGCAAACGCCGCGAGAATTTCGTCCGCATCGACCGGCTTGGGCAGGAACCCGATCGCGCCAATTCGCATCGCCGTCACCGCCGTCGCGATGTTTCCGTAACCCGTCAGAATAATGGCCCGTGTCGACGGGTCGATCTGCAGCAGGTCCTTCAGCACCTCCAGCCCCGTCCGGTCAGGCATGCGGAGGTCGACGATCGCCATTTCCGGCGAATCCTGCCGGGCCTCGAACACCGCCTCCTCACCATTGGCCGCCGTTCGGACGTCAAATCCGCGGTCCGCCAGGGCGCGTGCCAGTCGCTCGCGGAACGGATCGTTGTCGTCGACCACTAGAATACTGGGCCTCGCCTCTGCCGGAACCATGCCTCGCAGCGCTTCCAAGGTCGTCTCCGATTGCGTGTGTCTTGCCAAGCTGCTCACTGGTGGATCGGTTTGCTCCGGAGCGATCGCCCTCAGGCATTGACCATCCACTCCCTCTCTGCCTCATTCGCCGCCTCGTGTGAAGGCGAGTCTAAAGGCGCCGTACAGCCCATACCAGTAAACCGCCGTTCACACTCGACCGGGTCCCGTCACTAACCTTTGAACAACGATCCCTACCGAGGGGAGCCGGAAGCGTCAGCGCCCGGAGGGTGAGCGACTCCCGCCCCTCCATCCCTCCGCAATCGGAAGGCCCCGACGCCCCACGGCAATTGACGACGGAACATCCAAGTCTTGGAACAATCGGTGAACAGTCGTTACCATCCGAAAACACGGGCGGTTAAATCCGATCCGCGCGACGGCTCGCCGTAACCGAACAGAGCGTTGTTGCTTGCGGACAGTCGCTCGGAGCGGTTGCCATTCGCCGCCAGACACGGAACGTCAGGATCCCGAACAAGCCAGCCAGGGACAGGTGCATGCGGACCATCAGAGAAAGTTTCGCCATGATCGATCGACAACGGCACGGCGTTGCATTGGTGTCTTCCAGCGGGCAAACACCGGGACGCCTCCAAGCAATCGGCTCCGCTCTCTTCCTGACCTGCCTGCTGGCGGCCTTCGCCGTCTGGCCGCAGCCGGTTTCCGCCCAGACAGCCGATGCGGCAGCCGCCCCGGCCACCGACACCGCAGCCCCTCCCGCCGAAGCTCCTAAGGCGCCCCCCGTTCCGGCAGACACTCGGAAACCGCTGCAGTTCCAGGAGGGAGAAGACCTCGTCGAACCGCTGCAGCCGCTGTCTCCCCGCGATGCCGCCGCCGCCAATGTGGTCGCTGCCCGCGCCTGGTACGGCACCGGCCGGGTGCTCGAAGCCGCGAACAATTTTCAGGGCGCCTACACCGCCTACAAGAAGGCCATCGAACTCGATCCCTCCGCGATCATGGTCTATCGCGCGCTGATCCAGCTCGCCTTCAGCCTGAACCAGATTGATGACGCGATCCAGTACGCCATGAAGGCAGTCGAACTCGACCCGACCGACTTTCAACTGCTGCGCCGCATCGGAGTGCATCAGGCCAGCCAGGGCGACTACGCCGGTGGGATCAAGTTCCTCGAAAAGGCGCTCACCGTTCCCGAGATCGAGCCCAAATCGGCTCTGTATGTCACCCTGAAGCGCGATCTTGCCATCCTCTATGAAGCAACCGAACAGCCCGAGCCGGCCGGCGCCGCCTACGAGGTGGTGTTCGAGGCGCTGCAGAAGCCCGAAGACTACAAGCTCGATTTCCGCACGCGGGCTCAGTTGCTGGGTGATCCGCCCGCCACCTACGAGCGAATCGGTCAGGCATTCCTCAAGGCCCGTAAGCTGGACCTGGCTCTTGCCGCCTTCCGGAAGTCGGGCGAGACCAAGAAAGCGAAGACGGGCAACCTCGCGTTCAACCTCGCCCAGACCCATCTCGAAATGGGCGATGCCAACGAGGCCCTCAACACGCTCCAGTCCTACTTCGACGAGCAGCGGCAGTCGAAAGGCCGATCCGCCTACGAACTGCTGGAAAAGATTCTCGCCAAGCTCGGCCAATCCGCCGACCTCTTGCCCCGGCTCGAAAAGATCGCCGCGGCCGACGCCCGAAACAGCGTCCTCCAGTACTTTTTCGCCGACAAACTTCGCGAGGCCAAGCAACTCGACAAGGCCGAGGCGCTCTACAAGTCGACGCTCAAGAACGATCCCGATGGCCTGGGGTTTGCCGGCCTCGCCGCCGTCTATCGCGAGCTGAATAAGTCGAACGAGTTGCTCGGCGCGCTCGCCATGGCCGTTGAAAAATCGGAAGACATCCGGGTCATCGACACCGAAATCAAGTCCCTCGCCAAGGACGCCACGCTCGTCGAGGCACTGATTGCCGAAGGCCGCAAAACCAAAGCCGACGAGCCCGAGGCCCTCAATTTCATCCGCGCCCACGCCCTGCGCTATGCGGCCGAGATGAACACCGACATGGAAACCGCCGCCCTCCGCGTTTTCTCGAACGCCGAAGGGGCCTATGGGTCAAACGTCAACATCCTCGTCGACAGCTCTGCCTTCGGCGACGAAGACGAACTCGCCGACGCCTACGAGAACCGGAAAAGCTTCGCCTATGGCGTCACCGGCAAGGCCAAGGGCAACCCGGCGCTGCTGCAAAAGGCCCTCAAGGACGTCGACCTCGCC
>JAIXZD010000366.1 GCA_027489895.1 Planctomycetaceae bacterium
CCGATCCCCAGCGTCGCGGGAGCTTTCGCTATCACCTCGATGCCGAGGGGCTCTCGGTCTCGCGGCCCGACCAGTTCGGCGACGAACGCTTCCCGCTGACCTACGCGCTCGGGTCCGGGACGCACGCCGTCACGTTTCTGACTCTGCTGCCCCACAAAGAGGGCGGCGCGGTCGGCCTCGAACACCGGGCCAGCTGGTACAAAGAACTGCAAGGGCTGGGACTCACGGTCGGCCATCCGTTTCTTCCCGAACCGGTCGAAGACGCCGAGCACTTTGGAAGGGTCATTGATCTCAAAAAGCTCGTCGAATGCATCGGCTGCCACACGACCCAGGCCAAAATTGAAAACAATGAGGTGACACACCTCATTCCGCACGTCGGTTGCGAGAGCTGCCATGGTCCCGGTGGCGACCACGTGACAGCCCAGAACTCCGGGTTGACCGGTCCCGACCTCAGCACCGCCCGGCGCTGGCCAACGGCACTGGATGAACTCCGCACCTGCGGAACCTGTCATCGTCTTCCGGAAACGATCAAGCCGTCGGAGCTCAATCGCAGTTCCCGCGTTCTGCCCCGGTTTCAGCCCGCAGGGTTAATGCAAAGTCGCTGCTTCACCGAATCCAAAGGCGAACTCCGCTGCACCACCTGTCACGATCCGCATGCGAAAGTCTCGACCGACACGCTCGCCTACGAACGCGTCTGCCAGGAGTGTCATCAGCGCCATACGGTTCGAAATTGCCTGCAGGGCAACACCGACTGCATCAGCTGCCATCTGCCGAAAGTGACATTTGAAGGCGTCGCGGGATTTCACGATCACTGGATCCGCGTCCGCAAAGAGCCGGTCGATCCCCCGCCGCTCCTGCCCGCGTCCGCACCAGCCCCGGCCCAAGACGAGAAGTAGTTTTTAGCGGTGAGCGTCTGCATCGATCGCGGCTCAGGGGGCCACGGGGGAAGCGGCATCGCCAGCAGGAACCCCACCCGGTTTAGACCGCGTCGTCTTTCGCGTCGCCTCCAACAACTCTTCGATCGCCTTGTACAGCGCCCGAGACTCCTCCCGTTTCCCCGACGTGGCCGCAGCGCGGGCCAACGCACCGAGGTAACGCACCGTCGTCTTGTGGGCGTCATACAGTTCCTTCAGCCGGTCGTAGGCCGCCTGGGGCTGGCGCTCGTAAAGCAGCAGGTCCGCCTCCAGAATTCGGCAGTCGAGATCCTGGGGAGCGATTTCGAGCCCCTTCGCGAGGAACGTCCGGGCCTCGGCAAACTGCCCCTCTTCGCGGGCCGCCGAAGCCAGAATCCGCAGTGCCGAGACATCGCGCGGCTGGCGTCGATGGCACCACGTCGCCTGCTTCTTCGCGGTGTCGAGATCACCCGTTTCCAGGGTCGCATACGCCAGGTTCAAGCGGGCTTCGTAGTACTCGGGTTCGAGCTCTATCGCCGACTGCAGCGGCGCGATCATGGACCTCGGGTCATGCAGCTCATCGTAGAGATCCGCCAGCAGCAGGTAGGTTTGAGCCCGCTCGGGCTGCAGGCGACTGGCGGCCAGCGCATGCGGTAGCGCCGCCTCGTGCGCTTTGGCCTCAAAGTACAACTCGGCTAGAGACAACTGCGCGCCAAAGTTCTCAGGCTGCGCCGCCACCACTTCCTTCAGCGCGGCCTCGGCTTCAGTCGTCCTTCCGGCCACAAGCTGAATGATCGCCGTCTGCTGCATCGCCGCGATCCGCTGGGGGTCGGCCTGCGGAACCGCGGCGAGAACTTCCAGCGCCTCATCCGGGTTCGATTCCCTCAACAGCACGGCCAACCTCAGCCGGGTCGGCGACGATTCGGGAGCCTCTTTCAGATGCCCCCGCAGTGTGGAAATCGCCGCATCGCGATCGCCACGCTCCAGCGCGAGCGCCGCCTCGATGAGCGGATCCCGCTCGACCTGGCCGCAGCCGCTTACGACGAACGCAGCCGCGACGAACGCAGCCGTCAGGCCGAGCGACCACATCGCCGCCCAGCGTCGCCCCGCCCTGCACTGCACACGGTCCGTTCGCACGTCAGTTGGCAACGCCCGTTCCCTCCCACAGCGTTCGCGTCTGGCCCGCAGGCATCTGGCCCGCAGACAGCTCGCCCCACGTTTCCTGTTTCCCCGAGGGCCAGCGAACCGTGACCGCATCGACCTGTGAGGCCTCGCCCAGACCAAACCGCACGAGACGTTCGTCCGTCGACAAGTAACCCTGGCTCCCCTGGCAGAACCGCACCAGCTTGCGATCCCCGATCCGCAGTTCGACGCGCGCACCGATCGCATCGCGGTTGCCAGCCCGTCCAATCAGTCGCAGCGACAACGACCGGGCCGGGCCAGCAAACTCGTTCCGCAACAGCGCCACTGGCCCATTCAGGTGCAACACCGCCAGATCCGCTCGCCCATCGCGATTGAAGTCCGCCACTGCCGACGACCTCCCCACGACCGGCTTCAGAAAGTAAGGCCCCGCCTTGGCGGACGCTTCCTGAAACCGCACTCCCTGCTGGTTGAGGAACAGTTGCTGCAACTGTGCGAACGGCGCTCGCCGATCCAACTCGGGTGGATACGACTGAACATGCCCATTGGCGATGAACAGATCCAGCCAGCCATCGTGGTTGGCATCGAGGAGTGACGTGCCGAAACCGAGCCGCTGACGGCTGGGGGCCGCCAATCCAAACTCGGCACTCACATCGGTGAAGGCGACCCGATCGTTCCGATACAGCGTGTTTGTTTCGTTGAAGTAGTTGGTCACGAACAGATCGGTCAGCCCATCCCCATCGACATCGCCCGCCGCCAATCCCATCCCCGCCCCGGCCACCCCCAATCCATTCACCGCGACGCCCATAGTCACCGCCTCGTCGGTGAATGTGCCCTGGCCCGAGTTCATCCACAACTGATTGTTCACCGTGTCGTTGGCGACATAAAAATCCTGATCGCCGTCCTCGTCGAAGTCCCCCGCGACAACGCCCAACCCGGCGCGAGGCGTCTCGGCCAGCAATCCCGCGGCCTTCGAGATGTCGCTGAATGTCCCATCGCCCTCATTGCGGATCAGCAGGTCGTGCTCGTGCGGCTGATAGTGCGGATGGCAGCCGCCAGGAATTCGCTTTCCCCCTTCCACGCTGCTGCACAGCGGGTAATTCGCGCGATCCAGCTTCAGGTAATTCGTGACGTACAGATCGAGATCGCCATCGCCGTCGATATCGGTCCAGGTGCAACTGGCGCTGAACCGCTCATCGTTCAGCACGGGCTGACCAATCACTTCCGACCAGGTGCCATCCCCATGGTTCCGGTAGAGACTGTCCGGTCCAAAGCTTGAGACATACAGGTCGGGGAACCCGTCGTTGTCGAAATCTCCCACGGCCACGCCCATCGAATACTCGAAGTTCTTCAGCCCGCAAACGCTCGTGACGTTCTCGAACTGCCCCTGCCGGTTGCGAAACAACTGGTTACTGCGTGCCAGGCTCGTCTCGGGCCGCGCGGGCCACGCCGCGCCCTGGCAGCAGTACAGATCGGGCCAGCCGTCCAGGTCGTGGTCGAGCCAGCCCAACCCAGATCCCATGAACAGGTGGAGATGTCGTTCGGGAGTCAGCGGCGAGTAATGCTGGAACTCCAGCCCCACGGCCTTGGCGACATCGGTAAAGACGATTTCGCGCGATTGAGCCGCGCACTCCCGCTCGGGCAGGACCATCAGCGGCAACAGCACCACGAGCAGGCCCAGGCCGAAACATCGGTCCGCCCGCACGAATCGAGATCGCGAGTGAAGCATGCTCCCGACTGCCCTGAAACAAAGAGGATTACCGAGTTTCGGGACGTTACCACAACCAGACACCTCCGACGACAGACACTACCGACAGGGACTGCCAACGTCACTCCGCAATGGAACTCCGCGACTGATGACCGGCGACACCCTTGCGAAGGCAACCCCAGGGAGCCGGAAGCGTTAGCGCCCGGAGGTTTCCCAAGCGCCTGGCAGCGTGAGCAACCTCCGGAACTTTTCGTTGACCACCAAGGGCACCAAGGAAAGGCAAATCAAGCCCCGTGAGAACCCTGCCCAAATTGATCGAAGCGAGAGATTGAGGACAGCAAAGCGAAGCAAGGCGAGCCGACCCCTGACAGGATCAGCTCGCCACGGTCCGCGCGCAGACGAACTCATCCTCAGCCCTTGCACCTGCCTTTCCTTGGTGCCCTTGGTGCCTTGGTGGTCAACGAGCCTCCCCATCTCGACGAACCCATCAGCGCTACTCGGAATCGTCGACGACGTCGCGACCTTCGATCACCGTCATCTTCGTCCCGGCATTGACCCGCCGAACCTCCTGCCGCTGACCGCCAGGCCAGCGAATCCGGACGACGTCTGCCACGCTGTCCGCGCCAAGTCCCAAGGTCAAAACGGCGCTCTGTGACGACAGATACCCCGCATTGCGACTGGCCAAATGCAAAGTCTTTCCCGAGGCCGACTCGACTTCGATGATCGCCCCCTCCGGTGACCGTGGCGAAGCCGTGCCCACCAATTGCACCTGAATGCTCCGGCCCGGAGTCAGCGACCGGTTCAACAACAGCGCCGCAGGCGAGTCGATCAGGCTCACCACCAGGTCATCCAGGCCATCCCGGTTCAAGTCGACCCGGCACGCGCCGCGCGCATGCCAGTGCCGTTCGAAAAATGACCCCGCCTGCCCGGCCTCCTGAAAGCCAGCGGCTGTCCCTCTCAGCAACGTCGGTAACTGGGCCCAGTCTTCGTTCGGCATCCGCGTCACATGTCCGTTGGCGACGAACAGGTCGATCGCCCCATCGCAGTCGGCATCGAACGGTATCGCCGACCAGCCCACCAGCGGCCGACTGATCCGATCGATGAGCGTCCCCTGCGTCGTGTCGGCGAAGACCAGGTCCCCTTCTTGCTGAAACAGGGCGTTCGATTCATTGGAAAAGTTGGTCGTCAGCAGGTCCAGCCGACCGTTGCCATCGAAGTCGGCACAGGCGATCCCCATCGACCCCATCGTCTCGCCCTGCCCGCTGAATGCCAATCCACTGGATTGGGCGACATCCTCGTACGTCCAGTCGGAGGTACGACGGAACAGAAGATTGCGGTCGCCGTCGTTGGCCACGAAAACCTCGGTCGATCCATCACCGTCGAAGTCAGCGGCCATCACTCCCAACCCGTACTCGCGGAACTCGGCAATGCCCGAGAATTGAGATCGATCCTGAAACGTCCCGTCGCCAAGGTTCTCCAACAGCAGATCGGGCAAGCGGCCATACAAGTGCGGGTTGCAGTGAATCCGTACGCCTTTCGACTCGCAGAACGGCGGTTCGGTTCGCCCACTAACGGCGTAGCAGGTGATGTAAACATCCAGGTCCCCGTCGGTGTCCAGATCGGTCCAGCAGGCCGTCGCGCACCAGCGCTCCCCGGCCAGCTTCCCGAGCTCCGGCGCCTCAGCGAACGTGCCGTCGCCCAGGTTCAGGTACAACGCGGAGCGCTGGTAACCCGTCAGCAGAACATCGTCGAAACCGTCGTTGTTCATGTCCGCCACCGCACAGCCGTGGCCGTACCCGGTCCAGTCCAGTCGACTCTGAGACGTGACTGTTTCGAACGGCTCCTCTCCGCGATTGCGATAGAGCGCGACGCGCGACGTGCGATCGGCCGGCCAGTTCACGGGATCGCCGCCATCGACGAAGATCAGGTCGGGTGAGTTGTCGTTGTCGAGATCGATCGCACCAACGCCGCCGCCCAGCGTCTCGGCGAGATGAAACTGGCCTTCCGGTCCGTTGTCATAGACGAACGGCACACCCGCGTTCTCGATGAGTTCGAATCGCAGGCGGGTCGTCACCGCCTCTTGGGACACATCGGCCTGATATTTGGGCAGCGGTTCCGGACGCACCCCCAACCG
>JAIXZD010000353.1 GCA_027489895.1 Planctomycetaceae bacterium
CGCTTGTTCGTGGCCCTCGCCGTGGCCGTGATCATCGGGGCGTTCGTGGTCGGGCTGGGGCGATAGGCGGCTGCCCGCGCGAGTCAGACTTCCGAGAGTCATGTCGGGCAAAACGACACCGGCCCCGCAGCGACATTTTACAATGTCGCTACAGGGCCGAGAAAAGGGTTCTGGACACGAGGGCCGAGTTACCGCGTCGCCACCGTGGGGCCGACAACATCGATCACGGCCGGAGATTTCACCACGGGCGTCTTCGACGCGGGCGACTTGCTGGATGGGGTTTTGACGAGGGCTGACGACTTGGCCGCCGTTTTGGCTGGCGTCGTTCGGCGGGCCAGGGCATCGGCTTTCTTCCGCTCGGCCGCCGCCTTGTTCTGTGCCAGCAGCGTCTGCCGGTCGACTTTGGGCTGCGAACGCTGCAGATCCATCATCTGCTGACGCACGGCCAGAAGCTGCTGTTGTTGCTGTTGTAGCTGCAACTGCTGCAACTGGACTTGTCGCTGGAGCAGGGCATTCTGCTGCGTCGAGGCGGTCGTTGCCGAGCTGAGCGACTCCAGCGACTGGCTGGACGACATCTGCCCGCCGCCCATCATGCCGCCCCCCATCCCTCCCCCACCCGACATCATTCCGCCCCCGCCCCCGCCGCATCCCCCGCCGCCACCACCTCCACCCATCATCATCCCGCCACCGCCGCCCATCCCCCCGCCACTCCTCATCATTCCTCCGCCACCACCACTCATTCCTCCACCACCGGGACCACGCGCTTCCACCGTCGATCCCAGGCCGAACAGCAGGGCCACGCCCGCCGTCGTCACCGCAGTCCAGCGAGCCATTCGCCTCGCGGCGAGTCCCGTGTGTTTACTCATGATCGTGCTCCCCATAACCCGTCTGATTGGAACCGATTGGTCACACCCGCAGCCGCACAACACAGCGAATTCCCATGAACTCACCGGTCTGCCGCTCGTCAGGCCCCAGAAGGGAGAACGCGTGCCCGACGACGATTCAACAGGCATTGCGAACCAAATTCCCGCAGTACCGGGGGAACCGAGTCCGGTTCATGCCGTTGCGGCGGTGAGTTTCCATCGAGAGTTCACCGGTCGTCCTAAAGATCACACCCTGCGATCTCAAAGAATGAATCGGGGAGACGACTGCGGATGCAGTGTCTCCCCGGGAATTCATTTCGAGCGTGTCTGCGAAACCGGCTGCTTACGAGACGACCTTCGCCTTGATCCAGGTCATCATCGCCCGCAGCTTCTTGCCGACGACTTCAACCGGATGGTTCCGTTCGCGACGACGGATCGCCTGGAACGAGGCCTGGTTGGCCTTGTTCTCCAGAATCCAGTCGCGGGCAAACTTGCCCTCGCGGATTTCCGCGAGAATCTTCCGCATTTCCTTGCGGGTTTCCTCGGTGATGATCCGCGGGCCACGCGTGTAGTCGCCGTACTCGGCCGTGTTCGAGATGCTGTACCGCATGTAGCTGAGGCCGCCCTGGTACATCAGGTCGACGATCAGCTTCAGCTCGTGCATGCACTCGAAGTAGGCCATCTCCGGCTGGTAACCGGCTTCCACGAGCGTATCGAAGCCCGCCTTGACCAGTTCGCTCACGCCGCCGCAGAGCACAACCTGCTCACCGAACAGGTCGGTTTCGGTCTCTTCGGCAAACGTTGTTTCGATGACACCGCCACGCGTCCCGCCGATTCCCTTGGCATAGGCGAGAGCGAGGCCCTTGGAGGCATCGCTGCAACCGGGCATGAACGCGACCAGCGACGGCACGCCCGCACCCTTTTCGTACTCGGCCCGGACGAGGTGACCAGGGCCTTTCGGGGCAACCAGCGCCGCATCGACGCCCGCCGGCGGAATCACCTGACCGAAGTGAATGTTGAACCCGTGCGAGCAAAGCAGCAGCGCGCCCGGCTTCAGGTTCGGTCGGATCTCGGCCTTGTAGACATCGGCCTGCACTTCGTCGGGCAGCAGGATGTTGACGAGGTCGGCCTGCTTGGTCGCTTCAGCGGCCGAGACCGGCTTGAAGCCATGGCTGACCGCCAGATCGTAGTTCGGCGAGCCGGGTCGCTGGCCGATGACGACGGTGCAACCCGAATCGCGCAGGTTCTGGGCCTGGGCATGGCCCTGGCTTCCGTAACCGATGATCGCGATCACCTTGTCCTTGAGCAGGGCGAGGTTCGCGTCGTCTTCGTAATACACCTTGGCGGCCATGATTTCGTCTTTCTGATGAGAGATACAGACTGTTCGAGACAACACGCCCGCGGCACACTCGCCCGCGACCGCTCGGCCTGCCTGCCGAAAGAACTCGCCCATCCGAGGCGAGACGCCTTACATTCACCCGCCGGGTTGGTTGCCAGAACCAGGGGCCAATCCCAAGCCGCGGCGACAACTGCACACGGCGACCGCCTCTTGCGACGGCCACTTGATCCGGTGGCACCCGGTTCCGGCAGCGTTATACAACCGCTTCCGGTGGCGGTTCGTCGGCCGGAACACCTGCTCCCGCCTCGTCTTCATCCTGCGGCGGCAGTTCGGCCGAACGCAGCAGAGCGATCCGGCCCGTTCGCACCAGTTCGATGATTCCAAACGGACGCATCATGTCGATGAACGCCTCGATCTTCCGCTCGGGGCCGGAGATCTCGATCATCACATGCCCCGTCCCCACGTCGACAATCCGGCCGCGGAAGATTTCCGCCAGTTCTTTCACCTGGCTGCGCGTGCCGGCCTCGGTGCTCACCTTGATGAGCATCAGGTCGCGTTCGACGAAGTTCTGGTTCGAGAAATCGATCACCTTGACGACGGTGATGATCTTTTCCAGTTGTTTGCGGACCTGGTCCAGCGTCTTTTCCGTCCCATGGACTACGAACGTCATCCGCGAGAACTCGGGGTTCTCGGTCGCGCCGACAGCCAGGCTGTCGATATTGAACGCTCGCGAGGCGAGCATGCCCGAAATGTGCGCCAGCACACCCGGTTGATTGACGACAAGGGCGGACAAAACGTGTTTCATGATGCTCGGCGGTCGGGCGAACTCCCACAAGTTCGGGGCGTTCGCGAGGTCGACTCCGCCTCGGCGTCGGCGCACCATGCGCGCAAAAACCAGCGGAGAACTGGACACAATAGTCGCCCGTACCGGCCCTCACAAGCGTTGGAACCTGACGTGAAGCCCGCGCGAAGAGCCTCGCCCCACCAGCGCCCGGCCAGCGAGTCTGTAGCGGTTGTAGCGGTGCCCGCCCGGAAGACCAGATACGCCGTCCGGCCGTCTCGCGATACACTGGTCGATCGCCCGCAACTTTCCACCCGATTCCCGCGCGGCGACCTTCCGACAAAACTCACCGCCAAACAACCCACGAGATCGAAAACAAAAGGCAAAGGACACGACAGGCATGTTTACCGGGTTGGTCGAAGGGATGGGCGAGGTCGTACGCCTCACCCCGGATGCAAACGGGTTGACGCTGACCCTCACGCCTCCCGCCGTTCTCACGCGCGGCCGCGTCCCTCCATCCCGCTCGCTCGTCCGCAAGCCGTTCGGCGCCCCGTCCCGTCGCCCCCGACCCACAACCGCGATTGGCGATTCCATCTGCATCAATGGCTGCTGCCTGACGATCATCGCGCAATCCGCAAAACAGTGGACGTTTCAGGCCGGGCCCGAGACCCTGCAGCGCACCAACCTGGGCCGGCTCGTCGTGGGCGACCTCGTCAACCTCGAACGATCGCTGCCACCGGATGGCCGTCTGGGCGGACACGTCGTTCAGGGACACGTCGACGCGCTCGGTACGGTGGCGGCGATTGAACCAATCGGAGAGTGGGTCGACCTCACCTTTTCCGCTCCGGCCGATCTGACCCGCCTGATGGTCGAGAAAGGCTCGGTCGCCGTCGATGGGGTCAGCCTGACGGTGGTGAAGGTGACGCCCACGACATTTTCCGTCTCGCTGATTCCCCACACCCTCAGCGTCACCACGCTCGGCCGACGCCGGGTGGGCGACGCGGTCAACCTCGAAGCCGATATCCTGGGAAAATACGTCGCCAAACTCCTGGAGGCCCGCGTGACAGCGTAGGGTGGGCACTGCCCACCAGCGCTCACCAACTCGGTCTACGAAAAACCATTTGGATTGCTAACCAGCCCGGCCCAGAATTCGCCCACAATGGGTCATTCACCGCCCCTTGAAGCCGGGGGAAACGACGTCTGGCTGATGAGATCTGGTGAGCAGTGGTGGGCAGTGCCCACCCTACGGCTCGCCCCTTACGAAAGTCGCCCGAATGACGGATGCTGAGACGCCCGACGAAACCGAACCCGAATCGGAGCCGCTCGATCTGCACGAGCCGGAACTCGAGGCGGCTGACGATCTGGACCTTCCCGACCTCGAGGACCTCGACGCCGATCTGGAATCCGAGCCCACGACCGATGCCCAGTTGGACGTCCATCGCCAGACGCGGTCGCACCTCATGAAGGTGCTCGGCCAGCGGAAGTGGCATCCCCGCCACGACCTGGGCCAGAACTTCCTGATCGACATCAACCTGATCGAGTTCATCGTCCGCTCGGCCGAGTTGACCCGCCAGGACGTGGTTCTCGAAGTGGGCACGGGTTCCGGCGGCATGACGGCGTTCCTGGCGGAACAGGCCGGACGCGTCGTCTCGATCGAGATCGATTTCCGCATGTTCGAGCTGGCCGGCAAGGCGACTTCCCGATTCGACAACGTCCGCCTGCGCAACATCGACGCGCTGCACAACAAGAACCGCCTGGCCGACGAACTGCTCGCCGATGTTCGCGCCGCCCTCGCCGAAATCCCCAACGCCCGGCTCAAGCTCGTCGCCAATCTCCCCTACTGCGTGGCGACGCCAGTCATCTCGAACCTGATTGCGACCGACCTGCCTTGGGAGAAAATGGTCGTCACGGTGCAATACGAAATGGCCGAGCGGATGGCCGCCCAGCCGGGGACGGAACACTACAGTGGCCTCGCGGTCTGGCTGCAGGCGCAGACCGATGTGCGAATTCTGAAGAAGCTGGGGCCCACCGTCTTCTGGCCGCGCCCGAAGGTCGATTCGGCCGTGGTTCAGGTCGACCGCGTCCCCGAGCGCCAGGCGACCATCGGTGACCGGGCCGCGTTCCAGGACTTCGTCCGCACGCTGTTCACCCAGCGCCGTAAATCCTTGCGGACCGTTTTAGCGGGGATGTACAAGAATCGCCTCGACCGCCCGGCCCTCGACAAAATCCTGGGCGACCTGGGCATCGAAGAAGGCATCCGGGCCGAACGCCTCCCCCCCGCCACCCTCGCCCGCCTCGCCGCGACCATCGTCCCGCCCGCCGCCACGGCTGACCCCCTGACGAAGTAGCGGAAGCCGTGAGGCTTCCCCAGCGCCCCTCCATCTCCCATCCCCCCCCAGGGTTTCACCTGCAAAAACTGCTCTTGGGGATTTTTTCACCTTCGCGTTAGCATCCCGAATGCAGTAATGGGTCAACGCGTCTGAGCGGGCGGATTCCCCACGGGGTCCCGTTCCGGAGGCCGCGCCTGTTTACCGAGTGTCCCTGGCGCCCCTGGGAAAGGATTCCCGATGCGTACGATCGCGGTCATGAACCAAAAAGGTGGAGTCGGCAAGACGACCAC
>JAIXZD010000330.1 GCA_027489895.1 Planctomycetaceae bacterium
AAGTCGGACCTCACTCCTCGGGACTGCCTGCGGGCGCTCTGCCTGTTCCGGTTGGCGAACCCGGCCGCTGAAATTCGGATCGCCGGAGGGCGGGAACTGAACTTGCGGTGGCTGCAGCCGCAAGGGCTGTATGCCGCGAACTCGATGTTTGTCAGCGATTATCTGACGACGAAGGGCCAGACCCCGGCCGACGATTACAAACTGATTGAGGACTTGGGCTTCACGATCACGGAGTTTGGCCCGGAGACGGCCAAGGGCATTGCCGCGCTGTGCGAGCAGAAAGAGGCTGTGGCCGGTGGTTGCGGCGGTCTGGGAGCGTGTGGGGGCGGGGGCGGAGGAAGTTGCGGGCATTAGCAGTGTGGGGTGGGCAGTTCCCACCATGCAGCGGCTGTAGCCTGTGCGGATGAGACGACAGACGGTTGGAAAAACGAGTCACTTCAGGGAAGGAGTGTCAGAGATGCCATCACCGTTTCCGGGCATGGACCCGTATGTCGAAGAGGCGTCGGTCTGGTCGCAACTGCGGACGCTGCTGGTGAGCGAGATCGTCCGGCAGTTGAACGACTGGCTGCCGGAACCGTTTGTCGCCAAGTCGACGGTGAGAGCGACGGGTGGTCGGTCGACCCTGACCCGCGCCCCGGCCCCGCCGACGCTCTGCTCGGTGACGACGCGGGGGCGGGAACGGTCGCATGCTGCGGGTGACGAGCCGTGGGTCGTTCCCTTTCCGGGCGACCAGCGCGACGATCGGCTGGTGCTGATTGCCGATACGCGCGAGCCGGGGCGGGTGGTGACGGTGCTCGAAGTGCTGGGTGTCGACCACAAGACGGAGCGCGGCGCCCGGGATCGTTATGCCAAGACGCAGCTTGAAGTGCTGGAGAGCGATGCCAATCTCGTCGAGATCGATCTGTTGCTCTGCGGCGAGCGGGTGCTGCCCTCGTTCTTTCTTGAGAATTTCATTGCCGAGCTGCAGCCAACGCCTGACTACATCGTGCTCGTTAGTCGGGCCTGGCGACGGGTCGGGTCGGGGTTGGGATACCGGGGGTACTCGTGGACGCTGCGCGAGAGGTTGCCCACGGTGATGATCCCGCTACGCAGCGAGACTGATGAAGTGCCGCTCGACCTGCAATCGGCCTGGAACACAGCGTACGACCAGCTCGTGGCCCGCGGCGGGATCGACTATGAGTCGCTGCCGATGCCGCGGCTGTCGGCCGACGACGCGCTGTGGGCGGAGGAACTGCGGCAACTGGCGACGTTTCGCGGTGGGCCCGATGGGGACGCGGGAGCGGATTCGGGGGACTGACGCGTCGGGCGATAGAAAAAACGCTCTCGCTATGCGAGCAGGTCCTTCACGACGTGGCCGTGCACGTCGGTGAGGCGATAGTCCCGGCCCTGGAAGCGATAGGTCAACCTGGTGTGATCGACTCCTAACAGGTGCAGCAGGGTGGCGTTGAGGTCGTGGACGTGGACGGGGTTCTCGGCGACGTTCACGGAGAAATCGTCGGTGCGGCCGTAGACCAGCCCCGGCTTGATCCCGCCACCGGCCAGCCAGATCGAAAAGCAGCCGCCGTGGTGGTCGCGGCCGTAGTTCGTTGGTTCCAGCGTTCCCTGGCTGTAGGTCGTGCGTCCGAACTCACCGCCCCAGATGACGAGCGTTTCGTCGAGGAGGCCGAGTCGATCGAGATCGCGAACCAGGGCTGCGGCCGGCTGATCGACATCGCGGCACTGCAGGCGGAGATCGCTGGGCAGGTTGGCGTGCTGGTCCCAGCCGCGGTGATAGAGCTGCACGAAGCGCACTCCGCGCTCGACAAGTCGGCGTGCCAGGAGACAATTCGCGGCGAACGATCCCGGCCGGCTGGCCTCGGGGCCGTACATGTCGAAGGTTGCTTTGGTTTCCGTGGTGAGGTTCGTCAGTTCGGGAACCGAGGTCTGCATCCGGAACGCCATCTCGTACTGTGCGATCCGCGTGGCGATTTCGGGATCACCCTCGCGGGCGAATTCCTGGCGATTGAACTCGGCGACGAGGTCGAGCTGGGCGCGACGCGTCTGGGCGTCGAGCCCGGCCGGGTTGGAGAGGTAGAGGACCGGATCGCCCGACGAGCGGAGGGCGACGCCCTGATGGTTGGAGGGGAGAAATCCTGAGCCCCAGAGCCGGGCATAGAGCGGATCGGCGGGGCGGGCAGCGCTGCCTTGGGAAATCATGACGACAAACGCGGGGAGGTCGCGGCTGTCGGACCCGAGGCCGTAGCTGGCCCACGAGCCGAAACTTGGCCGGCCGGGCTGCTGGTGTCCGGTCTGGAGCAGCGTGACGGCCGGGTCGTGATTGATTGCTTCGGTGGTGAGCGAGCGGACGATCGCGATGCGATCGACGATGCCTGCGGTGTAGGGCAGCAGCTCTGACAGCGCGGCTCCGCTCTCGCCGTGACGGGAAAACTTGAACAGCGACGGCGTGATGGGGAAGGACTTCTGGGCGCTGGTCATGCCGGTCAGACGCTGACTGTCGCGGACGGACTGGGGCAGCTCTTGCCCGTGCTGTTTCAACAGGCCCGGCTTGTCGTCGAACAGGTCGAGCTGTGACGGCCCGCCGTGCATGAACAGCGAGATGACGCGTTTGGCTTTGGGGGCGAAGTGAACGCCGATGGGGCCTGTGCCGGTTGAGGAGGGACTGGCCCCAGACTCCGCTCGGAGGACTCCAGGGGTGAACGAACTGGCGAGCAGCGACGAGGCGGCGATACCGCCTAAGCCGAGTCCGGTTTGGGAGAGAAAGGTTCTTCGGCAGGCGAGAGTCTGGGCGGAGGTCATGGCGGTGCTCCGGTGGGCGCGGGGTTCGCCGGGGTGTTTTTGATGTTGAGGTCGTGGAGCGCGGCTGACCTGGGAGGTTTGATTGTGCGTGAATTGTAGCAGAGTGTTTGTTGAGAGTTGCGTGGGTTGTGGGGCGTCTGGGGTGGGGGGCGTCTGGGGTGGGGGCCGCTGTGCGGGGGGAAGCGTCACCGCTTCCGCTACGGTCGGAGAGTTATGCGTTCTCAGGCGAGTTCGCCTTGCCAGAACCAGCCCTGGTCGGGAAGCCGGTGGAAGATCCAGAGTCTTTGGCCGGTGGTGGTTTCGACGCGGTAGTAGTCGCGGGCGATGGGCGGTTCCTGCCACCAGCCGGTCTCGATTCGCTCGGGGCCCCAGTGCCGGGCGATCTCAAACCGCAGGGACTTCCAGCCGAGCGTGGCAGGCAGTCCACCGGCGGTCCGCGTGACGACCTCGACCGGGCGAGGCTGCGGAAACAGAACGAGGGGACGATCGAGCGCGTGATACCGCGTCGCAAAGGGTTGAGACGCTGCGAGAGTGGTGCCGCGCGCGGGCTTCGTGGCGAGGTCCGCGGCCATGTCGGCCACGGGTTGTAACCGGACCGATCGTTCGGGGATCGGGTCGGGGAGCAGGACGGGCAGGACGACGGACTGCTCGCCCAGGCGGTTGCTCAACCGGTTGAGCAGCATCGCGAAGGGGCGCGGGCGATCGTGCGGCCCGGCATCAAACAACGTCTGTTGCGCCAGTTCGAGCGGTCCGACCTCGAGCGCTTCCAGGGCCAGGCCGACGAGCGGCGCGTCGATTCGGGCCTGCTCCAGTTTGAACCGCAGCAGTTCGCCCAGATGATGAGCGTCGTCGCTGACAGTGCAGACGCGGACATCAAGCGTGCGGACGTCGCCTGGTTCGAGGTCGAACCGACCCACCAGTCGCCGTGTTCCCAGCCGTCTGGGGTGCAGCGGGGCGAGCAGTTCGTCCAGGGCCTGTCGCCAGAGCTGTTCGATCCAGTCGGGATGGGCCAGCGGCTCCTCGCAGCGACGTTCCACCCGATAGCGTGGTGGCGGGCGACAGGGGGGGAGCCAGTCGAGGCGCGGGTCGTGAAGCTGGTCGAGTCGCCGCAGTGGCTCGACGCCCAGACGGCTGGGGATGGCCGCGCCGTCGAGGCTGCGCAACTCGCCAATCGAGCGGAGCCCCAGTCGCGCGAGCGTGGCGAGGGTTGGTTCGGCAAGCCGGAGCGCGGCGACGGGCAGTCTGTCGAGCGTGTCGGCGTGATCGGGTTTCAGCAGGGCGGGCTGGTCT
>JAIXZD010000464.1 GCA_027489895.1 Planctomycetaceae bacterium
CGTGAACCGCGTGGGAACGGGCGATGCGGCCCAGGTCCGCGCGATCGAGGGGCAGTTCGCACTGCTGCATCAGGAGGGCATCCGCATTCGGATGGCCCGGTCGATCGGACGGCCGATGCGGTACTTCCTCGCCAAGCGGGTCGAGGGGCCGTGTCTGGTGATTGCCGAGCGGATCGACGAAATCGCCCAATGGCTGGAAGCGCAGGGGTTGGGCGACCAGTTCCATGCCTCGTATACGCGGATGGTTCCCGCCCACTACATCGTCGAACTGAATCTGGTGGGCTGTCCCGACCCGAACCCGAGGAACGTGCGGTTCTTCACGCCGGAACGGAACCGCTGGTCGGCCGACCTCGATGAGATTGGTCGGCGGTATATCGGGGCGGTGGATCGGGCGGTGTCGGCCTGGCTGGATGGGATCGATCGTCGCGAACCTTTGGGTGTGCTGTTTTCCGGGGGGATCGATTCCGGTGCGGTGTTGCTGGTGGTGTATCACCAGCTTTTGACGCGGGGCGAATCGCCGGCGCGGCTGAAAGCGTTCACGCTGGCGGTGGAGGGAGGCGGGGCCGATCTGGACCAGGCGCGTGAGTTCTGCGCGCGGACGGGACTCGACTTGCTGCTGGAACCGGTCGAAGTGGCGGCGGAGGCGATCAACCTGCGGGATGCGATCCGGGTGATTGAAGACTACAAGCCGCTCGATGTGCAGTCGGCGGCGATGGCGCTGGCGCTGTGCCGGGGGATCCGGGCGCGGTACCCCGAGTGGGTCCATCTGATTGATGGTGATGGGGGCGACGAGAACCTGAAAGACTACCCCATCGAAGAGAACCCGGAACTGACGATTCGCAGCGTGCTCAACAACCTGATGCTGTATCAGGAAGGCTGGGGCGTGGAGGCGGTGAAGCACTCGCTGACGTATTCTGGGGGCCAGAGTCGGGGTCACGTCCGCAGTTCGGCTCCCGCACGGGCGCTGGGGTTCCGGGGATTTTCGCCGTTCGCACTGCCGGGAGTGATCGAGGTGGCCGAGGGGATTCCGTTCATCGATCTCACCGGGTGGGATCATCATCGGTTGTATGCGCTGAAGGGGGAGATCGTGGCGCGGGGCGTTCGGGCGGTGACAGGCCTGGAGCTACCGGTGTTTACCAAGCGACGTTTCCAGCATGGCGCGGTGGCGGCCGAGGAATTCGAGCGGCGTTTTCCGCAGCGCGAGACGAGCTATCGCCAACTGTTTGACGAACTGTTTGAATCGGCCCGATCGTTGGGGTTTGTTCGGACGGGCGCGGTGTTGGATGAGCGCTGAGTGATCGATTGTCGAACGGGTATCCTCCCGGCGCTGACACTTCCGGCTTCCGTTGGGGTTCGAGGTCATCGAACGACGGTACGCTGGTGAGACGACTGCGACGGTTCACTCTGGTCTTCAGGAAAGTAATTGAGATGGCATTCGCACTTGGCAGTCTGGCCCAGTCCGCGCGGCTGCAGCAGTTGCTGGTCTGCCGGAAAATTCTGCTGTTTGTGGGCATTGTCACGATTGCCGCCAATCTGTTCGGCTTCCTCGTGGTCGACCAGGCCGCGGAGCAGCTGCTGCGAGAGGAGCTGGCGGAAGCGGGCGCACAAGACTTCGCCCCGGAAGAAATCGAGCGCCGTGCCGCGGACATGCGGCGACGCGTGCAGCTGGAGTCGGGCCTGTTCGTGGCGGTGGGGGTGGCGTTTCTCGTGCTGGCGGGGCTGGTCACCTGGCTCCCCGTGATCTGCACGACCGGAGGGCTGGCCCTGTATGTGGGCGGGCAGGCGTTTGCGGCGTACCTCAATCCGTGGATTCTTTCAAACGGCTGGGTGATCAAGCTGCTCATTGTGGCGGGGCTGGTTCGCGCGGTGATGGCCGCGTTCGCGTATGAAAATCATCGCGCCGAGGAACGGCTGGTCGACGCAAGTGACACAGCGCTGGAACAAAATGCCTTTCAAGCCTGACCGCGTGTGATGTGCTGGTTGTCTCTCCTCGTCGTTGTTCACACATTCCCTGTCTTCAGATCGCCCAGGACTGACGATGACCACTCCGGAAACACTGGATTTGAAAGGGCAGTCGATCCCGGTCCGGCCGCAGTGGCCCACGTGGTCGATCCTCTGTCTACTAGCTGCGATTGGCGTACTGGCGATGACGGGGACCGGCGACAAACCGGCCCTGATGGTGCTGGCCCTGTTGCCTTTGGCCTGGGCGCTGGTGGCCTGGAAACGGTTCGTGCCGGCCCGTCAGGTCGCGGTGACGGCTGAGGGGCTCCGGTTCGACGCGATCACGCCGGCCATTCGTTACGGGGAGATTCGCCGGATTCAGATCAATGCGCTTCAGCCTTTGCCCGACGCGCTGCCAATGGAATCGGGGGCGGTGCGCATTGTGCATGATGGCGGAGAGTTTTCGCCCGGGACGTCGCGACAGTTGACGG
Source organism: Planctomycetaceae bacterium (assembly GCA_027489895.1). Lineage (GTDB taxonomy): Bacteria > Planctomycetota > Planctomycetia > Planctomycetales > Planctomycetaceae > JAIXZD01. The sequence continues at coordinate 2,433 of JAIXZD010000464.1, forward strand.
CGGGTGGGGTGTATCGGTCGATTCTGGCGGAGCTTCCGGCGGATGGCGAAGAGCCGAAAGACCCGCTTTTGAGCGCCCATCTGCAGGACTGCCTGGCCGCGGCCGAGTCGCGAGGTGATGAGCACCCGGTCTCTTACGCGGCGTGGCAGCCTCAGCGGACGACGCGGTCGGGGCTGTTTCTTTTGGCCACGCTGTTGGTGGCTGGGGTCTGGGTGGGTGTCGCGGGAGTCAGCAATCCGGATGTGGCGGACGTGCTTTTGCCGAGCGGACTGATGGCGGCGATCGTGGGAGTTTTGGGGACGCTCTTTCTGAATGGGTCCAAGCGGGTCCCGGGGGGAATTAAGGAGCCGGACCGGGTGGGAATGGTGATCTCGGCGGAGGGGTTCGCGCTGGTACAGGGGCCGCTGCGTGGCGTGGCAAAATGGACCGAGATTCGGGACGTTCGGTATGTGCCCCGGCATCGGTTCGGCCTGGTTCCGCGGCCGGTCCCGCGCGTCGAGATCAAACTGCCGGGTGTGATCGTTGACGTGTACGACCTGTATGACCGCCCGTTGCCGCTGGTGTTCGAACAACTGGAGGAACACCGCCAGTTGTATGCGGGAACGGCAGCAGGAGCGACGACGTGAGTGACTTGCTCGCCCAGTTCGACCCCGTCATCGAGACGCTGGTGGCTGCCTGGAGTGAGACGGATCCGCTCCGGCTGTCACCCGATGTTCGTGACGGCATCGAGTTGGTGCTCGATGGGCTGCGCCGCGAGTGGGGCGGATTGGCGATTGGACTCTGGCTCGCCACTCCCGATTCTCGTGGACCGGGTCTGCTGGATCGAACGGTCGTGGAGGGACAGTCGACCAGACCTGGGCGGCTCGTGCTGGTCGGGTTTGCTGCGGATGCGTCGATGCCGGGTGAGGTGCAGGCCGGGTTTCGCGCGGCGACGGGCGATGTCTCGCTGGAGCAGACCGCGTTTGCGATTGTTCAGGCGGTGCATGCGGGGCGGCTGGTGACGGCAACCGCCCCTGCCCCGGAGGAGATGGCGAGTGAGGCCAGTTCGCCCGGTTGGCTGAGGCGGTTTGGCGCACGTCAGTCGGCGGCGACGCCGATTCTCGGGGCGGGGCGTCTAGTGGGAACGTTCGCACTTGCTTCGACTGTGACGATTCCGCCTGACGTGCTGGCTGAGCTGGATGCGGTGGCTGCCCGGTTGGGGGCAGCGCTTTCGCGGATGACGTGATCGGTGTCTTAGGTTTTGATTGTTTTCGCGGTTGGCTGCCAATGGGAATCGCTCTTCCTCCGGGCGCTAACGCTTCCGGCTCCTGCGATCACGACAGTCACCTGGAAATCGGCGACCGCACCCAATTGCGGTCTTCGTTAACACGGTCCTCTTGAATGGCGGCATCGACAGGCGATTCGAAATACGTACGCTTGGGGCGGTGCGGGTGAGTCGTGGTGGGCAGTGCCCACCCTGCGCTGCTGCCCGTCGTGCGGCGGTCTTGTACCGTCTGAAAGGCCGTCATGTCGGAACAACTGGAGCTGCCGCCCTGGGATGCGAGTAACCAGCAGCTGGTCGGGAATGTACACCCGGCGACGTGGCGACAACCGGTCCCGGAGGGGCGGTATCATCTGGTTGTGATCGGGGCGGGGACGGCGGGGCTGGTGACGGCTGCCGGGGCGGCGGGGCTGGGGGCGAAGGTCGCACTCGTCGAGCGCAGCCTGATGGGCGGCGACTGTCTCAACTTTGGCTGCGTGCCTTCCAAAGGACTGATCGCGGCGGCCCGTGTCGCGGCCACGGTGCGCGAGGCGCGGGCCTTTGGAATCGAGACGCCCGAACAGGTGCCTGTGGATTTCGCGAGGGCGATGGGGCGGATGCGCAGCTTACGGGCGCGGATCAGCGTCAACGATTCGGCCGAGCGGTTTCGCAAGCTGGGCGTGGATGTCTACTTTGGCTCGGCCCGGTTCGTGGATGGTCAGACCGTCGAGGTCGATGGGGTCCGACTGCCGTTCCGCCGGGCGGTGATCGCCACGGGGGCCCGGGCGAAAGCGCCGCCGATTCCGGGCCTGGAGACGGTGGACTACCTCACGAATGAAACGCTCTATTCACTCACCGCGCGACCGGACCGGTTGGGGGTGATTGGCGCGGGGCCGATTGGCTGTGAAATGGCGCAGGCGTTTGCGCGATTGGGATCGCGCGTGGTGCTGGTGGAATCTGGAAAGGGCATTTTGCCGCGAGAGGATCGCGACGCGGCGGCGGTCGTGGAGGCGTCGCTCCGTCGGGATGGGGTTGTGATTCGTGCTGGCGGGCGCAATCTGTCGGTGCGGCGGGAGGATGGGATCCGCCTGTCGTATGACATCGAGGGCACGCCGCAGTTCGACTGCGTCGATCAACTGCTGGTGGCGACGGGGCGGGCTCCGAACATCGAGGATCTGAATCTGGCGGCGGTGGGGGTCGACGTGACGGCTAATGGCGTCGTCGTGAACGATCGTCTGCAGACGACAAACGCGAACATTTATGCGGCGGGCGATGTCTGTTCGCGGTTTCAGTTCACCCACGCGGCGGACTTTCAGGCGCGGATCGTTATCCAGAACAGTCTGTTTCGCGGGCGGAAGCGGGCGAGTTCGCTGGTCATCCCCTGGTGTACGTATACCAGCCCTGAACTGGCCCATGTCGGCCTGTTACCCGAGGCGGCCCGCGCGCAAGGCATCGAGGTCGATACCTATACGCAGCCGCTGGAGGACGTGGACCGGGCGATTCTGGATGGGGCCGAGGCCGGGTTTGTGCGGGTGCACTGCCGGAAGGGGACCGACCGGATCGTGGGTGCAACGGTTGTGGCCGAGCATGCGGGGGATCTGGTGTCGGAACTGACCCTGGCGATGACGCATGGACTGGGGCTGTCGAA
>JAIXZD010000294.1 GCA_027489895.1 Planctomycetaceae bacterium
TCGAACGTGGTCGTGTCGAGCTGCCACGCATCGTGCGACAGGCTTTCGAGCGCGGTAAGAAAGCGTCGACGGATTTCGGCAAGAAAGTTCATGACAGGCTCTGCAAATGATTCGGACCCACCGGAAAGCCCCGCATGATACCGACCAAAGGGCCGGGAGCGAATCGCGTCGGCAGTCCCCCGCGATGAGAGCGGGAGCAATCGCCGATTTCCGGTTAAATGTCGAAGTTTTGGGAGCCGGAAGCGTTAGCGCCCGGAGGTCGAGCGAGTTGCTCCCAAAAAACTCCACCATAACCCCACAGATGCTGTGATTTTAAGTGGGATAGGCTTCCAGCCTGTCGTGATTCCAAGCCTCCTCATGAGGACATGACAGGCTGGAAGCCTATCCCACGGTTTGTGTCATAGCCCCTCAGTTCGAACCCGCCAGAACACCATCGGCCGCCAGCCGCTGCGCGAGTGCCTCGCGCCACGGGCGCGGCGAATGTCCGGTCAGTGCCGTGAACCGTTCGGTGGACAGGCGACTGTCGACCGGTCGGGCCGCTTTCTGCTTCAGGTCAGACGACAGGATCGGCTCGATGGGCCGGTCGATCCCCGCGAGTCGCAATATCTCCGCCGCGAATTCGAACCAGGTGCAATCGCCACCGTTGACGAAATGAATCAGTCCTGAAGCACGCAGAGGCAGCAGCCTGACGAGCGCCTCGACCAAATCTTCGACATGGGTCGGCGTGCAGCGCTGGTCGTGAACCACGCGCAGCGGCTGACCGGTTCGGGCACGATCCAGAATCGCGTTGACGAAGCTGCGCTTGCCGGTCGGAGAAGCCGCTCCGTAGAGACCACAGGTACGCACGACGAGCGCGGGTTGCGTTTCAGAAGACTCCCGCAAAACGGCCAGATCCCCAGCGAGTTTGGAAGCGGCGTACTGTCCCTGAGGCAACGGCAGGTCGGTCTCCTTCCAACCGCCGATTGGGGCCGGCCCATTGCCAAAGACATAGTCGGTGCCAATGTGGACCAGCCGAATTCCGCGTTCGGAACAGGCCCGCGCCAGTCGTTCCGGTCCGCGGGCATTCACGTTCCAGGCCAGATCAATCTGGTCCTCTGCCGCATCGACCTGGTTGTATGCCGCGGCGTTGATCACCACCTCGGGTTGGGCCTCGTCCAGTCGTGCGACGATGCTCTGGGCGTCTGTAAGATCGCAGTCCTGGCGACTCCAACCACACGCAGCCCCGCCAAACCGCGCGACGAGCGCCCGTCCCAACTGCCCGTCGGCTCCGATGATGGCGACCTTGGAGTCCATGTCCGTCCACTATTCCTACGGGGCTTTGTTCTTAAGTGGGATAGGCTTCCAGCCTGTCATGTCTCCAGGGCTTCCGGAAAAGAACTGACAGGCTGGAAGCCTATCCCACCGACTACTTCACGTCCCACCGCGCTGCCGCTCGGTCTCGGCAAACACTTGAGGGCCAGTCGACCCGCAGCAGAACGATAGGGCCAGACGCGTTCCCGGAAAAGGATGAGTCCCTGCGGCGACTCATCGGCTGTTCAGGAACTGAACCAATGCCGTTCGGTCTTCCGCCGAGAGTTTTGAGACGGAACCATGAGGGCCCTGAGGGTCGACGGTCTCGAACAGCTCGGCAAGCGTCGCGGCCCTGCCATCATGCCAATAGGGGGCGGTGAGGGAGAGATTGCGGAGTGAAGGGGTCTCAAATTCACCCGCTTCGCCATTCGCTTCCAGTGCGTGCGTTTGCCCGTCGGTCAGATTCGGGCCGGTGTGACATTTCGCGCACCCCAGGGCTTCGAACTGCTTGCGCCCCACTTCGATTTCCCGAGCTTTCTCTGACTGTGGAGACCCTTTTGATACTGCGTCGGACGACGAACTGGGGCGAGCTGACAGCGCGTGGAGATAGGCGTCGAGGTCGCTGGCTTCGGCGTCCGTCACCGCATAGCCAAACAGATGCGAGAGCGTTCCCCGGATGCGATCGGTCAACACGGCTGACGTGCCGCGCCAGCCATAGGGACCTGTTCCGTCGAGACTAAGCAGCGATTTCGTGTTGAGGAACGCGGGGTCGCCGTCTCCGGGCAGGTCCCAGTTCAATCCGTCCTGGTCTCCACCCGGATGGCAACTGGCACAACTGAACTGGCCGCCCGGCGACAATCGTCCGCTATGAAACAGCCGTTCACCGCGAGCCGCCGCATTCGAGATGGGCTCGCCTCCGATGCTCTCGACAACCGTCAGTCGCGTCGTGTCCGCCAACATCGCGAGCGGACCCCAGCGATGGGCCACGGCAAGCAGCCTGCCATCGTCCGAGAGTCCCAATGCCGACGGTCCCGCTCCCACGGGAATTCGGCCTACAACGTATTTGCGAACCAGCCGGGGATCGAAGCGGTTGTACGCGCCGGTCGATTCGGGGACAGAAGCTGGACTGGTTTGATTGCCAGGTCCGGCCGCAGAAAGCAGACGCGGAATCGAGACGACCGAAACGACATCGGCCCCCAGATGCGCGACGTAGGCGCGGTCCCCCTCGGGAGAAAACAGAACCGCACCGGGGTTGGCGAACGACTCCGTGCGGAGGTCCAGCGAGAGCGTGACGACGGGTTTCGAGAAATCCAGCGGAACGATCGACACCGCATTGGTGAACACCCACCCCTGGTCGGTCTGCGTGGAGGGCAGATCGGCCTTGGGCACCTGATGGGTGATGAGCATCCACGGGTCGCGGGGATGAAGGGCCACGCCACCCACAGCGTTCAGTCCGGACAGCAACCGGTCCACCCCTTCAAGGGGTCGCAGCGGCGACCAGCGCCGCAGCCGCACCTCCGCCCGGCCCGATCGGATGTTTTCCACGGTCACAAACTCGCCCGTCGATTCGATCCACGCGACTGCCGCAGCCCGTGCTAGTTCATCCTGACGGTTCGCAGGTAAGGGACCAGTCGCAATTGGAGTGTCGGACAGTGCGATTCGCTCACCCACCGTCAACCAGCGCGGCCCGCGGTTCGTGGAGACCGTGCGCGACCAGTCGCCCCGCCCCGAATCCGTTTTGACACGGTCGATCTGACGTGTTCCAGCCGGCCCCGTGATCTGAATTCGGCGCTGACGTGATCGAGTTTCAACCAGATCCCCTCCCTTTGAGACGGAGATCCAGACGGGAATCTCTGGCAGAGGCGTCGCGGCCGGTTCAACGGCGACGGGTTCAACGGCCCCGGACGTCCTGACGAGAACGGCAGACGAAGCCAGGAGCAGGCACGCCACAAGCACGGCCGCGAGACGGCGGTCCCGCACAGGCATGGGAATGCCGTTACGGCGCGTCGTCCCGTGCCAGGCGGTCCAGAAGTTCCCACGCATCACGGATATCCTCGAAGGTCGGCACTGGGACGAGGCCCCCCACCACGCGACGCGAAAAGTGATCGAGCATCAACTCCAGATCATCCCGTTCTTCGTCGAGAGCTTCCACCGTGGCCGGGCTGTTCGATCCCTGAGCGTCGGCGGTCGACCAGGTAATCGCATGAGCGCGATCGATCTCGGCCCAGCCGCGCTCGCACTCGACTCTCATCCGGACGGCAAGTGGCAGCAGGGCGGCAACTGTCGTGGAGGCATCAATCAGAATCTCGGCCCGAGTCGCCGCCCCGCCCCGTGCGGGCTGGGCGAACAGCACCTCGAACGTTGAAGCATGTGCAGTTGGCCCAGGATGGAGAGCACCATTGTTCGACGAGGCATGCGGGAGCGTGCCGTTGCGGCCAGAAGTCGCCCCAGTCCGCCGCGCGTCGACCGGAGCCGTCCCCACGAGAGCGCGACACCAGTCGAGCAGTTCCACGAGCCGCGCCCGCAACTGGTCGGACTGGCAGCCCTCGGTCGGAGCGGCCAGATGCAACCGAATGTGATGGGGCCGCCCCAGTTGAGTCGCCAACAGTTCACGCAGTCGTAGCGTCGCGGGCAGATACCGCAGCCGCAGTTCCGGCATGACGGTCGTCCCCGATTCGGCACTTTGGGCCGCAAGCAGCGAAATCGCCTGCGAGCCGATGCCGCTGGCCCCCGCGAAGAAAACCGGCTTCCCCCGGGCACAGGCCAGTTCCGCTGGCAGATGCCCGGTCCAGCCGCTATCCAATAGCAGGATCGCCCGGAGATCGGGTCGTTCGAGCAACGCGCACAGCCCCGGAGAATGAACCGCCTGAAACTCCGCCGCCACCGGCTCGGCCCGATGCGACACCGGAGAATAAATGGCCTTGATGCGCAGCCGCGGCCGCAGCCGGGTCAACACCGGGCGGAAGCGCTTCTCCCAGTCAGCCCCGAGGCCGATCAGGCCGACATCAAGCATCAAGGTTCAGTGATTAATGAGAGAGGCAAGGCGGGAAGGCGAGCGCCGTCAGATCGATACAGGGATGATACCAGCCCCCAACTGTTTTCCTAGACCGGCCCCGGCCCCACTGGGGAGAGGGGTCGTAACTCTTGAATATAAAAGACGTTGTGTTCGCCGCTTCATCACGAAGCGACGGCCTGTCCCACGGGGATCGCTGGCGATCACCGATGAGCCCGACGCCTGGCAATCTCTACCGGCCCGTTTGCTTCGTCACAAGCGATCCCGTCGGGATATCCGATACAGGAAGAACTGGCGGACCGGTCGGGGCGATGCTTTGGTTGCCCGGAAGATGCGGTTCGCGATTCTGGCGGCGAGAGATTCCTATGCGACTCGGCATCGATTTCGGCACGACGCGCGTGGTGGTGGCGGCAACCGATCGGGGCAATTACCCGATCGTCACGTTCGAAAGTGAAGACGGTCAGGCCTGCGAATGGTATCCGTCCCTGTGCGCGATTCGAGGCAAAGAACTCTGCACGGGTGCCGCCGCCGTGGCGAAGCTGCGCGACCCCGAATGGCAGATCGTGCGCTCCCTGAAACGGATGCTCGCCACCGCCGGTCCGGAAGACAGCGTCCTGGGCTGGAAGGTCTCGGAACTGCTCACCGAGTTTCTGGTGCAACTCCGTACGGCCCTGGTCGAGCGCTCGAATCTCGATGTCGGCCCCGATGACCTGCTGGAAGTCGCGGTCGCGGTGCCGGCCAACGCCAACAGCAATCAGCGGATGATGACAATCGACGCGTTTCGCGAGGCAGGATTCCGGGTCGCGCGCATGCTCGATGAACCGAGTGCCGCCGGCCTCGAGTATGCCTGGCGGCGTCCCACCGATGCCCGCGTCAAAAAGCGGCACGTGGCCGTCTACGACCTCGGCGGCGGAACATTCGATGCCTCGATCATCTCGATGGGCGATGCCCGTCACGAAGTGATCACCACCGATGGCCTTGCTCGTTTGGGAGGCGATGACTTCGACGAAGTGCTGCTCAATCTGGCCCTCGCGGCGGCGGGGGAATCCGCCGTTGCCGCCGGTCCCGACCGCGACCGCCTGCTGGAACTGTGTCGCACCGAGAAAGAACGGTTCAGCACCGCCACGAAAAAACTGAAGCCCGAGCTGTACGGCGACAAGCGCGATCCGGCGATCAAGACGGCCGAGTACGAAGAGGCCCTCCGCCCGCTGATCGAGCAGACGCTGGCGACGCTCGATTCCGCGCTGCTGCGGGCCCAGATGTCGATCGGGTTGGACATCGAGAAATCGACGGTGGTGTATCAGGTGGGCGGTGCCTCGCAGTTGCCGACCGTGGGCCGGATGCTCAAAGAGAAATTCGGCCGGCGGGTCTATAAGTCACCCTATGCCCACGCCTCAATTGCCGTTGGCCTGGCGATCGCCGCCGAGTCGACCGATGAACACCGCCTTCAGAACCGGTTCACCCGCTACTTCGGTGTGTGGCGTGAGGCAGATGGCGGGCGGGCCGCCTGGTTCGACCCGGTGATCCCCAAGGATATGTTGCTGCCGTTCCCGCAACCCGCCCAACCGGCCGACGTGACCCGTCGCTACCATGCGGCTCACAACGTGGGTCACTACCGGTTCGTGGAATGCAGCCGCCTGCGTGACGACGGGACGCCCGCCGGAGAGATCACACCGTGGGGCGAAATTCGATTTCCTATCGCGGGCGATCTGCGTGACGAGGTGCTGGACGGCGTCGATGTGATCCGCATGCCGGGGGCGTGGGACGAAGTCGAAGAGCAGTACCGCTGCACCGAGACCGGGGAGATCGAAGTCGATCTCGTCAACGTGACCCAGGGCTACCGCCGGACCTACAAGATTGGTCAGCGGGCGGCGTGAATGGGGTGGGGCGGGTGAGCGTCGGGCAGCGCGGGGGAAGCCTCACGGCTTCCGCTACGATCGCTTGTGTTGCTTCGATTCAGGTGCGGCCGCGCCAGGTGGTTCGCAGGCCGAGCAGGGAACGCAGCCAGGCGGTCCACTGGATCGTTAGGAACAGGGCGATGCTGACGGGGTGCAGCACGATCGCCATGAGCGGTTCTCCTGCCGAGTGAGCGACAACCGCTCGCGTGAGCAGACTCACAAGAATGCTGACCGTAGAAACCACGATGAGCCGAGTATCGTGCCACGCGATCGCCCAGGCGAACAGCGGCCACGGCACCAGGTGCGCCAGAGTCCACAGGACCGTAACGACCAGCAGCAGCGGCATGCGGGCGACCCCTTCCGTCGCATTCTTGGCCAGTCCCGACCACGTCTGGGCCCAGCCTTCGTACATCCGACAACTCGCCAGGTCGAACCCATCGACGAGGTCCGTAACCAGGCCCGCGCGACGATAGGCCCGTGGCAGTTGCAGGCCGTCGTGTCGTGATGCACGCAAGGCGGCATGACCACCCGCCGCCAGATAACTGGCCCGGTCGGTGAGGAACAACTGACCGCACCCAGCGGCAGCGGCCAGCGACTTGGTCCGCCGCATCGTGCGAAAGGGGAGATGGCAGAGCAGGATGTAGGGTATCAGCGGAATCAGCAGACGCTCGCCCCAGGTGAGCGTGACTTGACGAGGAAACGCACTCAAAAGGCCGATCCCCTGACTCTGCTTCGTGGTGACGAGTCGTGCGATCGCGGTCGGCGCCAGCAGAACATCCGCATCGAGAAAAATCCGCAGGTCGTATCGCGCGGCCTCATTGAGCTGCCAGCAGGCAAACTGCTTGCCGTTCCACCCCACTTCCA
>JAIXZD010000105.1 GCA_027489895.1 Planctomycetaceae bacterium
AACTGACTCCCGTCCCCGTCGGCGGCGTCAATGAAGCCCCGCTCCAGGTCAAAGCCAATGGCGGAGTCTTCGTGATTGACGACTTCGGTCGTCAGCGCGTCAGCACGTCCGAACTGCTCAACCGCTGGATTGTGCCGCTCGAACGCCGGTTCGACTTCCTCGATTCCCCTGGCGGGCGCAAGGTGAAAGTGCCGTTCGACCAGTTCGTGGTCTTCTCGACGAACCTCGATCCCGACAAACTGGTCGACGAAGCGTTCCTCCGCCGGATTCCGTACAAGATCGAACTCTGCGATCCGACGGAGGAAGAATTCCACCGCATCTTCCAGGCGGTCGCTCCCGGGTTGGGTTTGAGCGTCAACCCGTCCATCATCAGCGATCTGATCGCCACGCACTATCGCGCCCAGGGGCTCCCATTCCGTGCCTGCCACGCCCGCGACCTGCTCCAGCAGGTCGTCACGCTCTGCGAGTACAACAGCCAGGCCCCCACCCTCACCCGCGACACGCTGTTCGCCGCGGTGAAAAACTACTTCGCCCGCATCCGAAGCTGAACCAGCCACGCCCAGCCCGCCGACAGTCGGGACTTGAGTAAGGCCAGCCAACCCGCACGCACCGCGGACTCTGCGCGGGGAACCTGCTCCGTCTCGGCGTCCCCTTCAGTCCCGGTGCAGCCCGCCCGTTCGCGGCAGTCGAGCCAGTCTTCACACGCCGCCAGTGTCCCCACGAAGAGATACTCTCCCCGCGCATCCGCGATCGCGAAGCGACGGTCATCCAGAGAGAGCACGCGGAAAGACATGGGCCAGTGACCACGGGACCAGTGAAGACGCCAGTAAGCTCCGCAGACTGTAGCGGAAGTCGTGAGACTTCCCAGACCCTCTTCGTAGCGGAAGTCGTGAGACTTCCCAAGCGATTGCCATCCCCTATCAGGCACGCAGTCGCCAACGGTCGTGATCAGGGGAGCCGGAAGCGTCAGCGCCCGGAGGCCGAGCGATTCCCAACCAACTTCCCGTCCTGACGAACAGACCGAGAACACGGAGTTTTCGCGAGGCGACGCGCACCCAGCCGACACCCTTCGAAACTCCCACTCCCCCCTCAATTCTGTTGCGTCCCCTCGCGAAGACAAGTCGATCCAACAGGTAGGCGTAAGCCCGGCGCGGCCGTACGGTCTTCCGTTCGCTGCGTAACCGACCTGCTGATAATGAGTTATGGCGTGTGGCGAGGCACCGGCTGTCGTCCCGTCCGCAGGTCGGAAGCGCGGGCGAAAAGTCGATCTGGTCGCGAATCGTCGTTCTGTCTAACGTCCCGTCGGTCCAACCCGCCGGTCCAGTTCAGGGCGCGGTCCAACGTCTCTCCCTGTTTCAGTCCGGTTCATTTCGCGGAAGCCTGCCATGCGTATTCTGATGGGACATCGCGGGTGGGCCATGGGAATCGTGCTGCTCGCAGGCTGCGCGGCCGGTGGAGGCAGTACGCAACTCCCCTCGGTCGCGGCCAATTCGCCCGACCAGGAGCGCGCCGGCTACCAGTTACACGACCCGCTGCCTGAGTACGACACCGGCCCCTTCGGTTCGAGTGGTCGCCCCCGCGGCTTCGACGTCAGCCGGGCCACGCCCCGCAAGGCGGAAGACAAATGGATGCCCACGGCTCCCTTCACCGGCCGCGCCCAGGTCTCCTCCCCCGCCCGCACCGCCCGAGTCGTGCAGCCCTAAATCGCGGCGACGCCTCCAGCCCAAGCGGAACGCGTCCCCCGCAGCGTGGCGCAACGCGTCCCCCCGCGATGTAGCGGAACGCGTGAGCGTTCCCCCGCGCGCAACCCGCTCTCCAGCAACCGCCGCCCCAAGTCCACCCCGTCTAGCCATCGCGCCAGAAAGCTGCGGTGTCCGGGTGACCTGGGCGATCTGTAACGCTCCGCCTTTCCGTCACAATTTGACGGGTGTGACGGTTGTCCGGTCCAGACCGGCGTCGAGAGTGACGATCTTACCAATAGCGAAGTCTGTGTCGGCTGACGTGCGCGCTCGCGCTCTCGTCTCGACCGGAAACCGGAAGATCGTTCGACGACGCGCAAAGGACTGCGGATATGCCGACAGCACTGCTCCGACGGATTGGCCATCGACTTGTCTGGGGAAGCCTGTGCGGCGCGGCCCTCGCCGCCCCGGCCACACTGCTCCTCTGGCCAACCGATTCCGCCTCGGCCGTTGAACCGGCATCCACCGCGACCGAATCCCCCGAGCCGCGTCGCCTGGCGCTTCCGACCCCGTCGGCCCAGACTCCCAGCGTGCCGCCCGGCCGCCTCATTCCCGTCGTCGCGCCGCGCGTCGTCGATCCGACCGCCGAACCCCGCGCCGCGACCCGGCCTGCCCGCCGCACACCGGTCGCGCCACCCGCGCCCCGTGGCAACCGCTCACCGGCCGCAACCGCCATCGAAGTTCGCAACTCGCTCCCTCAAGGGGCCAGTCCTTACCAGCGTCCCCAACTTCGGTCCGCGCCAGGGGTCATCACCCAGACGCAGGCCGCCTCGCCTCCCGCCCTGCCACCGGTCGTCCTGCCCGATGCTGCTCTGCCCGAGGGTGACAGCCTCGACCTGACCCCGGCCGCACCAACGTCAAACCCAAATCCCGCCGCTCCACCAGCGGGTACCGCTGCGCCCAAGCCGGTCGTGGCTCCCGTTCCCGAACGACTCGTGCTGCCGCTCTCGGAGCAGCCGAAACCGGCGCTGGTCGCACCCATGGAAGAGGAACTGCCGCTTCTCGATGAATCGGCCGTCGATATCGGCGAGTCTCTCGATCTCGACGAACCGGCCGCTCCTCCCAAGGCGCTCCCCACGCCAGCCGCCGTGGCACCTCAGCCCGCGACCGCGCCGGAAGTCCCGCTCGCCCTGCCCCGCCTCGACGCCCCGGACGCGACACCCGCCGCCACACCCAAACCAGCCGTGCCCTCCGCGCCTCCGATCGACGCGCCGGAAGTCCTCCCCCTCCCGAAACCCGCGGAGACCGCGGCCAAACCCGAACTCCCGGCCCAGTCCTCCCAGACGCCCGTCCCGGTCGCCACTCCGCCAATCGTCACTCCACCAGTCGCGACTCCTCCGGTCGCTCCCGTCATCAAGCCCGCACCCGCCGCTCCGGCCGCCCCGCTCACCGCGCCCAAAATCACGGTCGAACCGGGCGGATTGGCGTTCCCCGAGCCGATCCGCGGACCGGCCGCCGTGAAGCCCCCCTCCACGCTGGCTAAGCCCGAAGCCGCCGCTCCCAAGACCGAGTCGGCTCCTCCGGCAGCCGCACCCCCCACAGCTGCCACTCCCGCAGCGGCAGTTCCGGCCCTATCCCCGGCCGCGGAACCCGTCGCTAAACCCGCGGCCGAGCCTGCCCTCCCCCGTCTCGATGTCACCGAGCCTTCGGACGCATCGCCCACTCCCAGCAGTGCTCCCAAAGAACCCGCAACCCCGGCGGCGACCGCGCCCCAATCAACACCCGAAACTGCTCCCGCCGCACCTCCTGCCGCTCCGGCCGCAGCAGCGCCTACTTCCAGCCCGCAAGCCGCGCTCCCCGCGCCGGGCACTCCGGTCGCCAAGTCGGGCCCCAAACCCGTCCCCGGTCTGACCGCGCCTCCAGGCTTCGAAGTGACCGAGTACGCCAGCGACGCCCTCGCCCACGACGTCTACGCGATGACCGTGGACAGTCATGGCCGGGTCGTCGTCGCCGGGCCTGGCTACATTCGCATCCTGATCGACTCGAACAACGACGGCCGGGCCGATCGCGCCCGCACCTTCTCGACTCTCCCCGCGAATGGCGCCCAGGGGCTTTGCTTCGTCGGAAATGACCTGCTCTGCACGGGCGACGAAGGGCTGATCCGCTTCCGCGACCAGAACGGTGACGGCAAGGCCGATGGCCCGCCCGAAACCTTTCTGAAGATCCCGACCGGTGGCGAGCACAACGCCCACGCCATCCGCCGCGGCCCCGATGGCTGGTGGTACCTTATCGCCGGCAACACCAGCGAGATCGACGAACGCTACGCCTCGCTCGCGACCTCGCCCGTCAAAGACCCTCACGCCGGCGTCGTTCTGCGACTGCCGCCCGACCTCTCCGGCGGCGAGATCTTCGCCGATGGAATCCGTAACGCCTACGACTTCGAGTTCGGCCCCCTGGGTGACCTCTTCGTCCACGACAGCGACGGCGAACGCGACATGTCGCTTCCCTGGTATCTGCCCACCCGCCTGTTCCAGGTCCTTCCCGGCGCCAGCCTCGGCTGGATCACCGACAGTTGGAAACTGCCCGACAGCTTCGTCGACGCCGCGCCCGTCGTCGCCGAAACCGGCCGCGCCTCGCCCACGGGCATCGTCTGCTACCGGCACACGCAGTTCCCGGAAAAGTACCGGGGCGGACTGTTCCTGCTCGACTGGACGTTCGGCCGCATCCAGTTCACTCCCGCCACGCGCCGCGGTGAAACGTTCAAGGCCGAGGCGGAAGAGTTCCTCAAGACCACCGGCGAGTTTGGCTTCGCGCCGACCGATGCCGAAGTCGGTCCCGATGGCAGCCTGTTCGTCTGCGTCGGTGGCCGCGGGACACATGGAACCGTTTACCGCGTCCGCTACGTCGGGGATGGGACTGACGCCAAGACCGCAGTCGACACCGTCGCCAGCGACTGGACCGTTCCCTCCGAATCGGCCTCGGCCGATCAACAGGTCAACTTCTGTCTCCGCGCTCCGCAGCCCAACAGCAGTTGGTCGCGCAACCGCTGGATTCCCATCGCCCGGCGGGCCGGTGCGACCGCGTTTCTGAATGCCCTCATGGGAGAAGAACGCCTGCCGCTCGAACGACTCCGCGCCATCGAAATCGTGACCGAACTGTTCGGCGGCCTGCCGACCACCGCCCTCGAGATCCTCGCCACCTCGCGCTCTCCCGAAGTCCGCGCCCATGCGATCTGGTCCGCGGGGGTAGTGACCGACTCCGCCTTCACCGGCGAAACGTTTGTCCCGTTCCTCGTCGATATCGATCCGCGTGTCCGCCTCAAAGCCGTGCAGACACTCGCCCGGCATCCGAAGCTGGCGACGGGACTCGTCTCGCCGCTCAGCAAGCTCCTGGGTGACCCCTCTCGAATCGTTCGGATGCAGGTCGTGCGGCTGTTCCCCGCCGTCGAACCTGCGCCCATGAAGGAAATCGCCGAAGCCGGTCGCAAGCAGAACTGGCAGGCCGCAATCACCGCTGCCCTCGCCTACACTTGGCGTCAGCAGGCTCGAAACTTTGGCGTGCAGGTGTACGGGGCCGAAGTGGGCCGCCGCGTCCTCGAAGCCAAGGTCGATCCCGAGCTGAAGCGGGAAGCCGTCCGACTGATCCAGATCGCACTGGGTGACCTCGGGTCCATCGAAGGGGCCGCTCCCGTGTTCGACGGCTACGCCCCGCCGATCGATCTGGCGACCCACGAACGCGAGCTCGATGCCCTGCGCGTCTCGCTCGGCAAGGTGTTCCCCACGGGCGACGCTCCGCTCGATTTCGAGCTGGCCCGCACGATCGCCATGCTCGGCTCGTCCAACCCCGAAACGCTCGACAAGCTGCTCGCGAAGATCACCGCCGAAACCAGCCCCACCGACGACGTCCACTACCTCATCTGTGCCGCACGCGTCTCGACCGAGCGCGGCGAGGCGGCGTCAACCGCCATCGCCAAGGCGCTTGTCGACCTCGATGGCAAGGTCGCCAAGCGCGGCTGGGGAATCGATTCCCACTGGGCCGAGCGGATCGGAGAGCTGTACACCCGCCATGTCGAACTCGACGAAGACCTCGCCGCGCGGCTCGTCCCCCAGGCAGGCTTCGGTCGACCGGCCCATGTGCTGTTCCTCGCCAAGATTCCCGGCGAAGACGTGCCGAAAGCAGTCGCCGCGTTCGCCCAGCAGATGGACTCCAATCCCGACTACGCCTGGAACAACGATGCCGTCTTCACGCTCGGCTTCGGCCGCAGCAAGGAGTACTACGACCGCGTCCGTCAGCAGGCCCATCGCTACGACCTGCGAATGTCCTCGCTGATCGTCCTGTCTGAAGCCCCGGAAGAGCAGGACCGCGAGCGGTTCGCGCTCGGCCTCGACCAGGAACCACCCGAAGTGCTCACTGCCTGCCTCACGGGCCTCGAAAAGCTGCCCGAAAAGAACGATCCGCGGGAGATCGCTCAGCTCGCCAAGCTCGCCCGCCGGTTGACGACGGAACCGGCCCACCTCGAACTGCGGAACCGCGCGATCGCCCTGCTCGCTCGCAACACGAAGCAGGAGTTTGGCGACATCGCCACCGCGAAGACGCAGCCCGAGCAACTGGCGATTGTCGAGAAATGGGCCGACTGGGTCCTGAAAACGCATCCTCAGGCCGCGGCGGAAAGCCTCGGAACCAAGGCCGCCGATCTTGAAGGCCTCCAGGCACTGCTCGCCAAAACCGACTGGGCTGCCGGCGATCTGTCGCGCGGCAAGAAGCTCTACATCGAACGTGGCTGTGCCCAATGCCACACCGGCGGACGGGGGCTGGGCCCCGACCTCGCCGGTGCCACGGGACGCTTCTCGAAGGAAGACCTGTTCATCGCGATTCACCTGCCGAACCGCGACATCTCGCCCCGCTACCAGACCCTGATGGTCGAAACGAAACAGGGCAAGTCGTACACGGGACTCATCGTCTACGAAGACACCGACGGCGTGATGCTGCGGAATGGAACCAGCCAGACCCATCGCATCGAAGCGGGCGACATCGAGTCCAAGCAGGCCCTCAATTCCTCGCTGATGCCGACGGGGCTGCTCAAAGACCTGAAGCCCACGGACCTCGCCGATCTCTACGCCTACCTGAAAACGATCGGCACCCAGATCGCGGCGCAACCCGCCGACACCACGAAGAAGTAATCATCGTATTCGGGCACAGTCAGGCGTGTTCAGGCGAGCCGACCCTATCAGGGGTCGGTGGAACCCCCGACTACCAAACCCGACACACACCAACAGCCCCCATCTCTCCCACCGACCCCTCACAGGGTCGGCTCGCCTGGGTCTCACAGCACAGCGTCGCATCGCACAGTACCGAATCGCACCGAACGGCTTCCGTTCGCCGCTCAGGCTCTCTACAACGAGGGACGACTTCCCCGCACTCAGAGCCGTGCCATGCAACTGCCGCTATTGCATCTTCTCGACCGCGTCTCGCGTGGCGAACTCGCCCCCGACGAAGCCGCCCGGCTGATCGGTGATGCCGCGTCCTCCGGCAGCCAACCTGCAACCCCCACGACGGAAGTCACTCCCGCCGCCCGGATCGATCTCGATCGTCTCCGTCGCTGTGGGTTCCCCGAAGTGGTCTACGGTCCCGGCAAAACCTCGACGGCGATCGTCGACATCTTCCGCGCCCAGCGCCGGCATGGTCAGGCCTGCCTCGCGACCCGTATCACTCCCGACCAGGCCGCCGAAGTTTGTGCCGAACTCCCCGAGGTGGTCCACAACCCGACCGCCCGCACCTTGCGAATCGGCAGTTGCGACCGGTCAACCTCCGGCCCCGCCCGCGTCGCCATCATCACCGCCGGCACGGGCGATCGCCCGGTCGCCGAAGAAGCCGCCGAGACCGCGCGGTGGATGGGCTGCGAAGTCGAACTGATCTACGACGTGGGCGTCGCCGGACCGCATCGCCTGCCCGATCAGTTGCCGCGCTTCGCCCCGGCCCACGCCATTGTCGTGGTGGCGGGCATGGAAGCCGCGCTCCCCTCGGTGGTTGCGGGGTATGTCGCCGTCCCGGTGATTGGTGTCCCGACGAGCGTCGGCTACGGGGCACACCTCAACGGCTTCGCCGCCGTCCTGACGATGCTCAACTGCTGCGCGGCCCATGTCGCCGTCGTCAACATCGACGCGGGCTTCAAAGGCGGCTTCCTCGCCGGCCTCATCGCGCTCCGCCAGGAACCCGTCGCCCTCTTGTAGGGTGGGCACTGCCCACCACTGCTTACCAGCGATCAACAACCAATCCTCATTTCGATCTGCTTACCAGCGTCGCCCACGAGCGATCACTTCTGACTTTTGACTTGCTCCGTTCTGACGCGAACAAACACCAGGCGATGAATGGAGCCCCTACGCTCCATATCCGCCGCCGCCGGGCGTCTCGATCGTAAGGAGATCGCCCGCCTCCGCCTGGAACTGGCGTTTGCCGCCGAGATCAATTGATTCGCCGTTCTCGCGGGTCAGCGTGTTGCGGCCGATCGCACCCGGCTGTCCACCGGCCAAGCCGTAGGGCGGAAACTCGCCGCGACGCTCGGTCAGCAACGAAACCGCGAGCGGCTTCAGAAACTCGATCCGCCGGATCACGCCGTCTCCGCCGTGATACTGTCCCGCACCGCCCGATCCCCGACGGATGGCGAACTCGCGAATGCGGACCGGGTAGCGCCGCTCGATGATCTCGGCATCGGTCAATCGCGTGTTCGTCATGTGCGTATGAACCGCATCTGATCCGTGAGCCATGGGCGTCGCCCCTGCTCCACCGCAAATCGTCTCGTAGTATCCAAACGTGCCATCGCCAAACGTGAAGTTGTTCATCGTCCCCTGGCTGCCCGCGGCCAACCCCAACGCCCCGAGCAGAACATCGACGACCCGCTGCGACGTTTCCACATTCCCCCCGACGATCGCCGGGCAATCTTCAGGACGCACCGCCTCGGGCGGGTTGAGTAGGCACTCTGGGATGCGAATCGTCAGCGGCGCGAGCACGCCCGCGTTAAGGGGGATTTCTTCGCCCAGTAGGCAACGGAAGACATACAGCACCGCCGCCGTGACAATCGCCCGGTTCGCATTGAGGTTGCCCGCGACGACAGGCCCCGTCCCCGCAAAATCGATCGTGGCCGCGTCGCCGGTTTTGGTGATCGTCACGACAATCGGCGTGCCGTCGTCGAGATGATCCGTCCGCGTGTACGTGCCGTCGCCGAACCGCAGCAGCGCCATCCGCATCTTGCGTTCGGCCGCCGCTTGAATATGTCCCATATAGGCCTGCACGACGGGCAGCGATTCGGTGGCGACCAGTTCGAGCAGCCGAGCCGTGCCGCTCTGGTTGGCGGCGACCTGTGCCGCGACATCGGCCAGGTTGTCAGGAATGTTGCGAGACGGAAACCGCCCCGATCCAAGCAGCGACTCCAGTTCCTGCTCGTGCGACACGCCGCGGGAAATCAGCCGCAGATTGCGAATCAGAACACCCTCTTCACCGAGATTCTTGGAAAACGGGGGCATGCTGCCAGGGACGATGCCGCCGATCTCGGCGTGATGCGCGCGACTGGCCGTGAGGAACAACAGCACCCCCGAGTGGGGATGGTGAACGGGCGAAACGACCGTGACATCGGGCAGGTGGGATCCGCCGCGATACGGGTCGTTAGTGACGATCACATCGCCTGGGCCAAGGTCGGGGTTATCGAGCAGGACGCGGCGAACGGTCTCGCCCATCGCTCCCAGATGCACGGGGATATGCGGGGCGTTAACAACGAGTTGGCCCCGGGGATCGAAGATCGCACAACTGAAGTCGAGTCGCTCTTTGACATTCGTCGAACACGATGTCCGCTGCAGCGTCAGCCCCATCCCCTCGGCGATCGAAGCAAACCGGCTGTTGTAGATCTCGAGCAGGACCGGATCACACGGAATCGAGTGCTGATTCGCGTTCGGTATCGCGTTGTGAACCGACGGTTGATCGTCCACAGAAACCACCTCGTCTTCCAGCAGCAACTCCCC
>JAIXZD010000228.1 GCA_027489895.1 Planctomycetaceae bacterium
AAACACCAACAGCCTTCGCCGGACAGTTGTCTGGCGAAGGCTGTGGTTGTTTTCGCAATCATTCGCCACGCGGATTGCGGTGACGCAATCCGTGTGACGAAGACCGGCGTCGAAAGAAACCAGATTACTCGGGCTTCTTTTCTTCGGCCGGGGCGGCCGGGGCTTCGGCCGGAGCAGCCGGAGCTTCCGCCGGAGCGGCCGGGGCAGCTTCGGCCGGGGCAGCCGGGGCGGCTTCCGCCGGAGCGGCCGGAGCAGCTTCGGCCGGGGCAGCCGGGGCGGCTTCCGCCGGAGCGGCCGGGGCGGCCGGTTCGGTCATGGCGGGGGGAGGCGTCGGGGCCGGGGCCGGGGCTGGGGCCGGAGCACAGCCGACCAGAACACCCGCCAACGAAACCGAAGCGATCAGCGAGGCAAGATTCTTCATCTGAATTCTCCTAGGGGAGTCGGATCCGGAGCGGGCGGTGAATACAAGGGTGTCCGTTATCCGCGTCGATTCGCACGAACGGGCGGTCCCGCACTCGATCCTGACAAGTCTCGTTCTCTACGATGCGCGAACCGTTCGCAATATTCCCGCCACCTCGTGAGATTTTTTCTCTCCAGGAAGTCGACCTGGCGCCATCCAGTCCGCGCGTCCGGCCAACCCACAGCGTAAACGGGCTGAATCCCCCACCTTCCCATCTCGCCCCGTTTGTTCGCGCGGACGTGTGCTGTCGACTTCGCGACATTCTAGTGCAAATTGCCGTCCCGACTTGCCTGACCTCCGGGCGCTGTCGCTTCCGGCTCCACTCGGCTGATCATCAAGTGAGCAGCATCAGGGGAGAAGACCAGAGCACCGCGGTACCGCTCCGGAAGCCGAAATCTGCGGGAGAGACGTGAAGTTTTTCGTCCCGCAGGCGAAACTGGGGAATAGGTGAGGGTGATCGCGCATCTGAGCACCGGGAGGCGGTATGGATTCGGAAGAGAGTCGAGCACTCGTCCAGCAACTGGTCGCGTCTTGCTACGACCCACTGTTCCGGTACGCACTGCGCCTGGGAGGCAGTGTTCCAGCGGCGGAAGATCTGGTCCAGGAGACCTTTCTTGTCGCACTGGAGCGGGTTAGTCAGTTGCACGAGCCAGATCGTGCATTGGGCTGGTTGAAGACGACTCTGAGAAATCTGTTTCTGGCAGGCTTGAGACGGCGACGGCGTGAAAGCACCGAAGCCGAGCCGGAATTGCTGGCCGTCGCAGCCCGCGACGAGGTCGATCGGTCCGGTCTGCTCGATCTGCCTGAGGCGCTCAACCGCCTGTCACCGGAGTTCCGGGCGGTCGTGCTGATGTTTTATGGGGAAGGGGCGTCGTACCGGGAGATTGCCGACGCACTGGAGCTGCCGCAGGGAACGGTGATGAGTCGCCTCGCCCGGGCTCGCTCGGCCTTGCGAGACTGGTTGGAGCCGGAAACGCGAGTCGTGACGAACACCTGAAGACCTTCAGAAACGATTGCGGGTTCGGGTGGACGCGTGACGGCGTTGGAGAGATCGAAGAATTGACACAACGATGGTTTAGCACAACACAGGGACGTGGCAATGCAACGGGGTGTGGGAACGATCCAGTGGGAATGAACTGTGGTGACGTACGCCTCTGGCTGGCATCGAGACCGTCGGTTGTCGATGACGACGCAGGTGGCGTTGCGGGCGGTGTCCGGCGCGAGGCCGAGCGTCATTTGGGATGGTGCGGAGACTGTCGGGACGAGGCCGCCCGGCTGCGCGACTTCGAAGTCCGGCTGAAGCATCGTCTGGTCGCCTGGCTGGCAGCCGATGAGTCGACGCATGTGGTGGCTGAATCGGCCGGGGCGAAGGCACGCCTGCTGTCGCTGCTGGAGTCGGTCCCCGTGGACTCCTCGACCGGTGCTCACTCGTCACCCGCCGCTGACACTCGAAGCGGCGCGGCGATGCCGGCCGCCCGACCAGCGTTGCCGAAGACTTCGCGGCGCGGGGTTCGTCGTCTGGTGATCTGGTCGGTTGCGGCGCTCTTGCTGGTTGGCTTGGGCACGTTCCTGCTGATGAGCCGCCCGGCCCGACTCGATCGAGCGGAAGTCGAACTGGCCAGCCTGGGTCAGGCCGCACTGTTGCGGGAAGGGTCGGCTGGTGTTCCCGGTGCCTGGCCCGCCTCGCTCGACCGGCGCTTGCTGAGTGGTGCGGTGCCCGCGGTCGTTGAGGTTCGTGGCCGATTAGTCGAGGTGATTCAGTTTGCGTTTCGGCGGCGAAACGGCGTGGTCCAGGGACGGTTGTTGATCATCCCCGTGGCCAGTCTGGCGGATCGCCCCGCAAGCACGGTCTACCTCTCGGGAAGTCTGCGCTATGTCGACCGATTCGCGGCGACCTGGTGGGTGGAAGGTCAGTTTGCCTACGCCTGCTGTCTGACCACGGCCGAGGAAGAGGCCTTCCGCAGCCTGCAGCCGCGGCGACTGGCGACGTAATTCACCCTGGCTGCCAATCTTCAGTTAAGGCAGACCGGCGCCAGGTGTTAGTGGGGATGATGGTCGAGAGCGGTTAGTCGCACCTGATTAGTCGCATCTCCGGGCGCTGACGCTTCCGGCTCTCTCGATTCCCCGGGAATCGGCAACGGTCCAATTCTTCGCGCCGTTTGTTCGTACGATTCCCGTCGGCGGCTCAGCCGTGTTAGGGTGGCTGGTTCGCAGTGGGCGGCTGTCGTTCACGGGGATGTGGATCTGGGGGTGGGGCGCAACATGGTTTCTCTTGTGGCATTGCTGCTGCCGGTGGTTTTGACGGGCGTCGTGCTGTTTTTTGCGAGCTTTATCTCCTGGGTCGTCATTCCCAATCATCGGGACGACTGGAAGGCGATGCCCGGGGAATCGACGGTGTCCGACGCGATTCGGTCGGCGGGTGTCCCACCGGGAAATTATGCTTTCCCGTATTGCGCTCCCGGCACGCCGCAGGCGGAGCACGCCGAAAAAGCGAATCGAGGGCCAATGGGTGTGCTGACCGTCTTCCCGGGCATGAGCATGGGGCGGAATCTCGGACTGACTCTGGTCAGTTACCTCGTGGTCTCGTTCTGTCTGGCCTACCTCGGAACGCTCGGGCTGAAGCCGGGTGCCACGTTTCGCGAAGTGTTCCGATTCTTCGCCACCGCCTCGGTGCTCACGTTCCTGACGGGAATTCTCCAACATGCGATCTGGTTCCGCGCCCGGGTCGTGGGACATGTGCTCGAGTCGGTCGTGTACGCGGCCCTGGTCGGGACGATTTTTGGCGCGTTTTGGCCCGCCGCATGACCGCGACGATCCATCTGATGCGGCATCCTCCGGTCGCGGCCCGATTCAAGGGGGTCTGCTATGGGGGGAGCGACGTCGAGCTCGAACCGGGTTGGGAACCGGCGATCGCGGCCATGGCTGGCAACTGGTCCGAGGCGGCGCCCGCACGGGTTGTCGAAACGGGGCTGTCCCGGTCACGCGACCCGGCCATTCATCTGGCGCAGGCGTTTCAGGTCGATGTGATTCACGAACCGCGTCTGCGTGAAATCCACCTGGGCACCTGGGAGCTGCGCACGTGGGACGCGATCTATGCCGAATCGGGCAATGCGATGGATCGGCTCCTGCTCGAACCCGCGACGTTCTCCGCCCCCGGCGGGGAAACGATGTTCGCCCTGCGTGATCGGGTGCTGGCAGCATGGGGCGAGCTGGTGGAACTGGCTCGTCAGCTCCATGTCGAATCCCTGCTCGTCGTGACCCATGGGGGACCAATCGCCACGTTGCGAGGTCATCTGGCCGGGAGACCAGTCCAGGAATGGCCCGGCCTGATCCCGGCCTGCGGCGAAGTCGTGCCGCTGCGGTGTGGAGGTTGAGGCGACGGAACGGGAAATCGGAGATTGTGTCTGACGAAGAGAGCGGAGGGGATGTCTCACGACTTCCGCTACGAGTTTCACAACGGCTTCCGCCACGACTTGCCTGACGCGGTCTTAGCGCCCCAGGACCAGGCGGAGCGACGCGATCAGTTCGGGCACCGTGAATGGTTTTTGCAGGAACGTTGTGTTCGAAAATCGCTGGTACCAGTTGCCCAGGTCTTCCTCGGAGTACCCACTGATGACAACCACCGGCAACTCGGCCTGACGCGACTTGATCTGTTCGATCAGGTCCTGACCACGAACATCAGGCAAGGTGAGATCGATGATGGCGGCATCAAACCGCTGTTTCGGCGCATCAACCAGCGCGAGACCGGCCTGTCCATTGGCGGCGACGACCGTCTTGAACCCGGCCGATTCCAGTCCGGTACGAATGAGCAGGCGCAGGGCTGGTTCGTCATCGATCGCGAGAATCTCGCCACGGCGGCGGTTGCTGCGGGCCGCCGGAGGCCGTGGGGTGAGGGCATCGGCGGACAGTCGGGATGCGGGCATGTACACCGTAAAGCAGCTTCCCTGCCCGGGGTGACTGGCAAGTCGGATCATCCCCCGATGGGCTCGAACAATTCCAATCACTGCGGCCAGCCCCAACCCGCGGCCACTGGGCTTCGTGGAATAGAATGGATCGAACACGAGCGCCGCCACTTCGGGTGTCATTCCACAGCCGGTGTCGCGAACCTCGAGAAAGACGTAGTTTCCGGGCGTGGCCTCTCCCGAAACGAATGTTCCAACCTCGACGAGATTGTCGATCTCGCATTGACCGGTTCGCAGAAAGACTTCGCCGCCGGTGGCATCGACGGCATCGGACGCATTGGTGATCAGGTTCATCACCACCTGCCGCATCTGCGACGGATCGACCTCGATGGCGGGCAGATTGGAGGCCAGTTGCAGCTCGAACCGGGCGCGTTTCGAAATGACGGCCGAGAGCAGCTCGTACATCTCCGCCACGACATCGGACAGCGCGACTGGCTGCGAGATAAACTTTCCTCTCCCGGCATAGGCGAGCAACTGGCGGCATAGTTCCGCGGCGCGGCGGGCGGAGGTTTCGATTTCACTCAGATGGCGGGATGCGGGCAGTTCCGGCGGCGTGCCATCCCGGGCGAGGTCGGCAAACCCGAGGATGCCGGTCAGCAGGTTGTTGAAGTCGTGAGCAATGCCGCCGGCCAGCAACCCCAGGCTCTCCAGCTTCTGGGCCTGCTGCATGCGACGCTCGAGTTTTGTCTCGGCCTGGACACGTGCGGTGATCTCGGTGACCACGACAATCCAGCCCGAAGGGGTGTCCGGGGCGACCAGCAGGTCGAAATGCCGATGTTCCCCTTCGAAGTCGCCCTCAACGGTGACGGATTCCGGCCTGAGATTGGTGGCGACGCGTTGCAGAACCGGCTGCACGGATTCCAGCACATTGGGCGGGGCGAGCTCTTCCATTCGGGCGCCCCCGAGTTCCTGTGGTGGCCGCACCAGAATCTGAGGCCGGGAACTGAACACCTCGCTGACGATGCCGGTTTCCGCGACAAGAAACACGGCATCGGGAATCGCATCGAGGATGGATTTCAGCCGGGCGCGGGACTGGAAGAGTTCTTCCTCGGCCTGCTTACGCTCGGTGATATCGTGGGAGATCCCCACGAGACCCGCGGGATTTCCCGCCGTATCGAGATACCGTCCCACGCGTGCGTCGATCCAGACACGGCTACCGTCCTTGCGCCAGTCGAGGAACTGACCTTCGAAACTCGTCCCTTCCGCCCGTGAGGCGAGATGAGCCAGGACCTCCGCCTTTCCCTCTTCGGGAATCCGGTCTATGTAAGGACGCCCGATCATCTCGGAGGCCTTCCAGCCAAACAGCCGCTCCGCGCCGGGATTCCAGTACGTCACCACGCCACTGAGGTCGGTCGCGATGATGGCGTCGCGCACATGCTCGAACATTCCGAACGAGCGACGGAAGCATTCGACTTGCCCGAACATCGCGGTGACATCCCACCACTGCACGACGCAGCCTGCAGAGGCCGACGATTCCGAGACGCGGGTTGCAACCCCTTCCAGCCAGATCCGCTGCACACCATTCAGCAGAAATTCGAAAGGGCGCGAGGGCCTGCCAGCAGGTTCGGACACGAGTTGTTTCAGCCGGTCCCGGTCGGCAGCGACGACCTGCTCGAGGGGGTGGCAGCCGCCAAACAGACTCCGGGCGGCGTGATTGTGCCAGCACAATCGCCCCTCGTTATCGAACGCGGACATCGCGGCCACCAGATGGAGCACCGCCGATGGACAATTGGTAGTTGGCACAGGCACTGCGTCCTAGCGGCGGACCGTCGCCGAAGCGAGCACAGGCACTCCCTGCACAACTCAACCCGCCGAGCGACCAGCCTGTTGGTCCGTTACGATGGAACAGACAACTTCCAAATTCTCTAGATTCCAAACCCACAGGCCCCGTGGAGTCTACCCGGTTGGGACACCGGGGAAACCTTTTCGGGCAGGAAAATCCGGGAAGGAGGGATGGAACTTCATCCCCATCGCTCGAACCACCCCGCGGCAAGGCGATCCGAAGGGAGTCGCAACGCTCGCGCAACGAACTCGCAAGCCAATGGATCTCCGGGGCGGCCACGGAACCCGGCTAACGCATGGGAAGAGCCGTTGTCCGCGGGCCGGTTGAGTTCATGGCGAAGTTCTGGTGTCAGCTCGCTTTGCCTCGAAATGCGACGCCGTACTCCCAGAAGGCGTCGACCACCTCGCGGGCTCGCATCACTTGCGCGTGGTACCAGGTCTCGTTGACGCCATCCAGCCGGAATCCAACGAGGATACGGGTGGCCTCGAACTTCGAATCCGAGATAAACGACATGCCGCCGGACGACACGTTTCTCATCCAGGCACCGATTGTGACCGGTGTCGGTTGACCATCGGGCCCCGCGAGTGGGACCCGTACGGTCACGGGAGTCCGCAACCCCTGCCGATCATGCTTCCGTTGCGATGAATAGTGATCGGTCAGACGCTCATCCCACTTGTCGAGCGTGTCGAGCACACGGGTGAGGGAACGAATCAGTCGGGATTCGGCGGCGGCGGGAGACGAGGTCGACATAGGGGCTGCGAGCGAAAAGCGGCCAGATGTTCAGTTCCACCCTGGATCGCCCGGCGGGCGAACAACTGACACTCGCGGCGGAACGGACTGCTTGAACAATACGGCCTGGAACCGCCCCGGCCTGAATTCTGATCTGTTTTCCAATGGACCCGGCTGGTGAACGCATCACCAAAACCAGTTGTGAGGCCTAACTGCGGGTTTTTACTACCCCCAACCGTCGTGCCGGCGGTCAGGAGCGCCCTCGGTCCACGCTGCCACGGTTCCAATGCAGGCGTAGTGACGGGGGGGTGACGTTTGTGCAGGCATCTATCCCCCTGGATTTTGGGTCACCGAATTCTGGCCTACGGGATTCTCGAAGGAGCCTTTGAATTCGGGCTGGGCGAGGATCTGGCGGTAGTCGACGGGAGCAAGGCCGAAGGCGTTGGCGACCCGGTTGAACAGGTTGAACATCGCGACCACGTAAACGGTCTCGGCGATCTGCGGTTCGGCCCAGCTTGCCTGGCGAAGGCGGTCGACGTCGGCATCGGTCACCTCGTGCGAGGTGAGCGTCAACCGGCCGGAGAAGGCCAGCAGGGCGCGTTCGGCGTCGGTGACGGGAGCACGGTCCAGGTCGCCTCGTCTCAGGGCGGCGACGACGTCACCGCGCGGGTCTTTGTACTCAAGGAAACAGGCGTGGGATGACGCGCAGTACTCGCAGCGATTGAGGGCCGAGACGTAGGTCGCCAGCAGTTCTTTCGTCGCCCAGGTCAGCGCCCCATCGCGGAAGTGCAATTCGTAGGAGAAGGCGAGCATGTGCTTGAGCACGTCGGGACGGGTGCTGAAGCATTTCAGGATGTCGGGAATCTTGTCGCGCGAGGGATTGGCCTGGCGCCAGGCGTCATACAACTCGGCCGTCTCGCCCGTGGCGTCCGCCTCTTCGACCCATCCGATTCGCGCCATGATCCCACTCCTGCTTGGCTGAGCCCGCTGGAACGGCCGGGGAGAAGACTCGGACGTCCCCCGCCGGCTTTGCATCCGTCACAAAAAGAATCGTATGCGGGATGAGATTGTGCAGGAATCTTGGAGACGTGGGGAGAATGGCTTCGGGTATGGTCGCCGAACCTGCTCTGGCGACTGACGAGATGGGGAGAGCCGGAAGCGTTAGCGCCCGAAGGCGGAACGACTCTCGCTGGCAGTCCACCCCGGAAACGCCGTCGTCCACCGACTTTTGTCGGCACGCCTGAATTGGTTCACGAAGTCCCGACTCTCCAGCCCACCATGTGAAGATTTCGTTGGTCTGTGAGGAGTGGCTTGAGTCTGGCAGGAGTTGAATTGTCAGGAGCAGATCGACCTGTTCAATTGACAGGGCATTGGTGTTTACGGGGCGTCGGTTTGGCAGCAGGTTGTCGAGTCGATTCGGTTTCCCGGTTTTCGTTTGGCTTCACCTGGTTGGTTGTGCAATGGCTGGCTCCTCGGCCTCGTGGACTCCGCAGGCTGTGGCTCCCTTGCTGGCCCGGCTGGCAGGCCTGGTTGAAGACATGCTCGCGCTGGAACGACAGGCCGCGACGCTGCTCGCGGAACTGTCTCCGGACCATCGCGAAAGTGCCCGCAACCTGTTGCATTACATCGCGCTGCGACGGCAGGACTTGCGCGGGGTGCAAGAGGAACTGATCCCACGGGGATTGTCGTCGTTGGGAGGCTGTGAAGCGCATGTGATGGCGACGCTTGTCGCCGTGATGGAGGTGCTGCGCCGCCTGGCGGGGCTGCCCTCCGATGCACCGCCGGTCGTGTCTCCCCAGCCACTGAATGCAGCGCACAGTCGGGACCTGCTGGCTCAATCGACCGAACGGCTGTTTGGCCCGTGTCCGGCCGACCAGTCGGCGCACATCATGGTGACGATGCCTTCGGAGGCGGCGGGCGATCGGGACCTGATCGCGCAACTGGTGGCCGCGGGCATGAACTGCATGCGCGTCAACTGTGCGCATGATGACGAGGTGGCCTGGGGCCAGATGATCGACCACTTGCGGTCGGTCTGTCTGGAGCAGGGCCGGGCCTGTTCGGTGCTGATGGACCTGGGCGGTCCCAAAGTTCGAACCGGGCCGATCGTTCCGGGGCCAGCGGTCATCAAGTGGAGCCCAGCCCGGGATGTCTCGGGTGAGGTTGAGTCTCCCGCACGGATCTGGTTTCACCTGGCGGGCACTGCCGCCCTGCCGCCCGGCCCGGTGGATGCCATCGTGCCGGTGAGCGATGCCGATTTCGAGCAGTGGAAAACCGGCGACGAGCTGCGATTCCACGATTCTCGCGGTCGCCGCCGCCGCGTTCGAATCACGCTGTGTTGTGAGACCGCGGCTTTGGGCGAATCGTCCTCGACGGCCTATTTGGTGCCTGGTCTTGAGCTTCGACGCCGCGATGCCGAAAACCGGAAGACGACGGCGGCAGGTCGCGTGGCCGAGTTCCCGGCGCGGCCCTCGGAACTGACACTACATCCTGGCGATCAGTTGGTTCTGGGCGATTCCGAGCGGATCGGTTCCCCCGCTCGTTACGACACTCAGGGGCGATTGATCGCGCCGGCGGTGATTGGATGTACGCTCTCCAGCGTGCTGGCGGATATTGCGGTGGGAGACAGGATTCAGTTTGACGATGGGCGGATCACGGCGCGAACGATCGCCGTCCGCCCCGGAGAAGCCGTGCTGGAGATCGTGGCGGCCGCGGCGACGGGCAGCCGGCTGCGGGCGGATAAGGGGATCAACCTGCCCGACACCCACCTGCACTTGACTGCTCTGACGGACAAGGACCGGCGCGACTTGGATTTCGTGGTCGCTCACGCAGACCTCGTGGGCTACTCGTTTGTGCGGACCGCCGCCGATGTTCGTCAACTGCAGCAGGAACTGGCGGATCGGGGGCGGCCCGATTTGCCTATCGTGCTGAAGATCGAAAACCGCCAGGCGTTCGAGAGCCTGCCGGCGCTCCTGCTGGCGTCGCTGCGGGGGTCGGCGAGCGGGGTGATGATTGCTCGCGGGGACCTCGCGGTCGAACTGGGCTGGGAACGACTGGCGGAAGTGCAGGAAGAGATTTTGTGGATGTGCGAGGCGGCGCATCTGCCGGTCGTCTGGGCGACGCAGGTGCTGGAAACGCTCGCGAAGACGGGCCTCCCCTCGCGTGCGGAAATCACCGATGCGGCGATGGCGGTTCGCGCGGAGTGTGTGATGCTCAATAAAGGGCCCCACATTCTGGAAGCGGTCCGCGTGCTGCGCGATATTCTCGACCGGATGCGCGATCATCAGATGAAAAAGCGTCCGATGCTGCGACGACTGCAGCTCGCCGTCGATGCCCTGCTGACCTGATGCGGTTCCCACGCTGTGGTAGCGGAACGCGTGAGCGTTCCAATCCGAATCGCGCCCACGCAACTCCGGCCGTCGAAACCGGAATCACCCTGGCCGGGTAGGACGGGGCGTGGTTCCCGTGGTTTTTCCTGGAAGGCTGTCGATGAAAACTGTCTGGCTGGGTCTGGTTTCGCTCGCGATGCTGGCGGGGATGGGGGTCGGTTGCGGCGCTTCGGAAGAGCCTGTCGTCGAAAAGGGGATCGTCTATGCGTCTCCCGACGGGGGAGACCTGCAGTTGGACTTTGTGCGGCCCGCGGGTGAGGGGCCGTTTCCTCTGCTCGTCCTGATCCACGGGGGCGGCTGGCGGTTGGGATCGAAGGCGGAGTACGCGCAGGGGCAACTCGGGTTTGCCAAGATCGGCTTCGCGACGGCGGCCGTGCAGTATCGATTTGCCCCACAGCATAAGTATCCCGCCCAAAAGCAGGACGTTGAGGCCGCGATCGAGTTTCTGGTCGCGAACAAGTCGACCTATCGGATCGACCCTAACCGGGTGGCGCTGATGGGAGGCTCGGCCGGGGGACATCTGGCGCTGGTGGTGGGGCTTCCCGCGACCAAGGGCTATACGGTG
Source organism: Planctomycetaceae bacterium (assembly GCA_027489895.1). Taxonomy (GTDB): domain Bacteria; phylum Planctomycetota; class Planctomycetia; order Planctomycetales; family Planctomycetaceae; genus JAIXZD01. The sequence continues at coordinate 10,886 of JAIXZD010000228.1, forward strand.
CGAGGAATCATCAACGTGTGTGGCCCGACC
>JAIXZD010000413.1 GCA_027489895.1 Planctomycetaceae bacterium
CAATCCGTTTGGATGGCGGGTCTGGCTTGCGCCCTACCAGTTGTACATGCGCGAGTACCCCGCCTTTCGCGATTATCTCCAGGGGGCGGCCGCATCGGGACCCGCGCTGCTCTACTTCCCGATCACCCAACCTCTGTTCTGGACCGAGTTCGATATCAGCCTGCTGGCCCTGATCGCTCTGACTCTGGCGACCGTCACAACGCTGATCCTCAACCGTCGCCAACTGCTCTGGGCAGATCTGTCGGTCTTGCTGGCGGTGCTTGTCTTGGGGTGCCTCGCGATTCGCGAGTTGCCGGTGTTTGCCGTGGTGGCCGCGGCCGTGGCTGCCATCAACGGGCAGGTCTGGTATGCGCGGAATTGCCGGTTGACCTACCTGGTCGATTCGCGGGAGCTGCTGTTTTCGCGCGGGGGACGGGCTGCCACCGTGCTGGCCTTCACGGCGATTGCCTTCTTCGGTGCGACAGGGCGACTTCCCGGACCGATCGCGCCGGTCACCGGCCTGGGTCTCGACGAACAGCAGGAGATCACGCTGCGGGGGACGGCCGAAGCCGCCAAACAGTTGCCCGCCCCGGTCACCTTCAACATTCGTCCCCCTCAAGGCGACCAGTTGATCTTCAGTGGCGTGAAGCCATTTTTTGATGGCCGGATTGGCCTCTACGGCGGACGGGGACGCGACAATCTGATCGCCCTCCATCGCAAGGTCCGGACCGCCCTATTGCGCCCCAACCCAGACAATCCCGACGCGGGAGACCCGTCCGTCTGGAAAACCGTGCTGGACAAGTATGGGATTCAGTCGGTCATGCCCCGCTTGTCGGGCGGCGTGGCCCAGGCTCCCGACCATACACACCTCATCGAACTCATTGCGCAAGGTCAGGCCTGGCAGCTGGTCTATCTTGGCTCGGCCGCCGCCGTGTTCGTTCGAACCGACACCTCCTCGCCAGAACTGGCGACCTTCCTCGAGACGCATCAGTTCGATCTCGATCGGCAGGTCTACAAGACGGGAACCCCGGCTCCTCCGGCACGCGAACAGTGGGCCCAGCCACCCTCGTTCTATGACCGGTACATCTGGACGCCTCGTCGGGTGATTCCGGGGGAATCGATCGAGGCGCTGCACTACTTCCGGTTGCACTCCGAACCGAGTCTCCCCCCCGTCTGGCAGCGACAGCGGCATGCCCTGGCGATTCGGGGTTTGCAGTTGGCACAAGCGGGGCTGGCCAGCGATCCCAAGTCTCCGGAGGCCTGGTCAACCCTGGGCACCGGTCAGAGGCTGATGATCAACTGGGAAGGGACAATTGCCCCCTCCAACCTCGGACCCGAGCCGGCGAATGTCCGCTACTACCTCGCCGTGGCAGCGTTTCGACAGGCGCTGGTTGCCAGTCCCGAACTCGAGTCGGCCCGCAGCAATCTGATGCAGTTGTATCAGTTCGCCTCCCGGCCCGAACTCGCTCTGCGCGAGGCCCAGGCCTTGACCGACTTGCTGCAGACGAAGCAGCGTTCCAGTCGCGTGCTGCGGGAAGTTCTTCGAGAACCTCTGGCCGAACTATTCGCGCTGCGCGGCCAGATTTCGAAGGTGGTCAACGCGGCCAAGGAAGAGCTGAAGCAGTTTTCGGCCGACACGCCCGATCCACTGGCGCAGGTTCAGCGAGCGACACAGCTCGGCCTGTTTGTCACCTCGGTCGACCTGTTGGAACAGTCTCGGGACAAGTGGGCCTCGAATCTGCCGATCCGCGCCCTCTATGCCGTCCTGCTGCTGGAACTGGGCCGAATCGAAGAGGCCGGGAACGAATTGCAGCAACTGCAGTTGCCATCCGACCAGGCGGGCCTGACGTCGTACCGGGAACCGCTGGTGGTGACGTATCTGGCTCAGGGCGACTACGACCGGGCCCTGGCAATCCTGCTGGAAAGCGTCGACAAGCTGGAACGGTCGACACTCACCGGGCTGTTGCAGACGTTGCCTCCCAAAGGGAACAGTCCCCGCGGTCGCAACTGGCCTCTCGATGGTCTGTCCATCAGCTTTGCGGCGCTGGGTCCAGGCGACAGCCTCGTCTCCGAAGCGAGGATGTGGGCCGGCGCGGTTGCACTCGAATCGGGAAAACCAGGTGAGGCCGTGGAGCTCCTAAGACCCGTCGCCTACGGGTTCGGTCGGCCCGACACGCGGGGTTTGGCCGGGTTCTACTTGCAACTGCTGACCGGCGAAAACGCCGAAGCGATTCCCCTGCTGTTTGAACCCGACCCGGCCCCATAGCGCGGCCAAAGATCCCCGCGCCATGACAACGCTTGCCCGCTGTGGCGAGCCGACCCTGTCAGGGGTCGGTGGAAATCGCCCGATCCACGCAAGACCTGGAACACGCTTGCCAGCGGAGCGTCTCCCCGCACGCCCGCGTGTCCCACCGACCCCTCACAAGGTCGGCTCGCCGGCCTCTCAGTCCGCGTAGTCGCTGCAAACGCTTCGGTCGTTCAGGAAACCCCAGGGAGACCAGAGTTCGACTCGCCGTTCGGTCGGTCCATGTCCAAAGCTACAGGTCTGACGTTCGGCAGTCGCCTTACTCTGGCCCTGGGGACTTGCGGCATGTCGAACGAGGCGGAACTGATCGTCGCCGGACTCGCCTGGGGTCTGGTCGGACTCTGGTGTGCGGCCCTGTGCCTCATGGTTTTGACGGCTCGCACCCGCCGGGTTCTCGGGGCGCCTGATACAAGCGCCAACCGCACGGCGTCCTCCAAAAATCTCCCGACGGTGACACTGATCGTCCCGGCCCGGAATGAGGCCGATTGCATCGAACGCTGTGTTCGGTCGCTCCTCGCGCAAGACTACCCCGCACTCCAGGTCGTCGCCGTCAATGACCGCAGCGAAGACGGCACGGGTGAGATTCTCCAGCGACTCGCTGTGGAATTTCCCACTCGATTCACCGCAGTTGACATCGACCAGTTGCCATCCGGATGGTTCGGTAAGCCTTACGCACTGCATCGAGCGGTCGAGTCCACCGCTTCCGACCTCGTCTGCTTTACCGATGCCGATTGTCAGTTCCAGACCCCGTCGCTCGTGCGACTGGCCGTCGAGGAACTGTTGGCCCGGCGCCTGGGTCTGTTGACCGTGACGCCCCGGTTCGTGATGCCCTCCCTCTGGGAGCGGGTCACGGTCCCCTGTTGCACCGAAGCGCTGCTGCTCTGGTTTCAGCCGCGACTGGTCAACAATCCAAATCATCCCACCGCCTATGCGAACGGCGCGTTCATTCTGGCCCGCCGGGGCGAGTTGGCACGGATTGGCGGCTGGCGGGCTGTCCGTCGCGAAGTGAGCGAGGACCTCAAGCTGGCCCGGCTGGCGAAATCGCAGGGTGTCGCGCTCGGGATGGTCGAGAGTGGCGGTCTCCTGGAGACACGTTCCTACACACGGGCGATCGACTCCTGGAACGGATGGACTCGCATCTTCCATGGCGGACTGACGGCCGGGCAACTCGGAGCGACGCTCGCCCGTATGACGGCGATGTTTCTGCTGCCGTTTGTCGCCGTGCTCGGCATGACCACGACGGGTCTAGTGACCGGCGACTGGTCGCAACTGAAATCGGCCGCGGGCCTCGGTTTGGCCGTCGCCGTCGGGCTGCGCATTGCGGCCGATGTGGGGACTTGCTGCCTGCTGGGCAACTCCCTCTGGCCCGCGCTGCTGGCCCCCCTGGGAAGGCTGTTTGTGATGGGCACGCTCGTGCGGGCGCTGTTCGCCAAGTTGGGACTGGCGCAGCTCAGTTGGCGTGGGGCGGTGTTCTCGGCGGGACGGATGATTCATCCGCCGGCGCTGCGGGGGCCTGCCCATAGCCATGCGACTCCAGCAACCGTGGGGTCCGTCCTTCCCGCAGCAGTTTCTCAACGGTCCGCGTAATCTGCGGCAGAAACCTGCGCTGCAGATCGAGCGGGTGGAGCGTCACGCAGGGGAGCACTCCCGGGCGAAACCGATGCTGCAGCTCTCCCAGGCGGTACCCCGCCCGGCAGAGCAGCTTGATCGGCGAGACATCCCAGATCCACGTGGCAATGGGCGTCGCCTCGCCAGACGAGCAGGTGATGCCGCGATACCCCACCGTGTAATGCATGCCATGCCGGGCCAGGCAGCCGGGCGTGGCGAGGCCAACCTGGTACGTTGGCGCAATGAACCCGGTCGCCGGTCGACCAAAGTACCGGGTCAGTAACGACTGGCCGAGTTCCAGCCGGCGATCGGTCTCCGTGGCATCGAGCCCGTTCATCTCGTCTTTGCCCGAAGCGAACAGGCTGACGAGGCCACGCCCTTTCGGGCGGAAATGCTCGCACCCATGGAGCTGTATGTTCCCATAGTTGCGGGCCACCCGCTCCAGAAATGGACGATCCGCTTCGTCCAAAGGCTTGCCGCCCCAACAGGGGACGACCGCCGCGGACATCGCGGTTCCCACCAGTGGCCCCAGCACGCGCGCAAACTCGTCGACCTCGGCTTCAAAACAAGGAGCGACATCGTGCAGCATGACGCAAAACGACGTGCGTGGATCGATGGCAGACGAGACAGCAGGGTGCATTGCTATGACGGGGATTCGACGGGGTGGTACAGGTGTGAGACGAAGAACACGGAGAGAGAAGTGGGCAGCGAGGTGACTCCGCTCAATCAGAGATCGACAGTTCGATCGTTTTCGTGTTCGCATCAAACTCCTGCGTCAACGGAGTCGTGTCGGGCAACGCATACTTGTGAGGCACCCCGCCGGCGTTGCGAATCGCAATCTTGGCCGGACCGACTGGGATCGCAATCAGTCGTCCATCGACGCGACGCGGGGCCGCTTCGTCCTGATCGAGTGGCAGAATCCACGGAACGCCATCCGCATCGGCACCTTGAGGATAAATCGCCAGTTCCCCACGACGAACGGCGGCTCCGTTGTATTGAACGCTCGGGGTGAAACGGGTCGCTTCCCGACCGGGCTGCAAGTCGCGTCCTACGACCTCAGGTAAAACCCTGACCAGATCGGGCAAAGTCATTGACGTCAATTCTCGAAAGTCAGTCACGCGGGCTAGGTTCAAAAAGTCGGCCCCGTTCCAATCGAGAGTTCGCTCGGGCGAATTGATCTCAAGCTGCACGACGTGCGGAAACAGCGCGGCCGCCACCAAAACCGTGGTCGCAGCAGCCCGATTGCCGCGAAGTTGAATCACCGCGAGATTAAACCCTGCCTGTTCCCGCAGCAGCCGAAGGGCGACCACCGTGTCCCAGGCACGCATCCCATCGGGGGTTTGCCCCAACAGTTGAAACCGGCGGTGAATCTGCGTCTGTTTTCGTTCGGACGCTGGCCACCCATCCGGCCCCACACCCCGCGGCGCCAGCCAGACCAACGCCACTGATTGCATCTCCAACTGCCCCTTCCACGCTTTCCAGAGACTGACGCCCCTCTCAGCCGATTTTGAATCCGGCACGGCAACTGCCCCCGCAAAGTTCTCGGGATACACAGGCTGAAGCGCGTTTGAGAGCAACTGGTAATAGCGAGCATCGAGAAGCTGCAACGACAGCGTTTTCACATCGCTGATCTCCAGCCCAGCTCGATGTGCAACCCACAGCGTTGGCCGCACGTCGGGCTGGCTCAGAAACTCGATCCGCGTCAGTACGATGCCTTCCGTCTCGTGGCTCGTCTGACGGACGATTGGAATTGTGTCTGGTGCCTCAGGCCAGGCTCGTACCACCTTGTCTTTCAGTGCCTGTTTGATCGCCTCAAAACGCTCACTGGCCTCCCCCGGAGATTTCGGCTCTTTCGATGCCGGTCGCAACCCCACCGGCGGCTCTTGCCACGTCGTCGTCCGCTCATCCGCCGGGGGCGTCTCAAACACCTTCAATCGCTCAGGCGGAAAATGCTTCTCCGCCACGATCGTCACGGGCGACTTCTCGTCCCCCTTCAAAAACCGGTTGAACCACCGAAACGCATGAATGTGCAGCTCCTGTGTGTCGTTGTGACCACCTTCAGTGATCTGCAATCCCAACTGCCCATCGGCCCCCAACAGCCGATAGACGCGCCGCGTCTTCTCATGCACCCGAACCACCCCTTCCAGCGGAAAGATCCCATCCTTGTCGGTGTTCGAAATCAGCAGCGGCCGCGGAGCCACCAGCGCCGCCACGTCGGCATAGTCCCACTGATACGTGTTGACCAGGTACATGCAGTCGCAATGCCCTTCCACCACGCCATCGACAACATGGTTTTCAAGATCGGTGATTCCCGCCGTCGGAACGGCGGCCGCAATCCGCTCATCAAACGCGGCCAGATACCAACTGTACGCCCCACCCCCCGAGCGACCGGTGACGCCAATCCGCGCCATGTCGACTTCGGGCCGCGTGGCGAGGTAATCGAGTGCCCGAACACCGTTCCACGTCTCGACACCCGCCGGGGTGTACCCCAGCGAATTCCACCGCCACTGCCCGAACCGGTAGGTGCCGTGGTGCAGGCCTTCGAGTTCCCCGAGTTGGATCGTGTCGATGATCAGGCAGACATAGCCATTCCGCGCGTACCAGATGCCATGATGCTGGTAGTGCGTTTTATTGCCGTAGCTGACGCCCTTCTCTTTCACGAGTCCATGCCCGCAGACGTACAGAATCGCAGGCAGCTTCGTCCCTTCCGCCACCATTTTCGGGCGATACAAATTCGCCGTGACATACAGCCCGGGCAGCGACTGAAAATGCAGCCGCTCGACAGTAATGGCTCCCTCGGGAAAGTCGTGGTCGAACGTTCCCACCACCTCCGCGTTGAGCGGCGACCGTGCGGCCGGTTCGGGGAGCGGGTACGGCAGCCCCAGCATCTCCGCCAACTGCCCACGGCGGGTGGGCACTTCAGCCAGCCAGGCCTCCTTCGTGGTGAGCCCCGTCAGGCAGCGATCCGCAATTTTTCGAGTCTCCGCCGCGAAGTACCGCTTGAGCCGCGCCTCAGGCGTGTCTTCCACCGCGGCCGGGACAGGTTGAGCCGCCGCCGGTTCGGCCCCGAACAGAGAACCAGCCAACAGCGGCACCGCCAGCCAGACGGCCATCACAACACCAGGACGCAGCGTTCTCGGCATGATTCGGGCTTCCCTCGCGATGGTCCACAGGTTGGACTGGTTAACCTCGTCCAGAGCGCGGTCGAATCCGCTCATCGACACGACCCGCTCGCTTCCTCTCGGCCTGCACGCAGTGGAGTGTACTGATCTGAGTCCGTCGATTCCTCTCGTGAACAGGCGAGCCGACCCTGTCAGCCAGGTAGGGTGGGCACTGCCCACCACCGCTCACCCGTGAACAAACACCAAGCGACCTCTCCCCCGGCTTCAACCGATTCGGAAGTGTGCTTTTGCGTAGGGCAGGCTCCCGCCTGCCTTCCTGGAGTGTAGACTTCGTTCTGTTGTTGCCTGACTCGACTGGGCTCGATTCATTCTGGCCCCGGGGCTGGTCACAGGTAGTCCCCGTCAGAAGATGAACCCCTCGTCCCTCGATCCAAACGGAATGTGCCTAACGCCGTCACGCCACAACCACCCAGGAAGGCAGGCGGGAGCCTGCCCTACGTGATGTCTCCCGAAGGATCCTCTCAAAAATCCCCATGAAGCAGTTCCTCGCCGACCATTTCGAGTTCTTCCGGCAGTTTCGACAACGGTTCGAAACGACCGGATCGATCGCCCCCAGCAGCCGCTTTCTGGCGCGAGCGCTCTGCTCACCACTGGCGCGCGTCGGCAACCCGGCCACGCGCCGCCCTCTGCGCATTCTCGAAGTCGGGCCGGGGACCGGTGCCGTCACGCGAAAGGTCGTCTCCCTGCTCGGCCCGAACGACCGGCTCGACCTCGTCGAGCTGAACCCCGAGTTTGTCACCCTGCTCCGCGGCAAGCTCGCGTCCCAGCCCGGCTTCGCGCACGCGGGCGATCGGGTGCTGGTGCACCAGGTGCCGCTCGAAGAGTTTCAGTCCGACACCGCCTACGACTTTGTGATCTCCGGCCTGCCGCTCAACAACTTCCCGCCAGACCTCGTCCAGAAGGTGTTCGACGCCTACTTCCGACTGCTCGGCCCTGAGGGCACGCTCTCGTACTTCGAGTACATGGCGATTCGCCCGCTGCGCAAACGGATCGGTCCGCGTCCCGAACGCGCCCGCATGTCGGCCGTCGACGCCATCATCCGCCCGCATCTCGACACGCGGCGCGTCCGCAAAGACTGGGTCTTCGTGAACTTCCCCCCGGCCTGGGTCCAGCACCTGCAACACACGGCCGAAGATCCTTCAGCACCCGCGTCATGAATCCGGCCGTGGGATAGGCTTCCCGCCTGTGATTCCTCTTCAGAGAGCCTCAATACTCGACAGGCTGGAAGCCTATCCCACGGCTGTTTCGACCACGTCCTTGGGCGGCGTCACTCCCAACCGCTCCAGACGCTGGCGAATCTGGTGCAGCACGTAGCTCTTGTGGTTCGCGACCTGCTGCTCGGTAATCGCAAGCTGTTCCGCGACGCGTTTGTTGGGCCACCCCAGCACCACGAGCAGTTCCAGGCAGTGCAGCCGTTCGTAGTCGCCCTTGGCCGTCCACTGGCCGATCAGCTCCGCCAGAATCCCTCGGATCGCCTGCTCATCGCGCCGCTGCTGTTCCCGACTCGCCGCCGCACTCGAAATCCTCCGTCCCGAAGCGACGGGTTCAAATCCGCCGGTGGCCGTATCGGTCCCGCCGGCCGCCTCAAAGCTCCGCAGCGGCGGGCGACGTCCTTTCTTCCGCAGGGCGTCAATCACCTTGTGGGCGGCAATCGAAAACAAGAACGATTCGAGCGGCGTCGCTTCGTCGTAGTTAGGCAAGCTCGTCATGAATCCGAGGAACGTTTCCTGGGCAATGTCTTCGGCCATCCCGCGGTCACCGAGCCGACTCTCCACGAACGCCACAATCCGACCTTCATAGCGGTCGATGCAGTCCTGCCAGGCCGCCTCGTCGCCAGCACGAATGGCGGCGATCAGGTCGCGGTCAGCCTCGGGGATTGGTGGGAAAGAATCCATGGTCACGCTACTGGCATTCAATCAGGACATTGAAACGATTCATCAAGAGCCGGAAACTTCAGCGTCCGGAAGCTCGACCGTTCCCTCCGGCAACACCGTGATCCACTACGAGAATCACTCGACGACAACTCCGACGGCAAGATTCATTCGGGAGGATACCACGCATCCACCTGCCAGCGATCAATCCCCTGAAACAGCGTCATGGGGGCCGCTGGCAAGCCCCGCACCTGCTTCCGCGTCACAAAGTGGGGCTGAATCTCCCAGAGAGGAACAACAACCGCCTCGGCCCACAACTGCCGTTGCAACCGGTGCAGCAGCCGCGTCGCCGTCGCCATGTCGCCCACGGTATCCAGTTCCAAAAGCGATCGCCTCAGCCAGACCGGGAACCGATCCAGCGACGACAGTGTCGGGTCCGCCGTCCCCGACAGAAACAGCCAGAGTTCCACCAGCGGCTCCGCCATCGCCACCGTTCGGTAAACTACGTCGCTGGAACCGGGATCGGGGTGCTCGGCTTCCGAGCGAACAGTCGCCTTGATTCCGATCCGGTTCCACGTGGCCGCGATGGCGGCGGCACTCGCGGCGATCTCCGCGCCCAGCGGGTGCCACAGTGTCAGCTCTGGTAACTGTCCGCCCAGCTCTTTTTTGGCCGCGATTGCCAGCGACAGCGCCACCACCAGATCGGTCGTTGGCAGAACCAGCGACTTGTCGAACGCATAGGATGTCGTCGGCACCACCCCGGTGGTCAACCGGGCCAATCCGGGTTCTCCCGCAACGCCAAACGCCTCCGCCAGAATCCGATCACGCGGCAGCGCGTACATCAACGCCCTGCGCAATGCGCGATTGGCCACCGCTGACGAGGTCGCCGAGAACTGCAACAGGTGCGTTTCTGGCAGCCCGTACGCCAGCGTGAGCACATCCGTCCGCTTCTGAAACTCTCGCACAGTCGATTGGGGAATCCGCGAGAGCATGGTCACCTCGCCCCGCAGAAACGATTGAATCGCCCGATCCGCTGTCGGGTAATCGCGAAACAGCACCTCCACGGGCGGACGCGATCCACTCCCCGTCAAGTTCACGAACGATCGGCGGTAGCGTGCGGACCACACTCCCGAGACATCCGTCGGAGCCGGGCCGAATCGACGCAGCGACCTCACGCCGTCACCAGAAGACGTCGCATCCCGCCGATTCGGCGCGGGCAACGTCGCGAGCAGCGCCTCGGGCCTCAAGGGAACCGACAGCAAGTCGAGTTTGAGAGTGTTCGGCGAGGTCACTTCGAGGCGGTCAATCGTTCCTGCCAGCCGGACGCTGTAGTCGGGCGACTTGGGGTCGAGCATCGTCGCCAGTTGTCTCGCGATCCCGCCAGCCGTGAACTGTCGCCCCCGCTCGTCGCGCAGCGTGAACAAGAGCGACCGCCCCAGCTCGGTGGGTTCCCACTCGCGAAACCACCGCGATTCAAACCGGGTTGTGCCTTCCGTCCAGCTTCCCGGGGCGAACCACGGCTCCCACTCCAGAGACGCGTCCAATCCCTGGTCAAGAATTGGCCAAGGCGACGACCGCTGGGCCGAGGGGGCGATCCGCCCCACGCTCACACGGGTCCACTGCAAATGTGCCCGCTGGTACGGCCCGATTAGATTGGGGGTCGCAGGCCAGACCCGCGCGGCCAGTTCCATCGCATCGAGTGCCGCATCGGGCGAGGCGGACTGCGCGTCGCGAATCAGACCCGCCGCTCGCGACGACAACTGCATGACAATCTGTGCTGCGACCGGGTGAGACGGGTACCGTGCCTGGAGCCGCCCCAGAAAGAATCGTGCCCGGCGAAAGTCCCCCGCGGCCACGGCCCGGTCGACCTCACCCCGAATCACCTGCCCGTACCGCGAATCGAGATCGGGATACGCGGCGTTTCGACCATATAGTTCATCAAACAGCGCCAGCGCTTCCTCGGGACGATTCTGGTCCCGCTTCCCCTCGCCCTCGACAAACAGCAGTCGCTGATAACGCTCTTCCAGGCCCGGCCAGTCGGGCTCGCGATCATGGGTGGCCACCCACAGGGCCAGCGCCTCGGGAAGCTGCTTTTCGTCGAGCAGGCGATCGACGCGCCGCAGCATCAGGTCTTCCCAGTAAATCACCTCACCGATCAGCTTGTATTGAATCCGCAGGTCCTCATCGTCTTCTCCCGCCAGCACGAGCGGAACATATTGAAGCGCTCTCCGTTTCGCTTGCGCTTCCGGGGAATTGCCCGCCGTTTCCGGATTCTTGATCGCCTGTTCGAGTTGCCGATCGATCGCCTCCAGAAGGCCCGGCCGGGGCGAGACCGGCTCGACCACCAGAACCCGCTTCGACCGCAGCACCAGCCAATCGACCGGAGGCCCCTTCAGCAACGCGACATGCTCGGGGAGTTGCATCGCTTCAAGCAGCGGCAGCTCGTCAGACTCTGTCGACTCTTCAGCCGGTGGGGGCGTGTCCGGTTCGGTGACTGCGGCCTCTGGCGCGGTTTTCGCCCCGGTTTTGGGTTTTGAGTCCTGGGCATACCCGACGTCACAGACAACCAGACCAATCAACACCAGGAGCATCGGCCAGACGATCCTCATCATCCAGTTTGGAACGCGACGGCGGCCCGAACGCGATTCGACGCGGTCCGTCGCAGTGTTGAAGTTCGCAGTCAGACGCGATGGGAACACAGGGCGTGCCATGCTTGCACCGTTTCGGGGCAAGCATGCCAACCGCCAGACAGCGCGGCAGTCACCCAGTCCGCCTGCTTCCTGGAACTCGCCGAAAAACGGGGGTGGCCCGACCACCTCGTGGTCGGGTCGCGCAGCGACAGGAAGCCACACCTTCCGCGACCAACCACCAAAAAACGCACCTGCGGCAGGAAAGCCGCGCGTGGCAACCGGTTCGCCAACAGAAATCAGACTCGCCATTACCTCGCACGCCGAAATGACACGCTCGTGCCCAGCTTCCACTCGGCGATCGCCCGGCGACTTATTCTGCCCCGGTTGTTTCATCGCTAGCGGCGCGTTATCAAACAGCGTTTCCGATTTCGCACTCACCGAATTCTCCAAGCACCCGGGAGCCTCGCCGATGCTGTCGTCTCGTTTCACGCTGCTCACGTTCGGATTGCTGCTCGCAGTCCTGACCCACCAGATCCCCGCCGCCGATGAGGGCGAGGGCTGGGTCGTCCTGTTCAATGGCAAAGACCTCACCGGCTGGTCGGCCACCGAAGGCGTCGAATGGAAGGTCGCGGATGGAACGATCGTCACGCCTCCGAAGCGGTCGCATCTGTTCACAGACCAGGAATTTACCAACTTCCATTTCAAGGCGGAGGTGATGACTACGCCGGGCAGCAATTCCGGCATCTTCTTCCACAGTCAGCCCTTCGAAGGCTGGCCGACCGTGGGCCACGAGACGCAGATCAACAACACCCACAAAGACCCGGTCAAAACCGGCAGCATCTATTTCATCGTCAAGCTCTACGAAGCGGCCGCCAAGGACAACGAATGGTGGACGCACGAAGTGATCGTCAAAGGCCAGAACATCGTCATCAAGGTGAATGGCAAAGTGATCGTCGACTACACCGAACCCGAAGGCGTCACCTCGACCCACCGACTCGGCAAGGGCAAGTTCGCGCTGCAAGCCCACGACCCGGAAAGCGTCGTGATGTACCGCAACATTCGCGTCAAACCGCTGCCGTAACCACTGCCGTAGCCGGTTCCGTCGGACATATTCTCATGCGAGTTTTGTCGCACTCCCCGCCCCGCGTCGCCGGCCCCCTTCCGGTAACGCGGGGCGTTTTTGTGCGCCGATGCATGGGGTTTGTGCTCGCGGCGCTTTACGCCCCGGCGGTGCGAGGACAAGAACCTCCCGCACCAGCGAACGCCGAAGCAGGGAAACCTGATCCCCAGGCGTCCCAAGAGAGATCGTCCCGCCCCAAGCCCGCCAAATTCAATAAGGTGCTGAAGCTGGGTGATCCCGCCCCCAGTTTCCCCGCGCTCGCCGCGGTCGACGGACGCCGCTACGCCCTGACCGATTTCGACGACGCACGCCTCCTCGTGCTGATTTTCACCTCTCAGAAGTGCCCGGTCTCCAAGGCCTACGAAGCGCGGTTCGCCGAACTGACCGCCGATTTCGCCGATCGTGGCCTGCGCGTCGTCGCGCTCTCCGTCGCCACCGCCGCGAACGAGCAGTTGGACAAGGTCCGCGAGCGATTCGAGAAAGATCCACGCCCATACGTCTATCTGCACGACCCGAGCCAGGCCGTGGGCCGAAGTTTCGGAGCGTATGTCACCCCGCAGGTGTTCGTTCTGGATTCAGAGCGAAAGGTCGCCTACATGGGCGCGTTCGACGATCACCACGACCGCCGCGAAGTCGTCAAGCATTATGTTGTGGACGCCGTGGACGCGCTCCTCGCCGGTCGCCCGGTCCTCGTCGGCGAGTCGCTCCCCAAGGGATGCGAAATCGAATACCGCGACGACCCCCGGCCCTCCCCGCCCCAACCGTAGCCGAGTCGGCTGTAGCGGAACTCGTGAGAGTTCCCCTCTTCGACCGCGTCTCCAAGCCTTCGCACCGCTCTACGGCACCAGCGTCGTCGCCGGCAGATCCCGCGGACTGGTCGGGTGCGAATGCCCCAGGTACTTGCCCAGGCTTCCGAAATGCCCGCCGTGCAGCAGCACAAGGTAGGCCGGGACGAGCAGAGGCCGCACCACAAACGTATCCAGCAGCACGCCGAAGCAGAGGGCGAAGCCGAGTTGTTTCATCCCGACCAGTTCGCCCCCCATGATCAGCGAGAAGAACGTTCCCGCCATGATGATCCCGCAACTGGAGATGATACTGCCCGTCTTTGTCACGGCGATGCGAATGCCCTCGATGGCGCCATGCAGTTCCTGCTCTTCTTCGATCCGCGTCATCAGGAAGATGTTGTAGTCCTCGCCGATCGCGATCAGGATCGTGAACAGGAACATCGGCACCTTCCAGTCCAGCCCCGCGAAATCGGCTCCGTACCACCACCAGAACGCGACAAACGTCGCACCGAGTGTCACGAAGTAACTGAAGAAGACGCTCACAATCAGATAGGCCGAAACCGCCGGCTTCCGCAGCAGCGCCACAAGAATCAGAAACACCACGGCCAGGACGAGAATGTCGATCTTGATCTGGTCATGATCGGTCACCGTCTTCAGGTCGCGAATACTCGCCGTCGGACCCACGAGGTGAATCTCCGACTCTCCCTTGAGTGCCAGCGGCATGTCCCGTTTCAGAGTCTCGGTGACGGCATTCAACTGGGCGATGCACTCGCGTGAGAACGGGTCGTCGCGAAACACCAGGTCCAGCCGCGAAACGTGACCGTCGTACTCCCCCTCGGCCGAGATGTAGTATTCATCCGCCTCGCGGCGGCGCTGGGCATCGACCACGCGCTCGCGGAATCCGCGTGCGGCCGCCTTGACGCGGTCCGTGGGGTCCACCTCGGCGGTCGCCTGCCCCTCATGCAGAATGCCCGGCTGCGACCAGCCCAGCGGAAACCGCACGTACCGGACATCCGCCAGACCCAATTCCTGACGGTTCGCTTTCAACTGGCTGGCCAGTTCATCGAGCGCCGCCCGGCCTTCCTCGCTCCGAAAATCAATCTGGTTGTTCCGCAGAATGATCGTCACCGGACCGGCGGATCCCGCCGGAAAATGCGACTGGACCGCCTTGGCACCAATCACGCTCTGGTTCGAGGGCGACAGCTCGCTCAACAATCCGTAGCTGAGGTAGTCATGCCAGACCAGCCCCACCACCGCAAACGGCAGCATCGCGGCAATACAGACCACCAGCACCGTCCGCGGGCTGCTCACGACCATCTTGGCGATCGATTCCCACGCAATCTGGACCCGGTTGCGTTCGATCAGCCGATTGACAAGGCTCGTCCCGCTCAGCCACCCCGTTCCCGCCAGATGCTCGGACCGACCATAGGGCCAGAACGCCCAGCGGCCCGTCATCCGCAACAGCGCCGGCGTCAACGTGATCGAGGCGATCGACACGACCACCAGCGACAGCGAGATACCAATCCCTGCCTCGCGGAACTTTCCGAACTGGGCAAACACCAGCATCCCGATGCCGCCAATCACCGTCCCCGCACTGGCGATCAGGGCCGCTCCGACTTTCCCGAGTGTTTCGGGAATCGCCTGCTTGATCCGCAAACCCCGGTCCAGCTCTTCCTTGTACCGGGCAATCAGGAACAGGCAGTAATCCACGCCCGCCCCGTACACCACTACCGTGATGTACACCTCCATGCCCCAGAAAATCCGGAAGCCCCAGTTGGGAATCTGGGTCAGCAGGATCACCAGGCCCAGCGACACATTCACCGCAAAAAACACGGTGATCAGCGGAATCAGCGCCAGTAGCGGCGCCCGGTAGATCGCCAGCAGAAGGATCACCACCAGCGCCGTCGTCCAGGCTTCGGTTCCGTGGGCCGACTGCTGGTTCGCCACCAGCATGTCGCGCCCAACCGTGGCCGTCCCGCTGATGGCCAGTTCCAGCCCAGGGGGCGTGATCGGTACCGCCGTCGCCGGATCGACTTCCTTCCGGACGTCGTTCAGGATCTTTTCGATCGCCTCGATCGTTGGCTTGTTTCCGAAATCGAGAAACTCCGACCGCAGCGCGACAATCACCAGTGACGCTTTGCGATCCTCGCTGTCGAGCAGTTTGCCCATCAGGGGATCGCGCGACGTCTTCACCGAAACGATCAACTCGGGAGACGTTTCCTGCAGCGCCTCCAGTCGCGGCCTCAGCACGTCCTGAATAAACCGGTCGTCCTGTTCGACCAGCGGCTGCGTTTCCCGGCGAACCACAACCACCACGCTGCTGTTCAGCAGGTCGTGCGGGAACGACTTGGCCATCAGCCGTTCACCGACCAGGCTCGGCATCTCCTGCGGGAGATACGCGAATTCCCCATCCTCGATCAGGTCTTTGAACTTTGGAATGGGATAGCCCCATTCGGTGAACAGCCCGCGTGCGGTCCCAAACCCCCACACCATCGCGACGAGCCACACCACGAGGCAGAGCCTCCAATGGCGTTCGACCGTCGCTCCAAGCGATTCAAAAAAACGGGGGATCATGCGAGATCGCGTCTAGGGTGCCGCCCGGCCCGGAAGCACGGTCGGTCGAAAAGAGTGACCGAACCCCAGACGCTAACACGATTTGCGCGAAGCGTCAATCATCGGACACGAACCGTCTCAGCCCGGGGGCCGTCGCCGATTTTCAGGCAACTGTCGTAATCCGAAGAGCCGGAAGCGTCAGCGCCCGGAGGGCCCACGATCCCCGCTCGGCTTTCGCCCTACACCAGTGGGAACCAGCCCCTCCGTCCCCTCTGTCACCGATTTGGACACTCAATGTGCCATCCCAAGCGCGTCGGTAGCGGAACTCGTGAGAGTTCCACGGCCCGCGCCTGGTCACAGCCCGCGCCTGTGCGTGCCAGTGCGAGCGGGAGCACGCAAACAAGGCACTGGCACAGCCAGTGGCACTCAATCGATAAGGTCCCTTCGGTCTGAACCACTGCTCTAGCCGACCGTCGCCGGTTCCCGCAGCATCCGCGCCTGAGCCGCCGAGGTATCCAGCGACAGCCGAATCACGACCGACCAGAGTCCATCCGCACCCGCGCGAACCGTCCACCGCGGCACAATGACGCTGCTCTGGTGGACGCCTTCGTAGCCCCCTTCCGACTGGCTGATCGTCTGAATCGGGAACGTCCAGATGCGGGCCGGTTCCGAGAAATCCAGACTCACATCCAGCCCCAGCCACTCGTCCACCAGGCCAATCCGGCCCGTATCCGGCAAATCCAATTCGCTCTGCAACTGCCCCAGCGCCCGCCCATCGGCGTCGTAATAGAACCGGTCCGCCGCGCCGGCGGCCAACCCCGCACAGTTGAACTCCACCGCGAACTCGATCGCCACACCCACCGGCAGGCCCGATAGCTCGTACAGAAACTCCAACTCCTGACTCGCCGCCGACCGGTCCACATTGACCGTCTTCCGCACAGTCAGTTCGTGCGGCCCCACTTTCCCGACGCGGACCATCTCGACCTGGACATGCCCGTCCGCCCGCTTGAGCACAGTATCGTAGACACCGGTGACAAAATCCCCGATCTCGCCCTGCCCCGCCTGGAATTGCTCGCGGGTCAGATCCGGGGCCAGAAAATGGTCGACCAGACTCTTCCGTGGGGTCAGATCGTACCCTAGACGCCGATGCAGGTCCGCCTGCTTGTACCGCTGCCCATCGTGCTGAGCCGGAAGCCCGCCCTCACCAAAGTTCCGGGCGGCCGCCGCAATCTTCTCGTGATAAGGCTCCGGCCGACGGTTGAGCGTCGCCAGCAGATTGTGCCGGATCGACCGCAGATCGAGCTCATACAGATGCCCACCCCGAGCCGGGGCAAAGTAGGCCACCAGCCGGTCCGTCGCGAGTCGGATCTCCTTCCGTGCATCGAGGTTGTAGTCCCCCGCCTCCACCTCGACCCACGAGCCGGTATGCCCCAGCGCCTGCTCGATCAGCGTGTCCGCCGCGATCAAATGCCGATACACAGCGTTCCGCAAGTGCGGCAGATACAGCCCCCCAAACGAGCCATGCCAGTAGCTGCAGTTGCACTGGCCGCGATACAGCTCCATCCGCGCCCGCTCGAGCAGATCACCCCGCACCTCATCGGGCGAGTCATCTTCCGCGACCGCCAGCCGCTGGCTCACCTCGAGCATCCGCGCGTACATCTCGTTCGTTTCGGGATACTTCGTTTTGAAATTCCGCCAGTACCCGCCCCGCACAAACGGCTTGATCCGCGGCCACTGCGTATGCCCTGAGAGTTCTCCCGAGACCTGAAAGTACTCCCGCTGCCGATCCGTGGGCAGCGCCCACTCGGTCATCTCGCGATAACTCGCGTCGGGAATGTAGATCTTCCCGATCGGTGGCACCGAATCGACGACCCGCGCCAGCGTCGTTGTCTCCAGCCAGTCGCGGTTGTGCCGCAGCGCCTCGAAGAACCGGTGAATCCAGCCATGCGTGTAGACGTGATGGTACGTGTCGGGCCAGCTCCCGAACTTCTCTCCATCATCACCAAACGCGACCACCGCGCCCGGGTGCCGGTCCGCAATCCACCGCAGATGGTTGATGCTGTCGTGCGGCTCCGAAAACGGAATCGTGTACCGCAGCCGCTCGCAGACCGGGAACACCTTCAGCAGCCGGCCTTCATCCTCGGTCAGGTAGTAACCGTTGAGGTCGTCTTCGCTCAGCCCCGCGTTCTTGAAATGGAAGTCGTCGAGAATCGTGTACTCGATCCCCGCTTCCACCAGATCGCTGGTGAATGACTGTTCCCACACCCGCTCGGGAACCCACATCCCCCGAATCCGCTGACCAAACAGCGACTCCAGGTACTCGGTGTACGCCCGGATCTGGCCGACCCGGTCCCGCCTGGGTATCGAGGCGAGGATCGGCTCGAAGAACGGCCCGCCGATGATTTCGACTTGCCCCCGCCCGACCAGCGCCCGCACCCGTTCGACGTACTCGGGCTTCTTGGCCACCAGCCACTCCATCAGGCTGCCCGACGTGTGCAGCACGACGGGAATGTCCGGATACCGCTCCAGCACTTCCAGAAACGGCAGATAACTCTCCCGATAGGCCGCTTCAAACACGCCATCAAAATTGCCAATCGGCTGATGATCGTGCAGGGTCAGAACCAGTCGAACACGGCCGGGCATGGAGTACGTCCTGAAGGCTCGCAACTATCAGACAACGAGTTGAACCGGCAATTTGCGGCCCAACACGCACCCTGAAGTCACGCAGCGATACACATCGAGAGCGGAGCGGCCCGCAATAATCCCGACTTCCCGGCATTCCGACAAGCGGGCTTTCGGTTCCCTCGCCACCGAATCCCAAGGCCTCCCCGTTTCCCAGGCACACGCGTCAAGGTTTCACCCCTGCCAACACCCCTGCCGGTAGCGGAACGCGTGAGCGTTCCCACCCAACCTCGTAGCGGAAGCCGTGAGGCTTCCCAACCTGCCCTGCGACACCAACGAAAACACCCCGGCCAGATCACTGGCCGGGGTGTGGAAATCTTCAAGTCAGCAGGCAAAACGCCACTCAAACCCAATCAGACTAACGCTTCGAGAACTGGAAGCTGCGGCGGGCTTTCTTGTGACCGTACTTCTTACGTTCAACCATGCGGTCGTCACGCGTCAGGAACGAATGCTCGGCGAGAATCGGGTGCAGTTCGGCCCGCATCGCATGCAACGCACGCGCCAGACCCAGCACGATCGCCCCGGCCTGACCAGCCAGCCCACCGCCATTGGCCCGCACCCACACGTCCACGTCGCCACGGACGCCACACAACTTCAGCGGCGCTTCGACTTCCAGGCGGTAGCGTTCCACCGGGAAGTACTCCGCGAACTCGCGATCATTGATCGTGATCTTGCCTGTACCCTTCTTGACCCGCACGCGGGCCACGCTCGTCTTGCGACGACCCGTCGCCACGACCGTGCCATCCGGAAGCGTTCGCCCGCGCACCACATGTTGCACCGCGACCGCGACCGGAGCGTCAGCCGACGACTGCGAGCCGATGTCCAGCGAAGGAACAACCGAGCCGGTCGAACTGTCCGTCGGAGCCACAGCAGCCATCTCAGGGACAGCAACTTCGGGAGCAGCCGCTTCAGGGGCGGTCACGTCAGTTTCGGGAAGCACTTCGTCAGCCATAAGAATCTCGGTTCAATCAATGGGACGGGGGCAATCCATTCGCGGACCCGCACCAGTGTTCGGAAACAACCCCGTTGAAAACTACACCACTCTGACCAACATCGGGTCTGACAAGCATCGGGCTTCGACAGCCCATCCCCCACCTACAGCGTCACCACTTGCGGTTGCTGGGCGGTGTGCGGGTGCGTCGGACCCGCGTAAATCTTCAGCTTGGCCAGCATGTGCCGACCCATGTTCGTCTTCGGCATCATCCGCTTGACGGCCTGCCGGATGATCTCTTCCGGACGGCGGACGATCAGATCGGCCGCGGTGACGGATTTCAGTCCCCCCGGGTAGCCGGTGTAATGAACATACTGCTTCCGCAGCATCTTCGACGTGAAGTACGGATGCGTGGGGTGCGCCATCGGACGCCCACCAAACCGCACCTTCTCGCAATTCACGACGATCACGAAATCGCCCGTATCCACGTGCGGCGTGTAGGTTGGCTTATGCTTGCCCATCAGAATGGTCGCGATCCGGGCAGCCAGCCGCCCCACAACCAGACCATCGGCGTCGATCTGCAGCCACTGCGGCTGAAGCTCGCCCACCTTCGCCAAAAACGTTTTGTTGTGATTAATCACGTCGCGTTCCCAATCCACTCGTTCACAGCGCACTCATAACAGTGCGCTCAAAACGGTGCACTCGAACATGCACCCGAAACAGTGCCGCTGAACTGCTCCCGTGACCATCCCGGCCAACTCGCAATCCACGGCAACTGACTCAACCTCTTACGCCGCAACCTGTTCCGACGGCACGCCCAGCGCACCTCGCAACCAGTCCCCGGGAAAAGCCAAAGCGCTTCCGGAAAGGGGAAACCGGCAGGATACCACCCTCTGCCAGTCCCTTCAATCCCGCCTGCGAATTTTTCGGGACAGACAGCGAAGCGCGAGGACAGCCAACCCTGATGCGAACGGAGCTTAGACCCGCCTGAACTGCACCAGCAGCGGAGGCACGGGATCGCCACGCTTGGTCCTCGCTCAGCGGTTCAATGATAACCGAACTCCTACAAACAAAATCGCGGTGGTTTCCCGGCAATTCCGGAAACCACCGCTTCAGCAGATCCGCGAACACTTCGTGACCGCTACGGCGTCCAGACAAAGCCCAGCGATTCCTGAATCCGAACCATCGACCGCATCGCGAAGTAGTCACCTTGCCCCGGACGACGCAGGATATCTCCGCCCCAGAGCAGACCCACCGCCTCGTCGTTCGAATCGACAACGATCGACCCGGAGTCCCCTCCATCACTCACCTGGCCAGTCGCGCCGGCAAGGGGAACGACGTAGTACGAATCTCCGGCGGCCTGAGCGACGACCCCTTCGGTAAGCCCCGTGGTCGCACCTGTCTTGCTCACGCGGCTGCCCAGCACCGGTTCCGAAGACCGTCGAATTGCACGCGGGCCACGGGGCGTATCCAGGAATCGCGTGTAACTGTCGAACCCCCGCCCGTCCAACAATGCGACCACAGCATCCAACCGCGTGTCTACACGCAGTACGTATCCGATCCTGTTTCTTCTGGAGACGGGGTAATAGACCTCGGCTCGAGTGGCCCCCCCCCAAACATGATGGTTGGAAATCGCACACGGCCACCCGTCGATAAACACGATGCCACCGAGCGTCCCCATTTCGTTTGAGATTGTTGCGCTATTCGTGTAATTGCCCTTCCCCCCACCTTTGACCTGAAGAGCCATGGGGCGGGGCGCAGAGACCACATCAACCGGAAAACCTCCGACCGACTTCGGCAGCAACGCTCCGTCGGCGATGGCCGATTCATCGTCCTCCTTTCGAATGACGGCGCACACGATCGTGGGGATGTTCGTCAGCTGGCCGTTGCTGATTTTCAAACCGTATCCGACCGAAACGACGTCCGGAAACTGCCGCATCAGTTCCGCGCCAAAGTCAGCCACGGTGCACTTAAGCCTCGCGGTCACCGCCGGTGTCAGTACCGCTTCCGACGGGGCGTGCATCGCGGGAGCTGCGACCGCTTCGGTCACCGACTCAAACGAACGAGCTGCAGTTTGAGGAGACACCCCCCCATCAATCTTCGGTTTGGCCAGCCCCAGCTGCTTTGCCACCTCATCAGCAGATTCCACCTCGCTTGAGGCCACGGTGGGCATGCCGCCAACAAACACGATTTGTCGCGGCGACGATGGAGCCGATCCGGCTCGACTCGTGGGCCGCTTCGCAGCGGCTTTTTTAGCAGTCGTTTTCTTTGCGGACGCCTTTTTTGCCATCGAGATGCCCCATCCTAGCAGAAACAAGAGACCGGAACTTCGAGACCCGGCTTGAACGCCGGGATGAACTGCGGCGCTGTCCAAATCAACAGGAGTCGTCGACCAATCGTCAGAACTGACAATTCGACTGTCAGTTCCTGAATCTCACTCGCAGCACTCAGCCTGGAAACCCACACCGAGAGCCCACATTCATCCGCGAGCCCCCATTCAACTGGGTGCAATCAATCACAATTCACAAGAGCCCAAACGCCTTGAGCGGGCGCTCGACACTTCGAGCACAAGACTGCTGGCGGGAACGAATGCCCCTGAAGCACCAAAACCAGCGACTGCCGCCACGAGATCCAGCGATTCATCACTGACGCAAGGCGACAGACACCCGCCGGCGGAACCAGGCCTTAAAAAAGCGGTTCACTTCTCCCCGAAAGCGGTTGCTTCCCAGCAGGCACCGCCAATCAAGGTTGCTGCCAACCTGCAGGCTCCGTCATGGTCTTGGGCGTCTACCTGGCTTTTGACTTCACCTCGCTTTGGGGCGTTGCCTCTGGCTTGGGTTTCGCCTCACTTTGGGGCGCCGCCTCTCGCTTGGGCGCCGCCTCTGGCTTGGGTTTCGCCTGACCTTGGGGTGCAGCCTCTGGCTTGGGCGCCGCCTCGGCCGCAGGAGTCGACTGAAGCACAGGCGTCGTCGATGAAGGCTCCGGAGGGTTGTCCGCATCTTTTGAACGCACCAACTCTTCCTGAATCATCTTCCGAACCTGGCCATAGAAGGCTTCTCGGTCGCCAAAATGCTCCGTAAATGCGTTCTTCAACTCCGAAGCGACACTGGCTTGAACCTGCTCCTCAACGATCTTGCGCACCTGCTCTTCATTCAGCGGCGGTGGCGGTGGCGCAAGATCGAACTGCGGCGGCGGGGTCATTCCCCGCGGCGGCGGCCCGATAGTCTGCGGCGGCCCAAATGGCCCCACCGGCAGATCGTCTGATATGGGAAGCAAAGGCCCCGTCGGCGTCGCCTGTTCCTTCGCATCGGGCGCAGGCTCAAACGCCGCCGCCAAGTCTCGGGTAATCATCTCGGTTGTCCGATCAACCAGTCCCGCACCAGCGACAGGCATCGATTGCAGGTGCGGCTGGCTGTCGAGCAAACCAACCACTTTGTCGACAAGCCCGAGCCAGATCGGCTGTTTCTCGATTGGCAGTCCGACGGGCGCGAACGTCAACACCGCCCTGGCAATCTCGGACAACGTTTTCACAGTCTCCCGGACACCGTCGATATCTAGACGTTTCTTTCCACGGAGCGACCTGGCAATCGCACGTCGATCGGCCACCGTCAGCCTCGTCTCCTTGTTGATTTCCGCGCGCAGCGCCGAGATCAGGTCGATGGGGTCCGCCGAAACCGGTTTGGTGACGCTCCCTGAACCTTTCAACGCTTCGCAGGACCCCTTCGGCAAGCCGTGCTTCTCTTCCAATGCGCACAAGTTCTTTTTGGCTTCGCCGATGTCCGTCTGGAACTTGCTCGCCGTTTCCGTTTTACAGTCCGAATTAGTGTTGCCTCCGCCGGCCCCGCCCCCGCCACTGGCTGGAGGGGTGGCATCCCCATCACTGGACCGAGGTCTGGTGATGCCCAATTGATCCGTGAGGTCGGCCGGAGAAAGCGCTTGATTGACGACCACGGACTGCCGTCGTGGTCCCGTTGTGAACCGACGTGTTGTCGAAAATCGGTTAGAAAAAACCGTTGACTGCGGCACAACGTAGTAATAGACACCTGAGTCCTGTGATCGGGCCGGTCCGGCCACGAAAGCCAATTGTGCACCGACAACAACGACCGCCAACCATCCAGCACGACACATAGAGCCCCCCACGCGACTGAATTCCCTTGAACGCCGTTTGCCCCCACCGTCGATCATTCCGCGCTGAACCGACCTGAAAATCAGCTCGCGCCATCAAACCTTTGTCCCGACCAGTCTCTCTGGTTCGTAGTCGGTCTTTGGAGTCGCTTAATCCGATGTTCGTTGAAACTACCGGCACCCGTTCTGGCCCAGCGAAAGCCTGCCACCAAGCCGCGCAAACCCCCTGACCCGCAAACTCTAACACTGAGAGTGTCATCTCACTTGATACGAAGATCAAGTCCGCGGGTTTAGGAACTGTGAAGGCGGCATCGCATCAGGTAGCCACCAGTCCTCAAGCAGTCGGTAGCCTTACCTCATGCCTATCTAGGCGTACCATCCCGCCCAAGCTTACGCACCCCGTGATCTTGTCGATGTGATCGAGGCGGATCGCAACGCGGGTGCCCGCCGCCCCACACACACCACCCGTTTTCCGATTGGCGATGCGAACTACGATCCAGACGCACGGCTCATACTCAAACTCGACGAATTGCTAAGCCTAGAGGGAATCTGTGCGGGGCCTACCGTCTGGGCGGTACGCCCCGTTTTTCATTCGCGGAGATTCTATAAATCCAGTCACGCAAGATTCATGAATAGGACGAACCTATAACACAAGTGGAGTCCAGTACAAGGACTGCGGTCTGTCCTTGAGTCAATATACCGGAGTATCGGACCATGCAGGTCGCCGTGCTGAATCGTGGGTTGCTGTGGGCGGTTGTTTCCGCCAGTGTCTGTGTGTCATCTGCGGCGGCCAACGCCGCCGATTGTGCTTGCCCGCCGGTTCCGTCGTGCGTGGCTCCCGCCTGGTGCGGTCCGAGCTGCGCCGCGCCGCACTATGGTGGTGGCCCGACCAACTCTTGCGTCGCGCAAGGGGCCGGTTGTCAGTGCAGGAACAATGACGACGGCTGTGATCGCTGCTGCAAAGGCAAGAAATGCTGCGAAAAGCAGCCACGAATTCAGATCAACATCAATCGCATTCGCATGCGTCCCTGCTGCTACGACGCCCCGTACGCCGTCGTCTCGCAAAGCATGCCCGCCGTGATCACCAATCAGTCGGCGGTGATGCCGTTCGTTCTGCAGGCCGCTGCGTTTCAGCCGCAACAGCAGAATACCACCGCCAACCAAAGCACAGCCGCGGACAGCGCCAACAAAGAACTGGAAAAGAAAGTCGACCAGCTTCGTGGCGATGTGGATGAACTGGCCGACGCCACGCGCCGCCTCACGGTCGTGTTGGGCAAGATCGATGAGAAGCTGACGAGCCTGGAATCGAAGGTCAGCACGATCGAAAAGAATCCCAAGTTGCAGCCTTAGTTTGGACAGTAGGGCACCTCTCGGCGGCGGCTTCCACCGCCGAGAGGTGCCACGGAAATCGAACATCGCTCCAATTGGCTCCTCGCTAACGACCGTCGTACAAAAGTGCTTAACAGATCGCGTGTCGGCACGACGCTGACCGGAACAACAGGGAGGTTGTCGTGGTTCGTCTGTCACCGAAGCTGCTCGCCGCGCTGACCGTGGGCGCACTCGCGGTTGCCGCGGGGACTGTGCCCGTCGTCGGCGAGCATTGCACGACGCCACACTGCACCACGCAGCCAGGTCGCCAGTGTACTTGTCCGCCGAAAAACCAGTCCGCCCCGGCACCGGAAGAACAGTCCGCCCCGGCCGATGAGCCTCAGCAGCAGGCTGCAGTGGTCCCCCAGGCGGGCTCGTATGTTGCCCCCCCGGCAACGGGTGAAGTGGCCGGTGAGTCGCGATCGATGGGTGTCCGTGGACTCGGCATTCGGATTCCCGAAATCCGGCTGGAACTGCCGACCGTCCAGCTCCCCAGCCTTGTCAAGTTCCGACGTGGCCCGGAAATGCACATCGAGTCGGGCCGCGCTCCGTTCGTGAATCAGTCGGCCGCGGCGTTTGGCCAGATCCATACAGGCGGCGTGGCACCTCTAATGCAGTCGGCGCCCGCTCCCGTCCAGCAGTCGGCACCCGCCCCGAAATCAAAGCCCGATCCGGAACCGCAGTCCGCTCCCGCCCCCACCTGCACCCCTCCGCACTGCACCTCCGAAGCCAAGGTGCGGCAGTTGCGGCGGGAGATGGAGGCGGCTCGCGAGCGGATTCTGGCGCTGCAGGATTCACTCGAAGAGGCCGTCGCCGAGGTCGAACAGGATCGTGCCGTCGAACCGGTCGAGGCTCTCGAAGAGACACCCTCCGAGTATCGTTCGAGCACCCGGCAGCGACGTCTGCCCCGTGAATCCGAGTACGATGACCGTCAACACGACTACGATTACGGCCCAGCCGCCCCGGCCTACGAAGACGAAGAGCTGGAACCGGAAGTTCAGGTCGGAACCCGCCGCCCGGCGCTCCGCTCGGATCGTGGCTATGCCGAGCGGGAATTGGCCGGCCGCGAGTATGCGACCCGCGAATCCGTCTCTCGCGAGTACAGTGAACCTGTGCGGCGAGCGTCCTCGGCCGTCGAACGGGCCTCGCGCAACTACCGTCCCGAAGCGGACGAATATGCCCAGGAGCGGTATCGCGAGCGGGCCTCGGCCGAGACCCGTGTCGCACGGACCTACCGTGCCCCGGTCGTGAATGATCAGGTCGCGAATGACGGAGCGGCCGACTACGACTCGGTCGCCGAAGAACCGGTGGCCACCCGCCGTACGCCCGTTCGATACTCGGAAACCCGCACCCCGACCGCCCCCAAGACGCAAGCCCGCCGGGCAGTCGAACAAGAGTTCGACGACGAAGCGGCCGTGGCGAGCATTCCGACTCCCCGCACTCTGCCTCGCCCGGTCGTCGCGGCCCCCAAGCTGCCGACCCGCCGCACGCGGTAAGCGGACTTCAACGCAAACGACCGACCCATCGGTCAGATCCAAAGAGACCCGTCACACCGTGGCGGGTTTTTTCATTTGAAGGGTCGAAATTGGAGGTGGACAGCGACTTCTCAACTTCGTCCCGGACCCCGACAGCGCTCTCCCTCTGATTCGATCTATCTCGCAGCGCCACGGCAGGGATACACTTTCGGAGTGTCCCCGATCTTTCGCTATGCTCTGGTCAGGTTCGCGCTGTTCGCCGCAGCCCTGAATGCGGACGCGGCGATTGCGCAGTCCGAACCCTCCCGTCCCGTCACGAACTTCTCCGCTCCGAATCTGGCGGACCAGGACGACGCGAGTGCCACGGGTCGCTTCCTGGCAGAGCTCGCCGATCGCCGTCTCGAACGTTCGATCGTCGCCTGGGCGGAAGCGAGACTCGCGCGAACACCGTCCCGCGACGAGCAATTGTCGCTCGTGCTGGCCGCCCTGCGGGCGCGTCGCTCGCTCGCGCTCGATTCCGCACCAGAAAGCCGCGACAGTCTGTGGGACGAAGCAACCCGTCGGCAGGCGGAATATCTCGCAAACGTTCCCGAGCCAGACCAGGAGGCGATCCGGCTCGACGCGCTCTGCAGTGAACTGGACCGAGCCACGCTTGAGGCTCGTCTGGCCATAGCGCGTTCGAGCGCTCCTGCCAGCAGGCAGTCGGCTCGAACGCGTCTGCTCGCCGTGCTGGAACAGTTGGACGAAACGCTCACTCGCAAACCGCGAGTTCCCGATCCGTCCGTGGCGAAAAAGGCCCCGGCTAAGCGTGTGGCCAGCGACTCCCGGCCTTCGGCCGTTGCGACACAACGGTTGATCGAACGAGACATCGCCTGGGGCTGGTTGAGCCTGGCGACCTGCTCGACCGACGACCAGACTCTGCGGCAGATCGCGGCCCGGCGCGCGAGCGACGGCTTCGAGCATGAGTTGACTCGCTCAACGACTGGCGACACGCGCGCCGCAGCATTGCTCGGCCGGGCGATGGCGCTCGCCTGCCTGCCCGAGTCTCCGGAAGCCAACGCCGCTGCACAGCGAGCCGAAGCCGCCGTCCGCGATCTTCCCGAACTGGTCGATCGCTGGCTGGCCTGGACCCTTTCGCGTGCCGGGACCACCCCGACCGCAGCACTGCTTGAACAGGCCCGCGTCAGGCTGGCTGGTGATGCCGTACCGCATGTGGACCTCGCGCTCGTCGAGTTCGACCTGATGCGGTCCGCAGCGGCCGACTGCTCTCGAACAGAACCAATCGATCCCATCCAAAGGAAGGCGTTTGAGGCTCAACTGGAAGTCGTACTCGCGCGGTTTGCCGTCCGCTATCGGCCACGCTGGGGCCAGATCGCCCAGGTGATGGCCCAGCGGCTGCGGCTGATCAGTCGCCTGGGCGAACGGGTTGCCGAGGACGTGAACGAGGCCGAGGTCGCCCGCGCCGCCAACGATCGACCGACCGCGGTCGCTGCGTACCGGCGTGCCATCTCGACGGCCGCGCTCGAACAGCGCCCCGACGCTCTGTTCGAACTCCGGTCTCAGACGGGTTCTGTCCTGATCGAAGCGGAACAGTGGGACGCCGCCGCTGCCATCTTGCTGGAGGCGGCCACCAACACGTCGCAGGCGCGGTCGGCGGAAGCGCATCTGCTCGCCTGTTATGCCTTGGGGCGAGCGGCCGACGTCTCTGGCCAGCGGGCGGAGTGGATCGCCGCTCTCGACAACCATCTGACCCGATTCGCCGAAAAACCCACCGCCCTCGAAGCGTGGTGGCAACGCGGCCAGGCGGCCCTTGCCGATGAGGACTGGGCTGTCGCGATCGCCGCCCTGCAGCATGTTCCCGCCAATCACCGTCGGGCGGGCTCCGTGCTGGAGGGGCTGGTCGTGGCCTACCGCAAGCTGCTGTCAGGGCTGGCGGACTCCGCGGACGAGCGGGGACGCGTCGTCGCCGATGCCCGCGTCACGCTCGAACCGCGACTCCAATCCATCACCGAGTGGGGCGAATCAGAAACATCGGCCGCGTTGTTCCTCGCGGAAACTTCGCTCCAGGGGACCACGCCAGACTACGACACGGCTGATCGCTGGTTGAAGCGTCTGGAATCGCTTCCCGTCCCAGCGGCCAGCGCGATGACCTCGGCCAGTGCGGCAGAGCGGGAGACGCGGGTCGCGACGATCAGCCGCTTGAGGATTCTGGCCCTGGCGGGGAAGGGAGAGATCGACGCCGCCCAGACGCGACTCACGGCGCTCAACAATCGCCCCGAGGCGCTCCTGGAGGTGATGGCGGGGCTGCACGCGCTGGCCAGCGCCCGCCCCGAGGCGCGTGCCGCCATCGCCCGGCTGGAGCGTGATGCCGCCTTGCGCCTGGACGCCACCCGCGACGCCCTCGCGCCCACCCAGCGGATCGAACTCGACCGCGCCCTGGCCGCGGCCTGTCTGGCGATGGGAGACCGTGACGCGGCGATTCTGCGATATCGTCGGGTGATCGAGGCGGTGCCTAACGACCGGCCCACACAGGCCGTGCTCGCCGGACTGCTGGCAGACTCTTCCGAGGTCACGCTGCGGAATGAGGCCGTCACTCTCTATCGAAAGCTCGAATCGTCTGAAACGGCCGGTTCGATCCCCTGGCTTGAGTATCGACTGGCCGTTTGCCGCACCCTCGCCCGGGATGATCGACCCGCCTCTCGGAAACTGGCGCAGGTCACGCGGTTGCTCTACCCAAAACTGGGCACGCCCGAACTCGCGGCCGCCTTCGTGGAACTTGCGACCGAGACGCCCAATCCCGGCCCGAATCCATCCGCGCCAGCAAAGAAATCACCCGCGAGGAAGTAGGGCTCCGACACGGCCTGCGCCGGGAAAGCCCCCGTGCCAGTGTGAACGGGATCACGCGGACACGGCACCGGCAGAGCCAGTGGCACACAACCGCTCAGGTCCCAACTGACGGAATCACTTCGGGACAGCAGTCCAGGGATACCCGTGCTGTGACACAGTTCCACCTTCGCATTCGGGAAATACCCGCGGACCAAATCAGGCCTTGAACGTGCGCATGATCATGAACCCCGCCACGGCCAGAGCCGCGATCACGAACAGGATTGTCCCGACCGTGACATACCACGGTGTGATGGGACGGCCATGGATATCGAGCTTGATGTCCTTGCGCTTGTAGACATGCTCGGGCGCTTTAGTGACGAGGTCGAGCGATTCCTTGCAGTAGAAGGTGTACTGCCCCAGGCCCCGTGCGGCGAACAGAGTACCGCAGGCCAGCGCGAACTGGTTGACAAACAGCAGCGATCCAAACGCGAGGATCGCCAGCCCGCCTTTGAGGTAGCTCACCTGTGCGGCATTGGCCCCTTCGGCTGCTTTCATGAACAAAGGCAGCACCATCGTGGCCCCAAGCGACGCCCAGAGAAACACGCCGCCGATCGCCACCAGCAGGAACAACAGAGCCCCGAGAAAGAACACCACGCCCCACATCAGCGACTGCCCGAAATTCTTGAACGCCATGGGGATCATCATCGGCAGGACCCAGCCCCGCCAGGTCGAGTAGCTCGCCAGATGCGCCATGGCTGGCGGAACGAACGGAATCAGCAGCAGGATCGGACCGTAAACAATTCCCAGAATGACGAGCGCCTGAACGGGATCGCCCGGCCCCTTCGGTGGACCAGCCAGACCGATCAGGAAAAAGGTGGCAATTGATGCCGGCAAAAAGTAGATCCCCGACCAGAGCGTGAACATCACGCCCGAGGCCATTGCCGTCACCAGGTCAAACTTCGTGCGGAGTTGGGTCTTGCGGGCGAGCGTGGCCAGGATGGTTTCCAGGGTCAGGTGGAAGTACCAACCCGGAATTCCCAGGTAGACGCCCGCGGCGAACGCCAGCGAAAACATCCGTGGTGGCATCTGCGTCAGAATTGAGGCCAGCCCGACCAATCCCCCCGCAATCGAGAGCAACAACAGGGTAATCGCCCCCGACATGGCCGCCATGCCGAGGTTGGCCAGCATGAATCGCCAGGCATCTCCAATGACCATTCCGTAGTAGTCGTTCGGGTCGGCCCCCTTCAGCGCCCGCTTGCGAGCGACCCGTGCCGAGAGCTGTCCCGTTCGCGAATCGATGCCGCACTGAGGGCACTCGGTCTGCTCTTCTTCCAGTTGCGCCCCGCACTTGCCGCACACTCTTGCTTCCGTGTCGACCGACGATTCCAGGTCGAGATTTGCCAGGAAGCTATCACTGTCCGACGATGCCGCGACCGCCTTCTTCTTGGGCTTCACGGCCGGGTTCGCACCGCTTTTTGCTTCCCCGCCCTGGGCGGGCACGGGAATGCGCTCCTCACACCCCGGACACTTCACGGCTTTGCCACGGGCAGAATCCGGGACATTCAGGACTTTGCTGCACGACGGACAGCGGACCTTGACGGGCATGGGCACGCGCTCGAGTTTTCGGAATGTTTTCGTCGGAACACAGGCAGAGAGAACAGCCAAGTCAGTCTACCAGACCGAACCGGCGTTGCACCTGTCTCCATTTCCCCGAATCAGGGAAAACCCTCTGTGACGTTTGAGGCGACGGAGCACGTCACTTTCCGCGGGGTCGCGATCGGTGCCACCCCCGCGATTTGAAAACGGGTGACGGTTGATCCCCGAACGACGTGCTCCTCCGGTTTGCAGCGAATTACCGACGCGAGCCGCGCGAAGGCTCAAGCGTCTCTTCTGGCCACTCTCCGAGAACCACCTTGAGGGCAGGGAAATTACGAATACAGGGTAATTCCGAGGTCAGGGATTGACTTTGCATCAATATCAGGTTATCCGATAAATGGCTAGTTCTGCCGTTCGGCTAAAGAACTGGACAGGTTTCTAAAGCCCGCGCTGTTTTTGCAGACCTTTTCCGAGGAGAGTCTCCGTGACCAAACCAAAAAACCGTGGATTCACGCTGATTGAGTTGCTTGTGGTGATCGCCATTATCGCGATTCTAATTGCCCTGCTTCTGCCCGCCGTGCAACAGGCGCGCGAAGCCGCCCGGCGGACACAGTGCAAGAACGGCCTGAAACAGATCGGCCTGGCACTACACAACTACCACGACACGGCGCTCATTTTCCCGCCTGCTGGCACCCCGTACATGACACCCGTTAACCAGCACAACTACAACGAATACTTGCTCCCCTACGTCGATCAGTCGACCCTGTACAACCTGATCAACTTCAGCATTTCGTCCAACGCGGGCACCAACAACACCAATCTGGGGAACAGAACACTGACCTTCCAGATCTGCCCCAGCAACCCCTTCGGCGCGACTGCGGGCGGATACGACAACTGTCCTACGAACTCGCACGGTGCCAGCTACATGGTCTGCGCCGGCCCCGTGGCCTACCCGGGATTCAACGCAGACACCTACTGCGGAGTGGTCGGTTCGCCCGCGTATTGCGTTGCGAACACGACCAACACGGTCCGATCGGGGATGTTCCCCATGGGCAACACGGCCCCTGCGTACTGCTGCAAGATCCGCGACATTACCGACGGTACGAGCAACACGATCGCGTTCGGCGAAGTCCGGCCCGAACTGAACACGTACTTCGGGATGTTCGGCGTCATGGCCAACGGGTTTTCCACGTCGATGCGCATCAACAGCCCCCGGCGTGTGAACGTCACGTCGTCGACCGTGCCCTCGACAGGTTATGCCGCGGTGGGAACTCCCAATGCATTGGGCCACAACGCGGGGATGTCGAGCTTCCATGTCGGCGGCGCGCATGTCACGCTGGCGGATGGCAGCGTGCGGTTCCTGAGCGAAAACTTGGACTTCGCCTTGTTCAACTACCTGGGCCACAAGTCCGATGGTCAAACCGTGGGCGAATTCTAAAACTGCGCCTGCTTCACTTGTCGATTCAGGATCACGTTCAGGCCTCTGCGGATGTCAGCATCCCGGAGGCCGCTTTAGTTTCAGGACTTGCGATGCAACCGACAGTGCTTTCGATTGCGACTTTGGTCATTGCTTTGGGGCTCGCTGGTTGCAGCGGGACCGGCAGCCCGCTCGATGACCTTGTGGCCGTGACGGGGACCGTCACGATCGACGGACAACCGCTGTCCCACGGGACGGTGGCGTTTTCTCCGGTCGATCAAGAGGGCGGGCACGTGGCGACGGGCGAGATCAAGGACGGCAAGTTCACGATGGTCACCTCCGCCTCGTCACCCGGGGTGGTCTACGGCGACTACAAGGTGCGGATCGTCAGTGTCGAGCAATCGACCCAGGGACCGCTGCCGGCCGATTTCACCCCCAACCCCAATTCCCCACCCCCAGAGCCCAAGAGCCTGATTCCCAAGAAATATGGCGATATCAATGCGTCCGGACTGGAGGTGTCCGTCCAGACGGGAATGGCGCCGATCGAATTCGAACTGAAGTCCTCCGAAAAATAGCCGACCAGAAGAAGCACGCGGAGTCACGCGTGTCCGTTGTCGCCGGTGATGCGCGGGCAGCGCGGCGGGTCGGTGTTGCCTGGCGGGGCGATGGGCCTGGTTTCGTGCGATGGGTGAATCACGTCTCCCACGTGGCAACGCCAGCTTTGCCGGGCGAGCCAGTCGTGGCACACGGTATCGGGACACTGTGACCGGCAACGGCACGGACCGCCTGTTGAAGAATTCTCGGCAGGCCGGTTTAGGGAGGGGGGACGCTGGCTGGGCCAGTGTCGCTCCTGCCCGGAATCCGGCCGCGTTGAATCTATATGCCCACCTCCCCGCGCGGCACACGTCGCAAAACCCACCCGTCGCCGTTTCGGCATCAGCTCGACGCGCTGCAGACAGGCCATGCCCTGCACCCATTGAGCAGTGCGAGGCCGCGTCGTCTGCATCTGGTCTTTGGGGATCAGCTCGATACACAGGCCCCCTCGTTACTGGATCTCGATCGATCGCGCGACCTGCTGTTGCTCGTCGAGGTTCGGGCCGAGGCCGAGCATGTCCCGAGCCACAGGCAGCGAACGGCGCTGTTCCTGTCGGCCATGCGGCATTTTGCGCTCGAGCGCGCCTCCGAAGGGTTCGCCGTCGACTATGTCGCCCTCGACGATGCCGGGAACACGCAGACGTTTGATGGCGAGCTGCGTCGCGCCGTCGTCCGCCATCAACCCGCCGAACTCCATGTGGTCCGGTCGGGCGAATGGCGCGTCGAACAGATGGTCGATCACTGGGCCGAAACGCTGGCCATACCGGTTAAGCGGCATGAGCCGGCCCATTTCTATCTGACCCCCTCCGAGTTCGCCGGCTGGGCGGCTGGCAGAAAAACCACGGTCCTTGAGTATTTCTACCGCTGGATGCGCACACGAGAACAGGTGCTGCTGGATGCGTCGGGACAGCCGGTCGGAGGCCGCTGGAACTTCGACCCGGAGAATCGGGAGGCGGTGACTTCCAAAACGACCTTACCCCAGCCGCCGTTGCGGTTCCCCCCAGATCCTGTGACGCAGGAGGTGCTCGACCTCGTCCGAGCGACGTGGCCAGATGGATACGGTGATCTCGCGGCCTTTGCCTGGCCTGTCACCCGCTCCCAGGCGCAAGAGGCCCTCGACGATTTTGTAACGCACCGACTGGCCGACTTCGGTCGGTTTCAGGATGCGATGGTGACCGGTCAGCCCTGGATGAACCACTCGCTGCTCTCGCCGCTGCTGAACCTGCAACTGCTCGATCCGCGCCAGTGCGTCGCCGCGGCCGTCGATGCCTGGAATCGGGGTCTCGCGCCCCTCAACTCGGTCGAAGGGTTTGTTCGCCAGATTCTGGGCTGGCGGGAGTTCATCCGCGGCATCTACTGGTTCGCTGGCCCCGAGTATGGCTCGGGCAATCATCTCGAATCCCACGGGCGTCTCCCCGACTGGTACTGGACCGGCGACGTCGACATGAACTGTCTACGTCAGTCACTGGGAGAGGTGCTGGCCCACGGCTACGGGCATCACATTCAGCGGCTGATGGTGACGGGGAATTTTGCCCTCACCGCGGGCATCCAACCCCGCGCCATCAGCGACTGGTACCTCGCCATGTATGTCGACGCGGTCGACTGGGTGACGCTGCCCAACACCTTCGGAATGGTGATGCACGCCGACGGGGGCCAAGTCGGCACCAAACCATATGCCTCAACCGGGAAGTACATCGACCGGATGAGCGACTACTGCGACGGCTGCCGATACAAACCCGACCAGCGGACCGGTCCCGACGCCTGCCCGTTCACCACGTTCTACTGGGATTTTCTGGCTCGGAACGCGGACCGGTTCAAACGGAATCCACGCATGACGCTGATGCTGAAATCGCTCGAACGCCTGCCAGAGGCCGAGCAGACGGCCATCGCCCAGCACGCCGAAGCCCTGCGACAGCGTTACGGCATTACGCCAGGGTAGGGTGGGCACTGCCCACCACTGCTCACCCGTTCGGACCACCAGACGAAAACTGGATCGCTAGCCAGCAGGGCAATCGACAGTTCCCGTTCACGACTGAACAGGGCAGCCCGCGCCCAATCAGGGCAGGCATCATCAGGAAAACAAAAAACACGGCTTCGAGACGGCGAAGTGGAGGCGGGGGAAGGGAGATTTTGAAGGGAAGCGTAAGGTGGGTCTTGGTGGTGCTTAACGACAAGCGGGTCTCTCAGGTCCACTTCCCGACGCGAATGAACTGCGGGGTCCATTCACTGCACCGACTTCACTAACGTGCCTCGCGGTCTCCACCGCCTCGAAACCATGATCCTTCAAGTTCGTTCTGTTCGGGTCTCTTCACCCGGCGATTCATCAGCCCCTCAGGCCGATAACCGCAACTGGGCTTCTTCTGAATTGAGGGCGACAATCGCGATCCCTAACCGATCGGCCATGTCGAACACCTGCTGCTGATCGAGCACAATCGTCCGTTCACTCTCGATCGCCAGGCACCGGGCTCCGCTTTCGTACATCGTGCGAATGGAGTCAACCCCGATTGTCGGCACGTCGAACCGCATGTCCTGCTGCGGCTTGGCCACTTTCACAATCGTGAACGGGGCACCCCGGCTCAGTTCGCCCGCCCGGCGAATGCACAGGTCGGTCCCTTCGATCGCCTCGACCGCCAGCACCGCCATGTCGCGAATCGCCACGCTCTGGCCAATATCCAGCCGCCCCATCTCCTTGGCGATTTCCCAGCCCATGCGGATGTCTTTCCATTGGGCAGGGGTGGGACGACGACGCGTCAGAAATCCATGTTTCACGAGCAGCTCCGGACAGAATTCCAGGGCGGAACGAAAGGCGAGCCGGTCGCGGGCGAATTCGGCAATCACCGCGAGCAGCAGCGTATCGTCCTTGTGGTCACGCCGCGCATAAGTCCACAACAGATGCATGGCCCGCCAGTCTGGAAAGAAACGCCAGAACCGGTTGGGCTGAAACAGCACCTTCTTTTCGATCTTCCCCGCCATCACAATTTCGCGCACGCCCGCTTTGCGGAACAGGCGAATCGCACGGCCGACTTTGGCAATTCCGCACGTCTCGAAGCCCGAGCAGACGTTCGCGAGCGCCTCGTCGCACATCCCTGCGACACCCACGCAGAACACCTCCAGGCCCCGTTCCCGTGCCGCTTCGGCAAACAGGAATGGAAACCGGCCATTCCCCGCCAACAGCCCCACGGGGCCTGCGGGCTGAGTCACCGATCCGAACGAAACGTGCTGATTCATTGCAACGGGCAGTAACAGGCACAGGGAAAACAGGCTCGGGGAACTTCACACACTCGAACAGAGAGTTTTGGACGCCGATCGACCAGAGTGGTCGCGTCAACCGGCCTTCCGCGATTCCGCCAACGTGGCCGCTTCAATCGCCTCGACCCGCTGGACCAGATCTCGCACGGTCTTCCGCATCTCGGGCAGTTTCACCGTCGCCATCGCGACTTTGAACGCCTCCTGCTCGGGCAGTGCGGGATAACCCACCTGGGTCTCGCCCTCGGGCACGTTCTTGTGAACGCCCGATTTTGCCCCCACCGTACTGCCAGTTCCCAGATGCAGGTGATCGGCCACACCGACCTGCCCCGCGAGGCGGACGTAATCGCCCGTCGTCACCGAACCGGCCAGCCCCACCTGCGACACGAACACATTGTGTTTGCCCAGTTCGCAGTTGTGGCCAATCATCACCAGGTTATCGAGCTTGCTCCCCTCGCCGATGATCGTCGGGCCAATCATGCCTCGGTCGATCGTCGTGTTCGCGCCAATCTCGCAGTCCTGCTCGACGCGGACATGTCCCATCTGCGGGATCTTCTCGAACCGGTGGTTGCGGAAGCGGTAGCCGAATCCATCGGCCCCAATCACCGCCCCGGCATGAATCGTCACCCGGTCACCCACCCAGACGTCGTCATACAGCGTGACCCGCGGGTGGAGCGTGCAGTCGTTCCCGATCTGACAGTCCCGCCCGATCGTCACCCCCGAGTGAATATCGCAGCCCGAGCCGACCTCGGCCCCGTCATCGATGAACGCCCCGGGGTAGATATTCGTGTTCGGACCGATCTTCGCCTTCGGGCTGACATAGGCCTGGGGCGAGACGCCAATCGCCGCCCGCTGCCGTTCCGGGCGGAACCGCCGGAGCGTCTTGATGAATGCATCGAGCGGGTCGGCCACCAGCAGCCAAACCGTTGGCCCTTCGGCAGGCAACTGCCCCTGAGCGGATTCCGGCACCAGACACGCCGCGGCCTGGCACTCGCCAATTTTCCGCAGATGCTTGGCATCGCCAATGAACGTCACGCAATTCGCGCCCGCCCGATCAAACGGCAGGGCGGCGGTGACCGTGACCTCTCCCGAACCAAGAATCCGGGCGCCTAATTCCGAGGCAAGCTGCGCGACGCGAACAGACACGATGGGCGGCATCCTTTCCGCTGACGGTCGTTCCCCCGTGCCGCTCCAGCGCACGTCATCGAGAACGACTCAACCGAATGAAACCAAAGTCATGCATTGCCGACAATGGCAGTTTGCGAAGAATAAGCAAACCGAGACTGGCCAGCGCGCGAACCGTCAGCCGAGGCCGGTCGGCCAAACCATTGCCCCTGCGACTCCATGTACAGTGAAATCCCTCCCTGAGGATTTGCACGCCCTGCGCGTTTTTGCTTTTCCGCTCTGGTCGTCACAGTCGATACAATCGATCACGGAGACGCGGCCCAGCGCACAGGCGGGGCCCGACTGTCCATCAGGTTGCGGGCCTAACCCGTTGATTGATAACAGGTTGCAAATTGTAGGCGGGGCGGGATGCTCGCGCCGGTGGAAACGGAGAGACGCCGACATGGGAACGGAATTCAAGACGCAGGCCGACACGTTCATTTCTGCGGGAACCTCGCACGTTCGGGGAACGCTGTCGGGCTGGGCACGGTTCTGGCAGCAGGCAGGGTCCGGCCTGGGGCACGCCCGTCAGGGGTTGCTCGCTGGCGTCGCAGGGCTGGCGCTGGTCTCGGGTGCTCTCATCGAAACGCCTTCGTTCGGCCAGGCAACCGCCAAAAAACCGGCGACCAAAAAGAAAGTCGTCGCCAAGGTTGAAAAAGGCCCCAGCGCCGCCAAGGGCGGGGTGCTCCCCAAATCGGCCCTCACCATCGTGCTGAAAAGCACTGCGGAAGGCTTCGCCGACATCGAGCACTTGTTCAAATTGGCCGCCGCCCCGGAACAGTCCAAGACGCTCGTCGAGACGATCGACCTGTTCCTGAAGGGCGTCAATCGCGAGAAGCCGCTCGCCGTCCAGAGTTACGTCGCAGGGACGAACCTGAAGCACATGATCTCGCTGCCGATCGCGGACGCGAAAGCCCTCAAAGAGTTCCTGAAGAACCTCAACGATGTCGACCTCGGCAATAAGCCGGTTCCCGGGGCGCTCAATCTGTTTGAGATCAAGGGGCTGATCGAAGCCGGGGCGTTCCTGCGGTTCGATCCCAAAATCGCTTATGCCGTCATCGCCGAATGGCGGGACGAAGCCGAAGCCTACAAAACAGTCCCCGATGCCGCCCTCCTGGGAACGGATGACCTCGTCGTTCTCGTCGAAGGCAGTGCCGCCCAGTCGGCCGAGCGCAAGACCGCGTTCGCCCGGTTGCGGAAGGAATCGGTCGACGCGATCAAGCGCGGTCCCAAGGAAACCCAGGCCGCCTTCGATCTGCGCAAGCAGGCGGTCCTCAACCAGCTCGATGAATTCGAACGGTTCTTCGTTGATGCCGAAACGATTCGCCTGGGCTGGACGACCGACACGAAGGCGAACGTCGCCACCCTGACGATCGACCTCACTCCCCTCCCCGGGACCGACCTCGCCCAGAGTGCCGAACTGCTCGGCACCCACGCCAACGAGTTCCAGGGCCTCTCGGCCGAAGGATCGGTTGTCACGGGCGACATCAACTTCCCGCTCGACACGCTCCGCAAGAAGCAGCTCGCCGCGAACATTCCGCTGACCGTCGCCGCCCTCGATGAAGAGACCGATGCCGACACCAAGCTGACCGCGGCCGAAAAAACGGCGGGCAAGCAGCTCTCGGCCGCGGGCGGGGAACTGGCCGCTGGCTTGGGCCGGATTGGCGTTCTCAACGGGTTCATTCGCATCTACCCGTCGGGTTCAGGCAAGTTTGTCCTGCTGGCCGGGGGCAAGGTCGAAGACAGCAGCAAAATGGTCGACCTGCTCAAGGCGGCGGCCGAGCGTCTGGGCGGAGCCGATCGACTGAGCGTCGATGTCGACAGCGAGGGCGACGTGAAAATTCATGCCCTGTCGCTGGCCGCCTATCAGAAAGACTACCCCGAAATCATCGCCGCTGACGGCAAGATGTACATCGGGCTGACCCCGACGAAGATGTGGCTGGCCGGTGGCGATGGCGCTCTCGAAAAGCTGAAGGCCGCGATTCAGGCGAATGCCAAAGAGACCCCTTCGACGGCCGGTCCGGTGGCGAAGTTCGACGCGAACATCGCTCCCTGGCTCAAGATTCTCGACCGTGAGTTGGGTTCGATTGGCGATCCCACGCTCCGCAAGCTGGCCCTCGAAGCCTTCGCGGCTGGCAAAGACACCTGGGGACTCAGCCTGACCAAGGCTGGCAACAAGGTGACCGTCAGCATTCGCTTCGACGAAGGCGTGCTCCGCATGGCGGGCAAGGTCGGTGCGAAGTTCGTCAAGGAATCGCTCGAGTAGTGGTCCGTCTACAGGTCAATGTCAGGCAGAAAGAACAGGTCGGGCCTGCCCGACACCAACACTTTTGCCTTTTGACTTTTGCCTTTTGACTTGCTCCGTGCTGACGCAACCTGACACCAATCGATGGACGGAGCCTGAGGGGGTTTTGGTTCGATGGCAGGCAGGTCCCGGGAATTGCTCGATCGGCGGTTGAGCCGCGTGGTCGTGATTGACCTGCAGGAACGGCTCGTCCCGGTCATCGCCGGTCGCGAAGAGCTGCTCGCCGACACTCGGCTGCTCATCGAAGGGGCCCGCGTGTGGGGTGTGCCGGTCACCTTGACCGAGCAGTACCCGCAAGGACTGGGGGGCACCGTCCCGGAGATTCGCGGACTGGTAGACGACACTCCCCGCGAAAAACTGCGGATGAGCGCGGCCGACTGTCTGGCGTGGGGCCCCTCGTCGCAGGCCGAGCGGTCGCAGGTGGTTGTGGCGGGCATCGAAACGCACGTCTGCGTCCAGCAGACCGCGCTCGACCTGCTGGCCATCGGCTATCAGGTCTTCATCGCGGTCGATGCGGTGGGGACCCGTCATCCCCGCGATCACGACGTGGCGCTCGCCCGATTGGCCAGTTCCGGGGCGACGCTGACGACCGTCGAATCGATCCTGTTCGAATGGGCCGAACAATCCGGCACCCCCGAGTTCAAACAGACCAGCGCCCTCGTCAAAGCCCGCTCCGCCCAGAGGTAGGGTGGGCACTGCCCACCAGCGCTCACCGGCCCCCATCCACGGACCCGCTCCTCGATCGCTCTCCAGCACTGGCCACATCGCGCCTGCCCAAAGTCGTTACGAGACCGGAGGAGCAGGGGGTGAGCGATCTGGTGTTTGTAGACGGGTGAGCATTGGTGGGCAGTGCCCACCCTACCCACGCTTAGCGCAGCTCGCCCGACAGTTTGACGCCATCAAACGCGCCGTACAGTCCCTTGCCCAAGCGGATCGACTTCCACCCGCGACTACTCGCGACGCGTTCAGCCAGCGGCCCGGTCAATTTGCTGCGGGCCAATTCCTTGCCGTCCTGTCGAATCACCAGCTCGTCGCCCGAGAGCACGAACTCGAAGCGAGTCGGGCCGGTGGTCCAGGCGGTGTTCGCGCCCAGATGGCCTGGGGCCGACAGCCGATAGACGGCTCCGTACGACTTCCACTTCTCCGGGGCCAGAAACGGATTCTTCTCCGGCTCCCAAACGCAAGGATCTTTGGCCGAGGTCGAGACAAATAGATCCGGGCCGATCGTGACGAGACTCGTCACCCGCTGTCCCCACTGGTTGCTGACGGCGTTCCCCTTGTTCTCGACGTCGTAGGGGTGCGTGATCGCGGTCGATAGCTCCGGATGGGCGAACATTCGCCGGGCAAACGTCCACGCATCACGGTCGGGGTGATACCGCCACACCTCGCCCCAAGGCCAGACACCCACGTACAGCTCCCCGCCGTAGATGACGGTCGTCTGCGCCTCGCGGGAGGAACTGGAGACGCCCGGCAGCACCGGTGGCCAGCCCGCCCGGTCGACAATCTTCGCCCCGTCGTATTCGAAAATGCGACCGGTCGGATACTGCCCCATCACCAGGCGGTCGTTGAAGGCCATCGTCGAGTAGAGCTGGTAACTGACGGCCAGATTCGGGAGCAGCAAACGCGACCAGCGCTTGCCATCGAACACATAGAACCCGCCCACATTCGAACCAGTGACAACCTGCGTGCCGTACTGCCCCCACGCAAACGTCGTCTCGCCAACGATCGGCAGCGTATGCACCACCGCCCGGCCCAGATCGACCCGCTCTTCGCCCGGCTTCCACGGGCAGGCATACAGCTTGCTGAAGCCGTCATCGTCGCTCGTCCACGGCCTGTAGCCACCGTCGCGGCGGTTGATGTGATAAAAGCAGAGGTGTCCACGGGCATAGAAGAAGAGGACGTACGAACCCGACTCGGGATGATTGAGAATCGGCTCGCCCTTATAGAGCACGCTGCTCCCCGACCACTCCAGCAACCCATCGCCGACGCGCATCGCCTCGCGAGAATCGGCGTCCGGCTGCCAGGTGTTCGCCTGCGGGTCCCAGACTTTCGTGCCGCCAAACACCGACCGCAGCGTTTCATCGCGGCCGGTGAGATAGGTGCCGCACAGATCGTTGGGACGCGGTAGCTCGTCCGAAGTCACCACCCGGTCAGCGCTCGTCGAACGGACGAAGAACTGCACCGCATGCCGGTCCGCCCGGTAGTAGGTGTTGTACAGATTCTGGAAACCGGCCCCGACAACAAGGTCCCCATCAGCCGAGGTCACTTCAAACAGCGAGCCGAAGCTTTGGCCGACATCTTCACCGCGATCAACCTCGATCGAGATCGTGGTGGCCGGCGGCTCGGCGCTGAGAACCGGCGAGCCGAACCAGAGCGTCAGACAGGCCAGCCCCAGTGCGGACCAGCGGGAACCGAACGAGTGTTGAATGGGCGTGACCGCGCGAAAGTCCATCGGCATGAAGCTGTCTCCAGGATGCGGTCGCGCGGCGCTAGCGACCTCCCGCATATCATGACGAAATCCCACCCCGGACGCACCCGCAGCGCTCTGCCCCACAAACGCCAGAACGCCGTAGGGTGGGCACTGCCCACCAAGCGCTCACCAGCACGGCCCACCAAAACCAAACTGGATCGCCAACCGACTCTGACCGACTCTGGCGGAACAGCGGTTTGTCGGAATCGGTTGAAGCCGGGGGTGTGTGGAATGGTGGTTGGAAACTGGTGAGCAGTGGTGGGCAATGCCCACCCTACCCCCAGGGACGATGCCCGCGTTACGACCACAGCGCCCAGTTCTTGGCGTACTCATCCACGTTCTCCCGCGTCACTTCATCGAGCGGCGCAAACTCGATCTGCGGTTCCGGGTCTTTCCCCGAAACGAGTTTGTCGACCAGCACATCGACGCACCGCCGACCGAAGTGGTAATAGCGCTGCCCCAGCAGCACATGCACATCGCCCTTGCGGATATGGTCCAGTTGCGGAGGCAGCGTATCCATGCTGACGCAGACAACCTCTTCGGGCTTCCACGGGAGGGCTCGCTCGGTCATCAGCGGCCAGCCGCCGATCATGGCCCAGCCATTGATCTCGGGATGCGCCTGCTGCACGCTCTCGATCTGGGCGTAGGCGTCCTGGGGCGTTTCCTTGTGGTAGTAGACATCGATCAGTTTGACGTGGCCCTGCCGCGCGGCTTCCGCCTGCGCTCCCTTCACCCGCTTCTGCAGGTTGGTAGCCGTCTGGTTTCCCGCCAGCACCGCGACCACGGCCGACTTCCCTTCAAGCCGCTTCGCGACCTGCCGCATGACCATCTCACCCGCGGCGAAGTCGTCGGTCCCCACATAACCCAGCCGCTTGGAATCGGGGGCATCGGAATCGAAACAACTGACGACCACGCCCCGCGCGATCGCGTCGTCAATCGCCCGCGTCACCTTGCTCGCGTCGCTGCAGGCAATCACGATCGCATTGGCTCCCGAGTTGGCCAACTGCTCGATGAACTCCGCCTGCTTCTGCGCGTCTTCATCGTTGGGCGTCCGCCAGTCGATGGTGATCGCGCGGCCCAGTTCCTTCGCCAGTTCGGCCGCCCGCGCTTCCGCCCCTTTGCGGGCCGCGAGAAACACCGGGTTCGACTGACTTTTCGCAATCATCCCCAACACCAGTGGCCCGGCCGCGGACCCCGCCGGCGGAGTGGCAGCGGAGGCCCCCCCACCGGGAGTTCCCGAGACGGGCGGAGTGGTCACCTCGACCACGCGGCTGCAGCCTGCCCCCAAGGGGAGCATCGCAGCGGAAGAGATCAGAAAAGAACGTCGGTCGAGAGCAGACCGGCTGAGCATGGCGACTGTCCTTGGAACGGGCCCTCAAGTGGGCCTGGAAGATTGGAGAGAGACCCGAGGCGGAGAAGGCTCCTCGCTTTCGCCAGAGTGACCGCGCACCGCAACTCCGTCAACCAAGCTCCGGCAACCCGCACCGTCGTGGCCGTGCTTAAACGCGAGAGGATCAAGGGCTGTGCCATGCTTGCACCGTTTCGGGGCAAGCATGCCAAACATGCGAGAGCGCGGCCCCACACTCAGGACCGCATGGTTCCCGAATTTCGATTGCGAAGAGAGTCGAGGGCGGAGCGAATGCTTGCCCCGAAACGGTGCCAGCATGGCACGACGAACGACGAATCCGTGCCACGAGACCCCGTTTCAACGCGGCAAAAGTCCTGCCGTCAGGACCAGCCCAAAGAAAGACGCGAGGCGAAGACCAGGCCACGGACTGCCCGATCTTCGCCTCGCGGAAGACCCCGGATACTGGGTCGAGTTACCCGGGGAGTGTTCGTCTGGTGTTACCGTCCAGAGGGACCTCACGTTCCGACGAACGACTTATAAGAATGATTTAGTTCGGCGTCGGGACGGACGCGTGCTGGGCTTCGATCCGGCTCAGAGCCAGCTTGGCGGCGATACGCACTTCCTTGTCCGAGTCGCCCAGCAGAATCTTGAGGCTTTGGACCGTGGTGGCCGAGCTGTCGGCCAGTTCACCCAGGGCGAACGCCGAAGCCGCCCGGACTTCGCTCGTCTGGTCCGACAGGCAGGCCGCGAGCGGCTCGCTGAATTCCGGTCCTTCCAGCTTCAGGTTGGCGAGGGCATACGCGGCCGTCTCACGGACCATCGCATCCTGATTCTTGAGCGAGCGGATCAGCACCTGGCGGGCGACGGCGTCGCGACGGTCGATGCGGCAAATCGCTTCGGCCACATACACCCGGACGGTCGCGTCCTGATCAACAATCGCCGACTTCAGGGCGGGCAGGCTGCCCCCCGCCGGGCGACCAATTTCTCCCAGGGCCGCCGCACAGAACGAGCGGACCCCAGGCTGAGAGTCTTTGAGTCCGGCCGTGAGAGGCGGGAGGGCCGCATCGACATCGCCGCGAATCT
The DNA here is from genome assembly GCA_027489895.1 of Planctomycetaceae bacterium. GTDB lineage: Bacteria > Planctomycetota > Planctomycetia > Planctomycetales > Planctomycetaceae > JAIXZD01. The sequence goes on from JAIXZD010000413.1 coordinate 44,664, forward strand.
TCCACACAGCAATCGCCGCATGAGTTCGAACGAAGCTGTCTTCGTCGCGACAGAGTTCCATGACTGCGGGAGCCACGGCCTCAGCCCGAGGCCCCATCCGCCCGGCCCGGTTCACCGCCAGCTTGCGAACGCTCGCCTCGGGGCTCGACATCTGAGTGCAGAGGGCGAGGAGATCGCCCGTGGCATCCGGGCAGAGGGCGGCGAGGCCCGCTGGGGTTTCGCTTTCAACGGGAGCCAGCGGCAACGCCGTCGATTCCGGACGAGTCGACTCGGCGGCCACGGGAACCACGGCCGATTCGGTCGGTTCGTCGGGGATCACCTCGGCGACCGACGGCTCTTCCGCAGGCAGAACGTTGCGTTTCGGTTCAATCACACGCTGCGGCACGGGACGCTGAACAACGACCGGAAGATTGACAGCGGGCACCGGGGCGGCGGGCGTCGACTCGGCCACGGCGGGTTCTTCCGCGGCCGGCTCGTTCACGGCGGGTTCGGCTTCCACCCGCTCGTCCGCAGCCAGTTCCGGGATCGTCCGTTCCGTCGAGTCCGCCGTTTCAACCGGTGCGACCTCAGCCACTGGTTCCGCGACCGGTTCCGGCACCGCACGCGAGCGGGTCGCTTCGGCCTGGGCAACCTGTCGGCGGGGAGTGGTCGCCGCGGGTTCTTCCGGGGCCGCCTCGACCAGCGTTTCGGGCTGACGGGCTTCGGTCTCGACCGGTTCCGCGATCAGTTTCGGTCCGGCCACCGGCGCGGTCGCGGCGACAGTCTGAACTGCCCCCTTCGCCTCGCGGGCAGCGACCATCGCGGCTTCTTTCTGCTGATTCTGGTGCAACTGGACCAGCGCGTGACCGGCGACTTTGTTTTCCGGGTCGAGGCTGATCGCCTTCGAGTAGAACTGCTGGGCCCGTTCCAGGTCGCCCTGCTGCGTCAACAGGTAGGCCACGTTCGAGTGCGCCCGGCCATCACCCACCGACTTCCGGAAGTAGGCCAGCGCCTCGTCATACCGCTTCTGGCTGCCCGCGACCATTCCCATGTTGTTGAGCGCCCGCTTGTGATCGGGCTGGTAGCGGAGCACTTCGGCCAGCAGACTTTCCGACCGCTCATACTGCTGCTGCGTGTAGAGCAGGTAGGCGTAGTCGGTCTTGATCTCGATGTTCTTCCCGTCGAGGGCGAGGGCTTTTTCGAAGTAGCCCGTCGCGGCCTGAGTGTCGCCCTGCTTGGCGGCAATGACGCCCAGCCGGTGGTACGCCACGACGTTGTTTTTGTCGTGCTTGATCAGCTCGAGGTACATCTCCCGGGCCTGGCCCAGGCGTCCCTGCTGCTCGTGGATGCGAGCGACATTCAGCTCGGCCTTGGAATCGGCCTCACGATGAATGGCGAACGGCTTGGGCAGGCTCGAGCAGCCAACACTCGTCACCACGGGCACTGCTGCGAGGAGCGCCATCACCTTGGACATTTTCTTCATCGTGACCACCTCGAGATCGAGAGTCAGAACCTGAATCGCCACGCGCTGTCGCGGACAGGTTGGAGACATTCGGCGTTGAATCAGACGGTGTTGTGCCAGTGGACGTTGGATCGAGCCTGAAACCGGGTCAGCGTCTCTGACCCGAGGCAGGCCGCTCGGCCTAGAACGCGCCGCCGCCACCACCACCGCCACCGCCACCACCAAAACCACCACCACCGCCACCACCACCGCCTCCGCCCGCCCCAGCGGCGATGATGCCGCGGAAGTAAGCTCCCTCGGCTTCAGCATCCTGGTAGGGGAACGTGAGGTACGGACCGACGACAACCCGGCGTTCCGCATCGGCAACGCCCATTGCGGCCAGCGCCTCGACGACGACCGTCCGGCGTTTCAGGTCCAGCTCTTCGTTGGCATGGACCGGGTAGCCGTACGACGTGTCGTCTTTCGCGGTGATCTTGCTGCGCGCCACGATGACCGGAAACGGCACGCCTTCCAGTCGCTTGGCGATCTGCTTGACGTGGTCCTGGCCCGCTTCATTCAGCCGGGCACTGTCGCCCTGGAACTCATGTTCATGAATCACGAAGTTCGACGCTTCCGCGTTCTCTTCCTGCTTCATGAAGAACGGGTCGACCGTCGACCCCAGCGGGGACGGGTGTTCGGCATACTTGTTCGGGGCACACCCACCGGCGAGGCCCGCCAGTGCGAGCAGTGCGGCGCTCGAACTCACCTTCAGTCGCGGGGCGGATTTCATGGTCTGGATCCTTCCAGAAAAGCTCTTCCGGGGTGATCGCCGGAAAACAGTGGGCTGAGGGCGGGGTCGGAGTCGGGCGAGAACTCACCCGGTACGAACAGGGCCTTATTCCGAGAAGCCGTGGGGGCCAGACATGTAGTACCCGCTCAGCGGGTCGACACACAGTTCCGGCGTGCCATGGCAACGACGATCTTTGTAGTTCGGCCAGACCGTGCTGCGATGGTGGGCCGAGGGGTCGCCTTCAATCCGGCGGTAGAGGAAGAACTCGACATCGTCCGGCTCGGTCACTTCCATGCCCGGCAGCAGCGAGGGAACCTGGTCAGGCTCCATCGGATGAACAAGCTCCGGAGTGACGATGATCACCAGCTCCGTTTCGTCCCGAGAGATCGACTGCGACGAGAACAGCGCCCCGATGAGCGGCAGATCGCCCGCCAGTGGAACACGAGATTTGTCACCCCGCTGCTGTTCCTGAATCAAACCCGCCAGGGCCAGCGTCTGGCCTTCCCGCAGATCGACGGTGGTACTCGTCGAACGGGTATCCAGACCGAAGATTCCCTGGACCGAGTTCGCCTGATTGATCGTGCTGAATGTCGGGGCAACCTGCAGCCGGATGCGGTCCTTGTCCAGCACGGTCGGCGTGAACGAGATCGACGTCCCAAACCCCTTGAACGTCGTACTGACCGCCTGCACCCCCCCGACACCGACCACCGTCGGCACCGCGAACTCCCCACCCGAGAGGAACGTCGCCGGGCGGCCGCTGAGCGTCACCAGTTTCGGCTCGGCCAGAATCTTGGCATTCCCATTCTGCGAGAGCGCCTCGACGAAGAGCTGGAACGACGCGTCGTTGAACGTCTGGCTGGCGAGGAAGCTACCCGCTCCACCCACCAGCGAATTGAAGAACAGGTCGCCCAGCTCCATATTGAAGCGAGCCCCAAACCGGCGGACCGCGGACCGCTTGAGTTCGGCAATCTGCACCTTGAGCATCACCTGGTGTTCACCTGGCGTCTCCAGCAGGCAGACCACCGTCGTCTGTGGCAACTGGCTGGCATCCGGGAACGGAACCGCGGCCTGCTGGCCAATCCCGGATCCAAACCCGCCGCCCTGACCGCCTCCGGTGTTCTGACGCACGATCGACATGATCCGCGTCTGCTCTTCGATGTCGCGGGCTTCGCCGCGGACGATCAGCTTGTCCGCGATCGGAATCAGTTGAACCTTGCTGTCCGGGAACATCTCGTTGACCATCGTCTGCAGCTCGCCATATTCCAGGCGGCGGCGATCGTCGACGCTCGTGTCGTGCTGGACGGTGATCAGCACGCTCAGCACCCGGGTCTGCTCTTCGTTGCCCAGCCAGAGGGTCAGCGAAGTCGAACCGGTCTGCTTGCCGATCACCTCGACCTCGCGGGTGCCGTAGGCGACGATCTCGACCGTGGCCGGGTCGGCGACAGCCATCCGCATGATGTCGAACTTGGTCCGCACGACTTTCGAGCGACGCAGCGTCACCTCGAACTCAGCTTCCGACTCGCTGATTTCTTCGATGAGGTCGTTGACCTTGGCCCGCAGCCGGGGCGAGGCCGGCGACGATTCGGTCGTGACATCGACCGGCGGCTGGGCCTGTACCCCGCCCCCGACGATCCCCAACCCACAAACTGCGACGCCGAGAACCTGCCGCGCCCTTAGACTTCCGCGCAAGTTGAACGATCGCAACATGTTAAGTTCTCCAGCAGTGATGTCGAGACGGGGTCCCAGGAGGGTCTGTCCGAACGGCAATACGCTCTCACCCCGTGGGTCGACCGGCCGGCCGTGGTCTCGACGGCGGGACGATCCAATTCCGTCGATCCAGGCCTACCAGGCTCTCCCTTCCGTTCGGAGAGTCCGTCAACCCGGACCGCAGCGGCCCCTGTTCCAGTCATATCGGTCGCTCTTGACAATCGGATTAAGCACAACTTGCACGGCGTGCCGTGAAATCCGAAAAGTCAAACTTTGCAGGCTGTGACGAGTCTGCCGGTTGGTCCCGTCGATCCGGACGAATCGGTAGTGACAGACGGCGTCGGAGAGCACCGCACCGGCCCTCCCCATCCGATAGAGAATGTGGTTCACGGCCCGGAGAACTCCGGGATTGCAAGCCTGGCCGGGTGGCGCAGGCTCGCCTGTCGGACGCATCGAATCAGGAGTTCTGCTCATGCAAGCCGTTGTCTGTCTGCTGATCGGGCTGTCTGTCGCCCAGACCCAGCCCATTCCTGAATCCGTCCCAGGCGTCCCGGGCGTGCCGGCTCCTGCCCCGGCCGCAAGCTGCCAGACTCAGGGTTACTCCTATGAGCTGCAGGGGAATTACACCGGGGTCGATCCCTGGTCCTGCCCCGAAGTGTCCGACGATTGCTGGATGACCGGCGGGGCATCCACGCCCTTCGTTTCCCAAAAGATGTGCTGCTGCCGAACCACCGGCGATTTTTACCCCCACTACCCCTACCCCGCGCCGTACTTCGGCTACTACTACTTCCGGCCCTACAACTGGGTCCACGTGGCCGAGCACCAGGCCACGGCGGTGAAGTGGGGGCTCGACCCGCGGATTCCGTACAGCCACGAACTGTTCAACCGCCTCTACGCCGCGCTGCCCGTCGAACCCCCCAGCAAGTTCAACCCGCGTCAGGCAGGCTCGCTGCCCCGGTCGCGACGGCTGCCGAACCTGGAAGACTTGCTCGATAAACAACCGGAAGGCGAGTACGACCCCATCCCCGTTTCCCAACCCGTCTCTCAGCCCGTCGCGCCGCCGCCCGCACCAGAACCCGGCCCGGTGGACCCAGCCACCCCGGCCCCGACAAACTGATTCGCTGCAGCCCAGGCGTAGGGTGGGCACTGCCCACCAGCGCTCACCAGCCCCCAACCACCATTCGGCAGTTCTTCCCGCAGGTTGGCAAGGCGTGGTGGGGGACGCTGGTGAGCGGAAGAAATGAGGCTTGGTCGATGATCGCCGGTGAGCAAAGGTGGGCAGTGCCCACCCTACGGTCGCCCGGTCACCAGAACGTGGTCACGCGACGTGGGCGTGCCCGCCTTGTGAAGGGAAGCCAATGCGGTCGCTCGATGCACGACACGCCGTCTATGCCGGCAGCTTCGACCCGATCACCCTCGGGCATCGCGACATCATTCAACGCGGCGCACGGATGTTCGACCGGCTCACCGTCGCCATCGGCGTGAATCCCGATAAAGAGCCGCTCTTTTCCCCCGGCGAACGTGTCGACCTCATCCGCGAGATTGTGAGCGGGCTACCCAATGTCGCGGTGGCCTCATTCACGGGGTTGACGGTCGACTTTGTCCGCCAGGTCGGAGCGGCGGTGATGCTCCGCGGGCTGCGGACGCTCACCGATATCGAGGCCGAGTTCACCATGACCTTGGCCAATCGGGCGCTGGCGGGCGAAATCGAAACCGTCTTCCTCATGGCCAGCGAGAAGTACTCGCATATCTCCAGCACGCTGATCAAGCAGATCGCGCGCTTCAGCGACGATCAGTCCCGTTCGATGCTGTCGGCGTTCGTCCCTCCCGAAGTCGTCGACCCGCTCTGCGCTCGGGTCCGAACCCGAGTCGACTGATTCGTCGAGGAGATACGAAAGGCGTTCTCAGGCGAGCCGACCCCGTCAGGGGTCGGTGGAACGCCCCCTCCCCCCCGCCCCCGCAGCAAACCGCGTCTCTTCCCAATTCTTCCGGGCGCTGACGCTTCCGGCTCTCCTAACGAGAAGCGTCGGGCAAGTCGGGATCGGTCGCGTGGTTGGCGGGCGGTTGCTACAAATCGGGTCGCGAGATGTTTCGCCGGTCCTCCCGATTGGCGCGCACTCGCCCGCTGTGCCCTTCGAGAACTGGTTTCGTCGAGAAACCCGTCCAGAAATCCGTTCCGTCGCCCGTTTCCGGAGTGTGTCGCGTGTCGACCGATTTCGATGTCTACAAAGATTGGCTGGGCATCCCCGAGGGGCCGCGTCCACCCGATCATTACGCGCTGCTCCGCGTCGTCCAGTTCGAGGACGAGACCGACCGGATTCGCGGCAACTACAAGAAACTGAACGCCCACGTCCGCAAATATGCGACCGGCCAGTACTCGATCCGATCGCAGGAACTGCTCAACGAACTCGCCAAGGCGATGCTCTGCCTGACCGACCTCGAGCGGAAACGCGAGTACGACCTCGGCATGGGTCGCGAGTTCGGCGAGGAACTGCCCGGGGGCCGTAAGCTCATGGAGACGCTGCTCGTCGAGCAGAAGCACATCTCCCTGCCGCAACTGAAAGAGGCCAAAGAGTACGCCGACAAAGCGGGTCTCGACCTGCGCGATGCCGTCGTCCAGTTGAAAATGGTCGAACCGGCCATCGCCGCCCAGGCCCTCGCGGCCGAGCGCGGTCTGTCGTACGTCGATCTCGCCGACATGCTGCCCGACGACGACGTGCTCGACCAGGTGCAGAAACCAATCGTCAAACAGCACTCGATTCTGCCGCTCTTCATTGATGACGATGTGCTGCTCGTCGCCTCGGTCGACCTGATCGAGCCGAACGTCGAGGAAGAACTGCGGCTGATCTTCGGCACGAAAGTTCGCACCGTGCTCGCCGCCCCCCAGGCCATCAACCAGGGGATCGCCAAGTACTACGCTCCGGGCGTGCGCAACGAAGCGGTCGCCAAGGCCAAGGGCGGCAAGGCCTCGGCCAAAGCCCCCGCGAAAGGTTCCGCCAAACCCGCCCGGCCCACACGCGCCAGTTCCGCCGAAGAGAAAAAACAGAATAAGTCGATCGGGATCATCCTGATCTGCTGGAGCATTATCGGCACCTATCTGCTCGACAACTTCGTCGTCACGCCCGGCGCGTTCTTCGACTTTTACACGTTTCTGATGGCTCTCGTGATCATTCCCTCCGTCAGCCTGTTCGCCTACTTCAACTACCTCAAATAGCGGGATCGCGTCGTGGCCTTGGAGATCGTCATGTTCTCCCAGGACATGCTCCGGTGAACAGTGGGATAGGCTTCCAGCCTGTCATTTCCTCCCCGGAAATCTGGACGCCCATCCCACACAACATCACAGCCTCTTCGGGCAGGAGCGCAAGGCATGGAGCGAGTTCGCGCGGTGAGCCGGTGGGCCTCAGTCCTCGTGGGCACCTTGGTTGCAGGGTTGGCCTCTGACCCCCAGACCAGCCTCGCCGCCGAGCGCCTGCCGAATGTCGTGCTCGTCTACTGCGACGATCTCGCCTACGCCGATGTCGCCTGCTTTCGCGACGCCGGTGCGACCGGCGTCGCCACGCCGCATCTCGATCGCCTGGCGAAAGACGGGATCCGGTTTACCGATTTCTATGTCGCCCAAGCGGTCTGCTCGGCCTCTCGCACCGCGCTGCTGACAGGCTGTTACCCCAACCGCGTCGGCATTCAGGGGGCGCTCGGTCCCGCCTCCAAAATCGGCATTCATGCCGAAGAAACAACGCTCGGTGAGCTCTTCCAATCTCGGGGCTATCAGACCGCCTGCTTCGGCAAGTGGCACCTCGGCCATCTCCCGCAATTCCTTCCCGAACAGAACGGGTTCCACCGCTACTACGGGCTGCCCTACTCGAACGACATGTGGCCCAAACACCCGGAAGTGGGAAAGTCCTTTCCCGCGCTGCCCCTGATCGCAGGCAGCCAGACGATTGCCCTCAATCCCGATCAACGCCTTCTGACCACCACCTACACCACCAAAGCCTGCGACTTCATCCGCGAGCACAAAGCGCAGCCGTTCTTCGTCTACGTGCCGCACACCATGCCGCATGTCCCGCTGTTCGTTTCCCCGGAGGGGGAAGGCCAGTCGGGCGCGGGATTGTTCGGAGACGTCATTCGCGAGATCGATGAATCGGTCGGCCGGATCGTGGCCACCCTCGAGGAACAGGGACTGACCAACCAGACGCTCGTGATCTTCTCCTCGGACAACGGCCCCTGGCTGTCGTACGGAGATCACGCCGGGTCGGCCGGTCCACTCCGCGAAGGCAAAGGCACCACGTGGGATGGTGGTGTCCGCGTTCCGTTTCTCGCGAAATGGCCCGAAAAAATCCCTGCGGGAGCCACCTGCACCGAGCCCGCCATGACGATCGACCTCCTGCCGACCCTGGCAAAACTCATCGCCGCGGAGTTACCCAAACACAAGATCGACGGGCTGGATATCGGCCCTCTGCTCACGGGCGAACCCAACGCCTCCTCGCCCCACGACGCACTCTTCTTCTATTGGGGCGAAGGGCTCGAGGCCGTTCGCTCAGGCCCCTGGAAGCTCCACTTTCCGCACGACTACCGCACCCTCGCCGGCGTCCCAAAGGCCACAGGTGGAGTTCCCGCGAAGTACAAGCAGGCCAAAACGCCTTTGGCCCTCTACAACCTGTCGACCGATCGCGGCGAAGCAAACGATCTCGCGGCCCAACATCCCGATATCGTCGCCAAGCTGACACACCTCGCCCAGGCCATGCGAACCGACCTCGGCGACACCCTCACCAAAACCCCAGGCACCGGCCACCGCGAACCCGGCCGCGCTCCGTAGGGTGGGCACTGCCCACCAATGCTCACCAGCACAGTCCACCACACAACATTTGGATCGCCAACCGACGCGAACCGAACTCAACAGGGACAAAAAATGTCAGGGACGACGATTGGACTGATCCCCGCCCGGCTGGCCTCCACCCGCCTGCCCCGCAAGCTCTTGCTCGCCGACACCGGAAAGCCGCTCATCCAGCATGTCTGGGAGGCGGCCCGCCGGGCGACGCGCCTCTCCGAACTGGTGATCGCCACCGACAGCGACGAAATCGCCACCGTCTGTCGCGGGTTCGGTGCCCGCGCGGAACTGACCGGCGACCACCCCAGCGGCACCGATCGCATCGCCGAAGTGATCGCCCGCTCGTTCCCCACTGCGGAACTCGTCGTCAACATCCAGGGCGACGAACCGGAGATCGACGCCAACGCGATCAACCAGCTCGTCGACCTCCTCGCAACGCGCCCCGAAGCCGACATGTCCACGCTCGCCACGACGATTCGCACCCCCGAGGCCCGCGATTCTCACGCCTGCGTCAAAGTCGTCTGTGACGAAACCGGACGGGCCCTCTACTTCAGCCGACACGCGATTCCTTTTTGTCGCGACCGGGACCTGGACGAGGTCCTGGCCGCCGAATCCCCCTGGCGGCAGCATCTGGGCGTCTACGCCTATCGACGTAAGTTCTTGCTGGAGCTGACGAAGCGTCCAACGTCACGGCTGGAACGGTTGGAGAAGCTGGAACAGTTGCGCGCACTGGAAGCGGGCGCCACGATTCTCGTCGGGCTGGTCGAGCACGCGGCGGTTGGCATCGACACCCCCGACGACTATGCTCGCTTCGTCGCCCGAGAGCGCTTGCGGGCTGGCAAGTAAACGCCTTCGACGCGGATCGACTCGGGGAGAGGGTCGTCTCGCTTGGGCTTCGGGGGCGCACTCACCGCAGGATTGGCATGGCCGCGCATCAGACGAAGCATATCTTTGTGACCGGGGGCGTCGTCAGCTCGCTGGGAAAAGGTCTCACCAGTGCGGCCATCGGCCTGCTCCTCGAAAAACGCGGCCTCCGCGTCCGGATGCAGAAGCTCGACCCCTACATCAACGTCGATCCGGGGACAATGAGCCCCTTCCAGCACGGCGAGGTCTACGTCCTCGATGATGGCGGCGAGACCGATCTCGACCTCGGCCACTACGAGCGGTTCACCAACTCGAAGCTGACCAAGGACTCCAACTTCACCACCGGGCGGATCTACAGCACGGTCATCGCCAAAGAGCGGAAGGGTGAGTATCTGGGGGAGACCGTCCAGGTCGTCCCTCACATCACCAACGAAATCAAGGCGAACATCCGCAAGCTCGCCAGCCCCGACGTTGATGTGATCATCACCGAACTGGGCGGCACCGTGGGCGATATCGAAGGCCTGCCCTTCCTCGAAGCGATCCGCCAGATCCCGCTCGATGTCGGCCGCCAGAACTGCCTGTTCATTCACCTCACGCTCATTCCCTACCTCAAGGCGGCGGGTGAAGCCAAAACCAAGCCCACTCAGCACAGCGTGGGGCAGTTGCGGCAGATCGGTATCCAACCCGACATTCTCATCGTCCGGACGGAACGCGAGCTGGGCCGCGAGGCGACCGACAAGATCGCGCTGTTCTGCAACGTCGAAAAAGACGCGGTCATCGAAGAGCCCGACAAGGAGTACTCGATCTACGAAGTGCCCCTCGGGCTGATGGACCACAAGCTGGACCAGTTGATCGTCGACAAGCTCGGGCTGCGGGCCGACCCGATTGATATGTCGCAGTGGGCCGACCTGCTCCACAAGGTGAAGAACCCCAGCCACGAAGTGACGATCGCGGTCGTCGGCAAGTACATTCAGCACAAAGATGCGTACAAGTCGATCTACGAGGCGCTCGACCATGCCGGGATCGCGCACAGCGCGCGGGTGCTCGTCAAACGGATCGAGGCGGAAGAGCTGGAGCGACAAGATGTCGATGTCGTTCTCGGGGGTGTCGATGGCATTCTCGTCCCCGGCGGCTTTGGCATGCGCGGGATCGAAGGCAAGATCGATGCGATCCGCTTCGCCCGCGAGAACGAGATTCCGTTCTTCGGCATCTGTCTGGGAATGCAGTGCGCGGTGATCGAGTTTGCCCGCTCGGTCGTCGGCCTGGCCGGTGCGAACTCCACCGAGTTCGATACGCACACGCACCACCCCGTCATTTGCATGCTGCAGGAACAGAAGAAGATCGAAGAGAAGGGGGCCACGATGCGGCTGGGAGCACAGCCCTGTCGCCTGACGGGTGGCTCGCGGGCACGCGAGGTCTACAACACCGATCTGATTTCCGAGCGTCACCGGCACCGCTACGAGTTCAACCCCGTCTACCGCGAGGAGTTCGTCCGGAAGGGGTTCGAAGTCTCGGGCGTGAATCCCGACAATGGCCTCGCGGAAATCATCGAGATTCCGAACCACCCCTGGTTCGTCGCGGTGCAGTTCCATCCCGAGTTCAAGTCGAAACCCCCGGCAGCCCACCCCCTCTTCTCCGGGTTCGTGCAAGCCGCCTGCAGCCGCCACCGCCAGCGCATGGAACTGACGGTGTAAACCCCGTCAAAACAGCCGAGGCGAGCCGACCCTGTCAGGGGTCGGTGGAATCCTGCGATTCGTGGGGAACCGTCCATCAACCGATCCCTGTCCGTCAAAAGAACAGGTCGGGCCTGCCCGACACCCTCACTTTTGCCTTTTGACTTTTGACTTGCCTCCTCCCCCCATGTTCGCAGTCATCTTCGACGTCGATGGCGTCCTCGTCGATTCCTACGACGCCCACTTCCGGAGTTGGCGGGACATGGCCCGCGAGGTCGGCCGCGAGTTGACGTCCGAGCAGTTCGCCACGACGTTCGGGCGGACCAGTCGCGAGATCATCGAACATCACTGGGGCCAGGGCGCGCTCTCGCCCGCCGAGATCAAGGCCTTCGATGACCGCAAAGAGGCGCTCTACCGCGACCTCGTCTGGAATGCCTTTCCCGCGATGGACGGGGCCCGCGAACTGATCGCCGCGCTCCACGCCGCAGGCATGCCGCTGGCGGTAGGCTCTTCGGGACCGCCCGAGAACGTCGCCCTGGCGATCGATCGACTGGAAGCCAACGCCTGCATTCAGGCCCGAGTCACCGGCCAGGACGTCACCCGCGGCAAGCCCGACCCGGAAGTGTTTCTGCTGGCCGCAAAGAAGTTAGGGGTCGCCCCCAGCGCCTGTGCCGTCATCGAAGACGCCCCGGCCGGAATCGCCGCCGCCAACGCCGCAGGCATGCTCAGCATCGCCCTGCAAAGCACCGGCCACACCCCGGAAGACGCCCGCGAAGCCGACCACGTCATCCACTCGCTCCGCGAACTCTCCCCCGCCCTCATCGCCCGGTGGATCAACCCGTAGGGTGGGCACTGCCCACCAGCGCTCACCAACCCGGCCCACTAGAAATCATCTGGATCGCCCATTGGCGCGGCCAAAAGAACCGGCGGCAACATCTGTTGAAGCCGGGGGCAAAGCGTCTGGTGATCAAAAACGGGCGAGCCGGCAAAAGGAACAGGTCGGGCACGCCCGACACCATCACTTTTGACTTTTGACTTTTGCCTTACTCCCCGCAAACGCCCCCTGCCACCAATCGACGCCTTGAGCCTAAGCTCCATACTTCTCGAATCGACCGGCGTGCGCCATCGCCAGCGACATCAGGTACTTCGCCTCGAACTGCCCCAGCCCGCCCTGCAGGCAGGTCGATTCGCTGAATTCCGTGGCCGCATCGGTCCGGCAGGTGTCCGCCGCCAGCAGCACCGGTACCGGGTGCCAACTGTGCGACTTCATCTTGCTCGGCGTGCTGTGGTCGCCCGTCACGATCAGCACCGTCGGCCCCAGCTTGGTGATCTTGGGCATCGCGGCATCAAGCTGCTCGATCCGTTCGACCTTGGCCGGGAAGTTGCCGTCTTCGCCCGTCGAGTCGGTGTACTTGTAGTGCAGGAAGAAGAAGTCGTAGTCGTTCCAGACTGCTTCCAGACGGGCACATTGGTCGTCCAGCGTCTGGCCGGCATCGAGCACGTTCATGCTGACGAGCCGGGCCAGGCCCCGGTACATCGGGTAGACGGCGATCGCCGCGGCCCGCAGTCCATACAACTCTTCAAACGTGGGAATCGAAGGCCGCTTGTCGATCCCGCGCATCGTGAAAAAGTTGGCCGGGGCATCGTTCTTCAGCACCTCGCGAGCCTGCGCGAGGAACGCCTTGGCGATCTCCGCCGTCTTCTGCGAGGCAGCGTCGCGGGCGACCGGGTCGAGCGGAGCCACGCCGGTCTTTTGCGGGTCGGTGTCTTCAACGTTCCCGCCCAAGCCTTCCCCACGGAAGACGACCACCAGGCGATACTCTTTCACCGGGCGAACGAACACCTCGACGCCCGGAATCTTGATCTGGTCGAGCTTCGCGCACAGCTTGGCACCAATCTCGCTGGCGATCCGCCCCGCCCGGCGATCAGTGATGATCCCCGCCTCATTCAGCGTGCAGAAGTTGCCACGAATCGCGACATCGTTCGGGCCCAGGTCAAAGTCGATGCCCAGCGCTTCCAGCACCCCGCGGCCAATCTGAAACTGAAGCGGGTCATACCCGAACAACCCCAGATGGCCCGGCCCAGAACCCGGCGTGATGCCCGGCAGCACCGGCGTGCTCAGGCCCAGCACGCCATTTTTCGCCAGCGTATCGAGGTTCGGCGTCTTCGCGGATTCCAGTTCCGTCTTGCCACCCGGAGCAAGCGGCAGCCCCCCCAGACCATCCGCCACGCACAGCACGATCTTCGATTCATTCTTGATCGCCAGTTTCTTCACCAGATCGTGCAAATCCATGAGATGCCGCTCTCTCTTCGCGAAAACCCGAATGTGATTCCAACGCGCCGCACTCTGCGCCGCGAATCCGTATTCTCGGGTCCGGAACGAGGGCGTCAAGTTAGAGGGATCGCATCCGCTAATACCAAGGCGTCCCGGCCGCGGTGACCGGTCACCTCACGCCAGGGGAAGACCTTCAATCGCCCGAATCTTCGCCCGCAGATCGTCCGGAATCCGCGTCGACTTCTGCGCCGCGTAGTCGAAGAACACCACCGTCGAATCCCCCTCGGCCACCAGCCCCTCCCGGCCTTCCACCGCAACCGCATGCGTCATCGTCAGGCTGCTGTTTCCCAGCCGCGTGATGCGTGCCCCCACGAGCGCCGTCGCCGGGTAACTCACCTGCTGCCGAAAGTCGCAGCGCACCGAGGCCAGGATCGGCCCCAGCTTCCGCTCGCGAAACAGTCGGGCAAAGTCGAGCCGTTCGCCATACGCGACCCGGGCCGACTCGAACCAGCGGAAGTAAATGATGTTGTTGACATGGCCATACAGATCCTGCTCACCCCATTGAACGGGCAGCGCAATCACCACCTTGTAATCAGCCAGCGCCGAATGCACGGTCATCACGTCTCGTCCCAAAAAACATGGCAGGCTTCACCAGGTAGTAGTCCGTCGACCAATCAATGTCAGGCAAAAAACAGGTCGGGCCTGCCCGACACCATCACTTTTGACTTTCGACTTTTGCCTTTTGACTTGCTCAGTGCTGACGCAGCCTGACATCGATCGACGGACGGAGCCCTACTTCGTCGAAGCATTCACCAGCGCCTCGTCGAAGTAATTCGTGCCCATCCCCGCGTCGATCACCAGCCCCTGGGCGTTGATCCCCGACGACCGCGGACTCAGCAAGAACGCCACGGCCGACGCGACTTCGTCCGTCTGCACCGCCTTCTTCCTCAACGTCGCCTGCTCGGCATGAAGGTAACTCGGGACGTAACCAGGAATCCCCGCCGAGGCAGACGTCTTGAGCAGTCCGGGGCAGACCGCATTGAATCGCACCTTCGAGAACTTCGAGAACGACTTCGCCAGAAAACAGACCGACGAATCGAGGGCCGCCTTGATCGGAGCCATGTACCCGTAGTTCTCAGCCGCCATCCGGGTCGTCGAGATCGAAATCGTCACCGCGCTCCCCTGCTCGGGATCGAGCAGCTTCGAAAACGCGTTGGCAATCGCGATAAACGAGTAGCAGGAGATATCGATCGCCTGCAGAAAGGCCGGCCGCGGCGTCTGATGAAACGGCAGCCAACCAGCCGAGTAATCGGCGAACGCGATGGAATGAACGAACCCGCGAATCGTCCCATACTTCTCCGCAAGCGCGTCACGGAGCGCATCGATCTGCGCCTGGTCCGCCACGTCACACACAAGCACCGGCTGTTCACCCACCAGCGGCTGGATCGCCGCCCGCCGTGCCTCGGAGCGGACAACGTACACGACCCGCGCATCGGCCTCCGTCAGCACCTTCGCGACATGCCACGCCACGCTCTTCTTGTTGGCGACTCCGAAGACGACGATCGTCTGACCGGCCAGTTGAAGAAAGTCTGCGGGCATGGAACGCAATCATTCAAGACGAACTCGTGGAAGAATCAGGCGGGGCGAGGGCGAGAGACTAAAACTCGCCCAGCAGTTCGCCCCCAGCACGGGTCGAAAGATTCTGATAGAGCTGAAAGTCGATGTTTTCGGAGAGACCGCGAACACTGCCATCGCCCAACAGAAAATTGGCATAGCCCACATGCGGCGCGGAGACATCCCGGTCGTCGCTCTCCGCATTGTTCGGCGGATGGCCCGTCTGAAACAACGTCATGTGCCCATGGTCGTCGTCGGGTTCGTCCCAGTCGCGAATCGACCCGGCCCACGCCGTCTCATAAGAGAAGTGATTCCCGTGAATCGCCCCGTTGCGAAACGGGCCGTTCTGCCGTTCGCCACACATCAAGGTGTTCGTGAGACCATCGGTCACATCCGTAAACCGCGTGCGGCTGTTGCGACTGAAGAGGCCCAGTCGCTGTTCCTGAACCAGATCGAGATCCGGCGGGCCAAACGACCCGACATAACTGCACATCGCATAACGTTCCGGGGCCGGCCCCATCTCGACAAAGTCGTTGGACGAGACCGTGTCCGTCGGGCAGATAAACACCGCCAGATGAATCTCCCGCGCCGCCTGGTTCGCCCCCGCATACAGCGGCACATTCCAGTTGAACTGACCATACAGGGGGGCCTGTTCGACGAATGGCAGCACCATCGCCCCCCACCCAAACCCCGCTCCATTACTGACAGGGGATGTCGACGATTCGGGCCGGTAAATGTAACCCGGTGGCAGCGTGCGATGTGTGTCGTGGTAGTTGTGCAGGGCGAGGCCCAACTGTTTCAGATGGTCCCTGCACTGCGTACGCCGCGCCGCCTCCCGCGCCTGCTGAACCGCAGGCAGCAACAGCGCCACGAGAATCGCAATGATCGCGATCACCACCAGCAGCTCGATCAGCGTGAAGCCACGTCTGTCGGTCGTTCGGTGGCGTGATTCGGCGAATTCCGTCATCTCGTCCTCTGCCAAGGCGGGCCTGCAATAGACCACAAGAGTGTAGCGGCAAGTCCGCCACCAACCCACTTCACGTCACCCCAGGGTCATCGCTCTATTCACGATGGCACAAGACGCGAGGCAACCAAGTGGTGTGCCATGCTTGCACCGCTTCGGGGCAAGCATGCCGACCGTGGGTTGATCTGGCACGAACGAAAGCCGCGTCTTTCCTGAAACTCGACGGTGAAAATCGAGAGCCGCTCGCCTGTTAGCCCCGCAAAGCCGGCGCACGCAGGGCACACCGACTTCACACCAGCGTCTTCCACAAGGCGAAATCCCGGTCCGCGACCTAACAGCCCGTTAGAAAACTGTTCCATGGCGAATTCGTCGTGTGCCACTGGCTTTGCCAGTGCGAGTCCTTGCGGGAAAAACCGCGACTTGCGAAACCGTCTTCTCGCGGGACAAGCCCTGGACGGACTTCTTCAACAGGCTGCCAAGCGCCTGGCCCAAACCATCGAGTTGTCAAAGACGGCGAAGACCGATCGGAAACCCATGTGGGTGCGACCACTATGCCGCACCCGCACGGCGATCTGCCAGAGGATTGCTTCCGGCCAGAAATCCCCTCCGATAGACTCCTCGTTCCGCCCGGCGAGACGTCTGGCGGGTGATCCACTTCCCAGCAGGCGCGACTCCCATGGCTGAGTTTTTCCCCGACGTCAAACCGATCGCTTACGAAGGCCCCAAGAGCAAAAACCCGCTCGCCTTCAAGCACTACAACCCCACCGAGCTGGTCGAAGGCCGGTCGATGCAGGACCTGCTCCGGTTCTCCGTCGCCTACTGGCACACCTTCCGCGGCACCGGGTCCGACCCGTTCGGCCCCGGCACCATGGTCCGCCCCTGGGACGACGGCAGCGAATCGGTCGAGAACGCCCAGAAGCGGGCCCGCGTCGCGTTCGAGTTCATCACCAAACTCGGGGCCCCCTTTTACTGCTTCCACGACCGCGACGTCGCCCCCGAAGGGGCCACCCTCGCCGAGTCGAACAAACACTTCGACGCCGTCGCCAAGGTCCTCAAGGAAGAGCAGCAGCGGACCGGCGTCAAACTCCTCTGGGGCACCGCCAATCTCTTCTCCAACCCCCGCTTCATGCACGGCGCGGCCACCAGCTGCAACGCCGATGTCTTCGCCTACGCCGCGGCGCAGGTGAAGAAGGCCATCGAAGTGACCCACGAACTGGGCGGCGAAAACTACGTCTTCTGGGGCGGTCGCGAGGGGTACATGAACCTCTACAACACCGACATGAAGCGCGAACTCGCCCACCTCGCCAAGTTCATGCACCTCGCCGCCGACCACGCCAAGGCGATCGGCTTCAAAGGTCAGTTCCTGTTCGAACCCAAGCCCAAAGAGCCGACCAAGCACCAGTACGATTTCGACGCCGCGGCCTGCCTCAACTTCCTGCGGGCCAACGGCCTCATGGACAAGGTCAAGCTGAACATCGAAACCAACCACGCCACGCTCGCCGGTCACACGATGATGCACGAGCTGCAGTACGCCAGCGATCAGGGCGTCCTCGGCAGCATCGATGCGAACACGGGCGACCTGCTCCTCGGCTGGGACACCGACCAGTTCCCGACCGACATTTACCTGACGACGCAGTGCATGCTCGTCATCCTCGGCCAGGGCGGCCTCGCTCCGGGCGGCGTCAACTTCGACGCAAAGGTCCGCCGCGAAAGCTTCGAACCGGTCGACCTGTTCTACGCCCACATCGGCGGGATGGATGCGTTCGCCCGCGGAGCGAAGATCGCCGCCGCAATTCGCAAGGACGGCCTCCTCGCCGACATCGTCAAGAAGCGTTACCGCTCGTGGGATTCCGGCATCGGTGCGAAGATCGAAGCGGGCACCGTGTCGTTCGTCGACCTCGAGAAGTACATGCTCGAAAAGGGCAACGCCGACAAGAACGAATCCGGCCGCCAGGAACTGATCGAAAACCTGATCAACGACTACCTGTAAGCCTCATCTCCCTGGAAGCGTCAGGCGAGCCGACCCTGTCAGGGGTCGGTGGTACCCGCGCGCCCCTCTGGCACCCCGCGCTCCATTCTCAGATGCGAGCGTGGGGTCAGTCAGAGGGCGCGCGTGCCATGCTTGCACCGTTTCGGGGCAAGCATGCCGACCGTGGGGTAGCGTGGCATCAACGAAGACCGCCGACTTCCCTGAATTCGACAACGAAGAACGTCGCGAGCCGCTCGCGCACTCCCGCCGCGCTCACCCGCCCTCCCCCCGCCGATCAACCACCGCCAACCACGGGGCCTCCCCCTCAATCAGCCCCAACCGCTCCACGCCCCAATCCCGAGGGTCCAGCGTCGCCAGCCACCCCTCCACCGCGCTGCTCTCCGCCGGCCCCCCCACATGCCCCCGATACACAACAATCGTCAGCCTCCCTCCCGGCGCCAGCAGACGTGACGCCGCCTCCAGCGCACGGCACGTCGTCTCCCCCTGCGTCACCACCGCATGATCACTCCGCGGCAGGTAGCCCAGGTTGAACATGATCGCGCGGATCGTTTGCAATCGATCACGTCCCACCCGCTCGACCAGTTCACTGTGGCAGCCCGCGATCAATTCGCACCAGCCCCAAAGCCCCGCCTCGTCCAGACGAACCCGCGTCCGCTCCAGAGCCACCGGCTGCAGATCGCACGCCCAGACCTTGCCCGTGGGTCCCACCCTGCGGGCCAGGAACTCGGTGTCACCCCCATTGCCCGCCGTCGCATCAATCGCGAGATCCCCCTCGCGCAACACCTCAGTCATCCGCGCATGCGCCTGCCGCGTCCACGATTCCGCCACGCTCTCCTCCCACCTGCCGCTTTCCCATCGCTGGTCACGCCCCACCAATCGTCTTCAACCCAAACCCTGCTACAATCCCCACCAAAGAATTCCACCACGGATGCGGTGCTGTAGACATGGTTCGCGATTACGCCACGGAAGCCCTTTCGCACGACCCGATCCACGGGTACATCCCCTTCATCGCCCGCAGTGGCCTGCCCGCAGGCGAAGTCTCCGAACAGGAGATCATCGACCATCCCTGGGTCCAGCGGATGCGGCAGATTCATCAACTGCAAACCGCCTGGTGGGTCTTCCCCTCGGCCGAGCATACCCGCTTCCAGCACATTCTGGGGGTGATGCACCTCGCATCGCTCGCCATCGAGCAATGGTATCCGTCGCTGGTCGACTCCTGCCGGAACGTTCCCTCGCGGGCGCTGGTCGAGTCGCTCGTGCGGATGGCCGGCCTGCTTCACGATGTCGGCCATGGTCCCTTCGGCCACTTCTTCGACGACCACTATCTCTCGCAGTGGGAGGTGACGCACGAAGACCTCGGCATGGCCATCATCACCCGCGAGCTGGGTGACCTGCTCCGCAAGATCCGCCGCAACCCCACCGGAAAACTCGCTCCGCTGGAAGAACTCGACCCCGCCCAGATCGCCTTCCTCATCCGTCGCCCCTCCCGCGCGACCGATGGCGACGACGGCCCCTCGGGCCATCCCGATTGGCTCGTCAAACTTCGCGCGCTCTTCAGCGGCATCTACACCGTCGACAACATGGACTTCGTCCTCCGCGACGCCTACATGTCCGGCTTCAACACGAAAGCGTTCGACCTCTCCCGTCTCCTCCACTACAGCTTCTTTTCACCCGCCGGGCTCACCATCCACGCCCGCGGGCTCCCCACGCTGATTCACTTCATCGAAGTCCGCGCGAACCTCTTCCGGACGATCTACTTCCACCGGACCGTTCGCGGCCTCGATGTCGCCCTCGAAGAGATCTTCCCCGAGACGATGCCGCACCTCTTCCCCGGCAACCCGCTCGATCATCTCGACGAATACCTCGGGTTCACCGAATCGTCGTTCCTCGTCGATGTCCAGCGCTGGAACCGCAGCAGCGACCCGGCCCTCCAGTCCCTCGGGGCACGCTGGCAGCGCATTCTCACGCGAAACGTCCATTGGAAAATGGCCGCCGAACGGGCGATGTACTTCCACAGCGGGTCATCCGAACAGGTCTCGATCTTTTCCGAGCCGGAGATCATCACCAGTCGGCTGCGAAAGAAACTGCCCGCCGCCATCCGCAACATCCCCCTGCAGATCGACGTCGCCCGCCACTACCACCGTCCCAGCACCAAGCTCCCGGCCGGGGGCCAAAACTTCCTGCTCGATCCCTCCGAAAGCCAGCCCCGCGAACTGGCCGATTCCGAGCTGTTTCGCAGCCTGCCGCTCAGCTTTTCAATCTGCCGCATCTACGCGCATGACCACCAGCACGACCTCGCCATCCAGAAGGCCCTCAACGCCGTGCTAGGCGAAGCCAGCGACGCCAAAACCAACATGTAGGGTTGGCACTGAGGCTGTGAGTTTTTGGTAACCCGAAGCGTCAGCGAGGGACCACGCGCTCCCCGCAGGTCACGATTTCCTCGGAACCCACGCTGGGTCTCTCGCTGACCGGGCTGTTGATGAAGTCGCTCGGTGCATGAACTCTCATTGTACGACGGACTTCTAGTCCGTCGGATTCGCGACTGTTTCACGACGGACTGGAAGTCCGTCGTACGGTTCGGTGGCCGAATCCGTCAGAACTGGTTCGAAAATCAACAGCCCTGACCCTTCGGGTTTCCATCGAGAATTCACCGGTCACCCGAGAAAATCACAGCCTCACTGCCCACCAACCTCCCCCCACCAAGCGACTGTTCTTCCTGCTCCAACCGAAGTCGACCGTCGTTTATCCGCCCCCAGTCCGTCCACCAATCCATTATCAGTCAAAACACAGGTCGGGCCTACCCGACACCATCACTTTTGACTTTTTCCTTTTGACTTGCACGTGCGACGGCCCCCAACGACCAAACACGGTCCCGAGCACCTACCTCTTGCCATCGCCCAGCAGATACCGGTCCGCCGCCGCACGGGCCTCTTCCACCGCCCGCCGACCCAGATGCGCCCCAACATGCTTTAGCAGTTGCCCGGCCGATTCCGCCTGGGTCCGCCACAACGACCACGTCTCGGCCGACTGCCGGTCCCGTAGCGTCCGCAGACACGCGGCCCGGCGCGCCTCGGGCAACTCCTGCAGCAGCGCGGGCACCAACCCCTCCTGCACGTTGTACACCCGCTCCGGATGCGTGCAGACCGGAATGACATCCCCCGGTTCCAGCCCCAGATCCACCGTCACCGCATCGACCGCCGCACGAATCGACTTCGCCTTGGCCGACTCGGCCTGCACAATGTTGTACGGCGGCGACCACTCGCGATGCGGACGCAACTGGTCGATATGCGTCAGCACCACGAGCGTCACAGCCGGCAACCGATCCGGCTTCTCCCGCCAGATCGCCCGGAACTGCTCCAGCACGTCCCGATCGGCCTGCCGCGCCGCCGACAGCGCCGAAACCACCAGCAACACGATGTCACACTGGGGCAATTCCTTCCGCACCAGTTCGATCGCCTTAGGCCCCAGATCGACATCCGCATAGCCCGGCGTGTCGACAATCACCGCCGCAGGCAACCCCGCAGGGTCCGTCATCAACCGCGTGTGCGACGTCGCCCGATCCGTCGTCGGCAACACATCCGCCGCCGCCGGAGGAGCCTCTGTCAGACCGGAAAACAGCGCATTGACCAGGCTCGATTTCCCCGCCTTGACCTGACCACACACCAGCACGCGTAATGGCTCGACGGTGGCTGTCGACTTCGTCGCGGGCGGAGCACCTGCCAAGCCACTGGTCTCGCCACCACCCACACCACCACCCGCCTCCCCCAAATCCAGCGTCAACCCGCCCGAATACAGTTCGATGGCATAAAACCCCGTCTGTTGAATCAGAAACCCCAGCAGCCACTGCTTCAGTTCAACCGTCGAAGCCTGAACCAGTTTGCCCTGCACGAGGTTGCCCGCCTCACGCGCCAGTCCCGTCACCGGGTTGATCAAAAACGACCCCACCCGCACCAGCCGCGATAGCGCCGGCAGCCACTGCGCCACCGCATGCAGCCGCCGCAAATCATTCACGGTCAGCACATGCGACCCGGGAATCTGCGTGAGAATCGCCTGTCGCAGGTCGCGAGCAACCAACTCCGCCACTCCCAGAATCTGCGGCACCGGCACCTCCAGCATCGGCTCGGCCGACTTCGCATGAAAGCCCCGCGCGGCCGTCTCGATCGACGTGCGGAACAGATTCCACCACGCCGCCGGATCGTCCAGCGGAAAGCTGGCCGCGTCGATCTCGCGAGCCTTCCGCTCCAGCTCGATCCACGCGGTCTGCCCCGCCGGTGGCCACTGTTGAAATCGCTCATGCCGCTCCAGTCGCGGTGCCGGTGCGACCGGCTTCCGTGACAGTCGCTGCACACCCCAGAGCACCGCGACCAGCACCGACGTCGCCAGCGCAAACCAGAGCGCCGCCCCGCGCTCCCACAGCCAGAGGCCCCCCAAAGCCAACAGCACCGCATACGGCAGCGACAGCAACAGCCCGCGAACAACCAGCGCCGTGCGTGGACTCATGGCGACTCTCCCGCAGGCGGCGACTTCCGCCACGGACGCAGCCGATCCAGGTACTGCCCCAGCGTCTCGCGCCCCGTTTCCAGCTCGCGGTTGTAGAGTTCGCGAAACTCGGCCGGGTCGGGGATCGCCCCCTGTTTGATTTTCTCGAAGTACGCCACCAGCGCCATCCCCATCGCGTAGGTCACCGCCGCGTTGTACAGACCCGCCGCCGCCGACCCAATCCCCGGAATCCCCTTGATCAGCTCGCGTCCGCCCAGACCAATCAGCCGCGACAAGCCGCCCAGCCCCAACAGCGCCAGAATCTCGCCCATCCGCTCCTTGGTCATCGGCTGGTGATAGATATTCGCCACCGCATGGAACATCTTGGATTGCAGCGCGAACACCAGCGGCAGATCGACCCACGGAACGGGTATCGCCGCCGCACCCCCCGCCGCGATCGCGTACCCCAGAACGTGCTTCCGCGCCGCCGCCCGATGAACCGACTCCAGATCATCCGCCGCGGCCGATCGCGCCAGGAGCGTCTTCAGGCCAAACGGAAACAGCTCCTCAATCGCCTGCCACGTCGCATCGAGACCATGCTCCACCGGCGTCCAGCCATCCTCCGGCAGCGTAAAGTCGATCGGCACAAACCGCACCGGCGCCCGAAACTCGCGAAACCAGCCCCGCTGGAACCGTATCGCCCGCACCAGATCTCCAGGCAGATCCGCCTCGCGCTGGGCGACCGGCCCCGCCGAATCACTCGCGATGAGAAACGGATACGGCACATCGTGCGGCCGATCGAACGACCCGTACCCTTCATGGAGCGACGTCTGCAGCACGAGCACCGGCCAGTCGCCCCGTCGCGAAAGAATCGCCTTGAGGGCGTCGATCACCGGCTCCTGGGCCATGTCCATCGCTCGCATCACCACGACCAGCAGATGCGCTTCGCGCTCGAACAGCCGCAGATCTTCCGCCGGGTTGTAGCTCACCTCGCCCAGGCCGCGCGTGTCGAGAAACCGGATCACGCAGTCGTCGACGCTCGGAAAATCGTACCGCCGGGCCGTCCGCGTGCAGGGCTGGAAGCCGTTCCCAATCTCCGCATCATTCGCCCCGGTGAGCGCCCTCACCACGCTCGTCTTCCCGCTCTGCGTTTTCCCCAGCAGCCAGAACACCGGCCGGGGCAACTCATCCCGCACCCGTCCAAGCGACTCTTCCAGCCGCGCCGTATCCACCTCGGGATCGACAATCTGCTTCCAGAGCGAATTCCACAGCGACATCTCGAGCCCTTCATCAGGCCCGTTTGCGGCCCACGAACCGGTAAATCGGCACGCGGAAAAACGGCATGTAGGGCACTTTCGCCTTCGCTTCCACCAGGCTCACCAGCTCGAACTTCCGCTCGAGGTACGGTAGATGATCGGCATTCGGGAACACATTGTCCGACCCGAACCACGTCGGCCAGAAGTTCCGGGTGAACCAGCCATGCCGCGCCGCCCCCTCCCGCGGGTACTTGCGCGACACATAGAAATCGACGATGCCGATCTGCCCGCCCGGCTTGAGCAGCTCATACGCCCGATCAATCGCCGCGAACCAGTCCGGAATCATCGTCAGCGAGTACGAGAACGTCGCCAGGTCGATCTGCCCTTCCGGCACAGACACCGTCGTCGCGTCCGCTTCCAGCGTCTCCAGATTGGTCCAGCCCCGCTCGGCAATCCGCTGCTTCGCAACGCCCAGCAGACTGCCCGACAGATCGACCAGATACCCCTTGCCCAACTGATTCAGCCGCGGACCGAACCATTCCGCGTTCGAGCCAGTCCCCGCGCCAAAATCCATCCAGACGCCGCCCTGCGGAATCTCCAGCGATTCAAACAGTTCCTGCCGCCCCTTGAGCAGCCGCTTGCGAAAATCGTCGTACGCGCCCGCCTGAGCCCCGTAAAAGCTCTCCAGCCGCTCGGCGTGCGTCTTGCCGCGGATCGGAGACAACGTCAGGTGATAAAGGACC
Organism: Planctomycetaceae bacterium; assembly: GCA_027489895.1. GTDB lineage: Bacteria > Planctomycetota > Planctomycetia > Planctomycetales > Planctomycetaceae > JAIXZD01. The sequence goes on from JAIXZD010000413.1 coordinate 69,264, forward strand.
TTGAGGTCCGATGCGAACGACATAGGGAGAAAGGCAAAGGGAAAAGGGATAAAGGCAAAGGAGGGGTAGGGTGGGCACTGCCCACCAATGCGGGTGGACGCTCCCCACGAATTCACATCAGGATCGCCCCCGACTCAAACCATCTGTTGCCGCACTGTTACAGAACAATCAATCAATCTCTCTCACCACCAAAAAACCAGGTCGGGCCTGCCCGACACCTCACTTTTGACTTTTGACTTTTGACTTGCTCGTGCGAACGCTCCCAACCACCAAGCGACGCCCCGAGCGCACCCTACGCCTTATTCAAATCCGCCACATAAAAACTGCCATACGTATGCACGCGGTCCAGCGGATGCAGCCGCTCGGTCAGCTCGGTGTTGTACTTCAG
>JAIXZD010000372.1 GCA_027489895.1 Planctomycetaceae bacterium
ACTGCAGTTTCTGCCCTGTCCCGGAAGCGGGGCCGGGGCGGCGCTCGTCGCACATCCTGAGGTCGATGTGGTCCTGCTTACCGGTGGTACGGAAACGGCCCTGCGGATGCTGGCGGCCCGCCCTTCACTCAGGCTGTCGGCAGAGACGGGCGGCAAGAACGCGTATGTCATCACCGCGCTCTCCGATCATGAGCTGGCCATCAAGCATGTGGTCCAGAGTGCGTTTGGACACGCGGGGCAGAAGTGCAGCGCCGTCTCGCTGCTGCTACTGGAAGCCGAGGTGTACGACGACCCTCGCTTCCGCGAGCAACTGGTCGACGCGGTCCGCAGCCTGCCGGTCGGTTCCGCGTGGGACCTGACGACTCGGGTCGGACCGCTGATCCAGCCGTCCGCAGGCGAACTCGACGCGGCCCTCAAAACGCTGGAGCCGGGCGAAAGCTGGCTCGTTCGGCCGGAACCCCGCGACAACAACCCGCAGCTGTGGTCACCGGGAGTGAAGTGGGGCGTCACTCCGGGCAGCGTCACGCATCTCACCGAGTTTTTCGGCCCGGTCCTCGGCGTCCTGCGGTTTGAGTCCCTCGATGAAGCGATCGAACTGGTCAACGCGACCGGCTACGGGCTGACCAGCGGCCTCGCCAGTCTCGACGAACGGGAGCACGCGCAGTGGATGGAGCGTGTCCGCGCCGGAAACCTGTACATCAACCGGGGAACCACCGGTGCCATCGTGCTGCGACAACCCTTCGGTGGCTGGGGTAACAGTGGCATTGGCCCGGGATTCAAAGCGGGAGGCCCCAACTACCTCGTCCCGCTGCTGGCGATCGATGATCGCCCGCCCGAAAGCGACGCCAGCCCACCGGTCTCTTCCCCCGCACCAGCAATCACCGATGCGGACCTACGCCATCTGGTGGAGGAGCTGGAAAGGGCGGATGCCGACGCTCCTTTTGGCGACCCGTTGATTCGCCGCCGCCTGCGAACGGCGGTCGCATCCCTCGAGCAAGCCTGGTTGGTCGAGTACTCGCAATCCCACGACCATTTTCGACTGGTCGGGCAGGACAATCTGCGTCGCTATCGCCCCTACCGCGAGATTCATGTCCGCGTGACGCCCGACGACACCGCCCTGGACCTGTACCTGCGAGTGGCCGCGGCCCGCGTGATTGGGGCCTGGGTCACCATCAGCGCTCCGCTTGAGTTCGATTCCCCAGCCCTCCGTCTGCTCGATCGATTGACAGAGCATTGGGGCGGGCAGATCGAGTTTCTCGAAGAGTGTGACGACCAACTGGCCGAGTGGATCGAGTCGCTCGGCCCACTCAGCGACGAGCGGTTGCGCTATGCCGCGCCAGACCGCGTGCCCGCCAGCATTCGCCGCGCGGCGGCCCTCACGGGCGTCTACATCGCTGATGAACCCGTGCGCGAAGCCGGGTCGGTTGAACTGCTCTGGCTGCTCCGCGAGCAAAGCCTCTCGTTTGATTACCACCGCTACGGCAACCTCGGTGCCCGATCGGAAGAACCGCGCGCGGCAGTGCTGTAGGGTGGGCACTGCCCACCAATGCTCACCCGTCCCCATCTTCCAAGCAACTCATCCTCCTGCTTCCACCGACACACAACACGCCCGACACTGGGAATCCGCACCCAGACGCTTCAGAATAGAGTGATGCGTCGCCTGCGATATTCGAGGCCGACGCTCGCCCAAAAGAGAGATCGACCATGACCCCGTTTGCCGCCCACGCGCTCAACCTCACCCGTCGCCAGTTTCTGGGCGATACCGGATTGCGCCTGGGCAACGTCGGCCTCGCAATGCTCGCAGGGGCCGCTGGCCTGAATCGCCCCGCGACCGCCCGCGCTGCCGACGCAGCTCCCCTCCGAATGCAGCCCGCGCTGCCCGGGCTGCCGCACTTTCCGGGTAAAGCCAAGTCGATCATTTACCTGCACATGAACGGCGGCCCCGCCCAGATGGACCTCTGGGACTACAAGCCAAAGCTCGGCGAACAATTCGACAAAGACCTTCCCGATTCCGTCCGCAAGGGGCAGCGCATCACCACGATGACCAGCGGGCAGAAGCGGCTGCCCGTCGCCCCGTCGATGTTCAAGTTCACCCAGCACGGCGAGTGTGGGCGCTTTGTCAGCGAGCTGTTGCCCCACACCGCCAAACAGGTCGACAAAATCGCCCTCGTCAAAACCGTCCACACCAACGCCATCAACCACGACCCCGCCTGCACGTTCGTGATGACGGGCAACGAAGTCCCCGGCAAGCCCAGCCTCGGCTCCTGGCTCTCTTATGGCCTCGGGTGCGAAAGCAACGACCTCCCCGCGTTCGTCGTACTCACCCCCCGCTGGAAATCGAACGCGGCCGCCCAGGCGCTCTTCTCCCGCATGTGGTCCAGCGGCTTTCTGCCGACCAAATACACCGGCGTTTCACTCCGCAGCGTGGGCGACCCCGTCCTCTACATTCAGAATCCACCAGGTGTTTCTGCGGCCAATCGACGGGCGATGCTCGACGCGCTGGGCGAACTGAACGGCCTCGCGGTCGATCGCTTCGGTGACCCGGAAACGCAAACCCGCATCGCACAGTACGAGATGGCTTACCGGATGCAGTCGAGCGTTCCCAGCCTGGTCGATCTCGCCGGCGAGACGCAGGCCACGCTCGATCTCTACGGTCCGGACGCGACGCGCCCGGGCACGTTCGCAGCCAGTTGCCTTCTGGCACGGCGCATGGTCGAACGCGGAGTCCGCGTCGTCCAGATCCTCCACCGCGGCTGGGACCAGCACAATAATCTCCCTGGCGAACTTCGGCTCCAGTGCGAAGACACTGACCAACCCGCTGCCGGACTGCTGGCAGACCTCGAAGCCCGCGGCCTCCTCGACAGCACGCTCGTCGTCTGGGGCGGCGAGTTCGGGCGTACGGTCTATTCTCAGGGGACCCTCACCCAGACCAACTACGGCCGCGACCATCACCCCCGCAACTTCTGCATGTGGCTTGCCGGGGGCGGCATCAAGGGCGGCACGATGTTCGGCGAGACCGACGACTTCAGCTACAACGTCGCGCAGGACCCCTGCCACATCAACGATCTCAACGCGACGATGCTCCACTGCCTGGGAATCGACCACGAACGGTTCAGCGTCAAGTTCCAGGGCCTCGACCAGCGTCTCACGGGCGTCGAGCCGCAGCGCGTCTTGAAAGAGATCCTCGCCTGAACACTGCGGCGACCGAACCGCGCGCAGTCGTAGCGGAAGCCGTGAGGCTTCCCAAGACGCGGCACGCCAATCCCGGTCACGCCGTTCTCTTCGTCCCGCGTCCGTTCGAGTCGCCGTTCGGGTTGCTCGTGGACTGGATCACCAGTTCACGCGGGGAACTCTCACGAGTTCCGCTACGCCATAAAATGGCCTAATGCACGAACAGGAATTCCTTGCTCGTCAGCACCGCCCAGACAACATCTTCGTAGGTCTGCCGCCGGGCCGCGTTCCGCAGCGACTCACCCAGCACGGCCATCAGGGCCTGCCGCTCCGCCGGTGTGGCCGCCCGTGCCAACTTGTCTTCGAAGAGCGCATCGAGCGACCGAATGACCTCTTGAGCCTTGGCGTCCTGTGCCTTCGCATCGGCCGCTTCGCTTTTCCCGGCGGGACTCGCTTTGGGAAGCACCAGCGCGGCATCGACCTCCGCAATCGACTGCCGGACCGCGTCCAGCACGGCCTGCTTCTCGTTGGCCGAAGGGGCCCGCGAGAGCGTCGCCAGATACAACTCCGTCACAATCTGCTCATCAGTCAACTTGTCAGCCATCCATCGGTCGATGCGACCACCCGCTGCCTTCAGTTTGTCGTTCAGTGTCTTTCCATTGGCCAGGTGCAGCGTCTGCGTGACGCTGGGTTCCTCGGTCCGTTCACAGTCACACGTGAACTCACGCACCGGCCGACCGAACGCGCTCAGAAAGTAGGAGACAACGTTCGTATCGGGAAGCTGCAAGGCCCGCAGCCCTTTCGGGTAGTCGGGGAACTCCGTCGCGATGCCGGTCACCTGGGAATAGCTGTCGAGCAGCACCTCGGCCGACAGCCGCTTGATCAGATAGTGCGAGTAGAACCGGTCATCGGCCGCGTTCTCCGGCAGAATCAGGGCAGACCGTTGATACGCCGCAGACCGCATGATCGTCCGCATCAGATGCCGCAGGTCATACCCATGGGCCACGAAATCCGCCGAGAGGGCCGCGAGCAGCGGCGCGTTGGAAGCCGGGTTGGTGAACCGCATGTCATCGACGGTTTCAACCAGTCCCCGTCCCATGTAATTCGCCCAGACACGATTCACCGCGGCCCGTGCGAAGTACGGATTCTCCGGCGCGGTCAGCCAGTCGGCAAAGTGCCCCCGCCGGTCTCCGACCTGCAACAAATCCAGAGGCTGACCATCCAGCGGTCGCGGAACCGGGACGGCCGTACGATTCGGATGCCGCAGATCGCCATCCAAGGCACTGGTCACCACGAACTCGCCGTCGACGGGACCATCTTTCAGTCGCACCCGGGCGAACAGGTTCGCCATGCCGAAGTAGTCGTCCTGCGTCCACCGTTCGAGCGGATGGTCGTGGCATTGGGCGCAGTTGATCGAGAAGCCCAGGAACGTGACCGTCGTTGCTTCCATCACCAGTTTGGGATCTTTGTGCAGCACGAAGTAGTTCGCCGCTCCGTTCTCCAGCGCACTGCCACTGGCGGTCACCACGGCCCGCGCGAACTGATCCCAGGGCATGTTCTCCCGGACCGCCTTGCGAACCCATTCCGAAAACGCCCAGACCGCCGGCCCTTTCAGCTTCTTCGAGCTGACCAGCAGCACATCGGCCCACTTGTATGCCCAATAGTCAACAGCTTCCGGCCGCGCGACGAGCGCGTCGATCAGCAGCTCGCGTTTCCGGGGATTCGAATCAACGAGAAACTCCTGGACTTCCTCAGGCGAAGGCAACAGGCCGAGCGTGTCGAGTGTGGCCCGGCGGATGAATGTCGCATCGTCACACTGAGGCGAGGGAGGCAGCCCCAGCGACTCCAGCTTCGCCAGCACATGCTCATCAATGAAGTTCTGCCGGGGGCTATTCGCGAACCGTTCGGGCGAAACGGGCGTGGGCGACGGCACGCTCACGGTCGCGATCGTCACCTTGCTGGCGAACCAGACCGTCAGTGCCGCCTCGCCCTGGCCAACAACGCTCACCCGGCCTTCATCGTCAATCGTCGCCACACCGATCTCGGTGCTGGTGTACTTCGCCCAATGCGTGACATCCCGCCTGCGCCCATCACTGTAGACCGCTTCCACCAGCAACTGCTGCGTCGCGTTCGGGGTCAGTCGCACCGCCTTCGGAAAGACGTCGATTGAAACGACATGGGAATCACCAGCCGATGGGGCCGGGGCACCCTGCGCAACCCAATCGTGCAGGATGCGATACTCCAGGCTGTCGGTGGTGAACCGCACGCCGCCCGCATGAGGGATTTCACCAACGGCCTTCTGCAGCAGCAGGCTCTCCGCCGCATCCCCAGAGGCGATCCGACGACCACGGGCCTGACGCGTGATCGTCAGGTAGTCGCGTTCGTGGTCGTACCCGCGCAGCGTCAGTTTGAAGCCTTTTTTTCCAGCCTGAGCTCCATGACAGGCCCCCATGTTGCAGCCCGCACGGGTCAGCACGCTCTGCACGTCATGCCGAAAACTTCGCGGTTCTGCCGTCGCCAATTCCTTCACAGTGACCGACGTCTCCGCCGCCTGACCACCGGTCTCGACCCGAATCGTCGCGACACCCTCGCCTTTGGGCGTCAACCGGCCACGGCCATCCACCGCGACGATTTCCGGGGCCAGTGACGTCCACTTCGCTCCGGAAGGCACTTCGCCCAGAAACAACTCCCCGTCCATCCGCTCGGCCACAAGTTGCTGCGTGGCTTGAAGGCCGGTCAGTTGAGGGGCCGGCGGCAGAATGACAATCTGCTCCGCCCCCAGAGCAGGACGGACGGCAAACACCAACGGCAACAAGACAACAAACAGAGCAATCCGGCGGAGCATGGCGGTCTCTGAGAAGCGGATCCGAAGCGAGAGCACAAACAAACCAGCAATTTTCAACAGCGCCCCTCGGGAGCCGGACGCATCAGCGCCCGGAGGAACCGCCATTCAGTTCACCGACGAAATCATCCACCGTGACCTCGCCATCGAAAGAATCGAGCACGCATGGTCGACTGCGACGGCGCGCTACGCGAACAGCTCTTTGACCTCGCGCACGCCGAAATCAACGACCGGCACAGGCCGACCCTGCGGACCCGGCAGCTCATGCTCGAGATCGACTCCCAGCGCCTTGTAGATCGACGCGACCGCCTCGGCCGTCGTCGTCGGTCGATCAGCGGGCGTCCCACCAATCTCGTCACTCGACCCGATCACCTGGCCACCCCGGAACGGTCCACCCGCGAACCAGACCGTCCAGCACTGCGGCCAGTGATCCCGCCCACCGGCCGGGTTGATCTTCGGTGTCCGCCCGAATTCCGCGAGCACGGGAACGATCGTGTTCTTCAGCAGTCCCCGTTCACCCAAGTCATCCAGCAGAGCAGCCACGCCCTGGTCAAACACCGGCGCGACGGTCTTCTTCATCCCTTCGATCGAGGTGAATGGGACCGAGCCATGAATATCCCACGTGATCTCGTTGAAGACCGTGAGGAACGTATTGACCGTGACAAATCGTACTCCCCGTTCGATCAACCGTCGGGCAAGGAGTAGCGACTGCCCGAACCGGTTCCGACCGTACTTGTCGCGGAGCGCGTCCGATTCCTGCGACAGGTCAAACGCCTCGCGGGCCTGCACGCTCGTCATCAGGCGATAGGCCTGCTCGAAGCTCGCATCCATCTGCCGCGCCTGGGGCGAGGCCTCGAAATCTCGCACGGTCGAGTCGACCACATCCCGCAGACGGCGACGGCGATCGGTTCTCACCACCGGCAATTCGGCTGGCGGCAACAGGTCCGGCACGCGGAAGTCTTTCGCCGATGGATCGGCATTCAAAACGAACGGCTCATGCTGCTTCCCCAGGAATCCGGCTTCCTGTCCATGCGGCAGGTTTCCACCCGTGGGACCCATTTTTTCCGGCAGGATCACACTGGCGGGCAGGTCCGTCTTGCGGCCCTTCAGAAACCCCAGCACGCTGCCCACGTGCGGGCTTTCCAGTCCGCCGGTGAACAGTCGCCCGGTCTGCATCATCTGATGCCCGGTGTCGTGCACTGCAGCGGCCGTATGGTAGATGGAGCGCAGGAAGGCGATCTTGTCGGCATGCCGGGCCATCCCCGGAAACAGTTCCGAAATGGTGACGCCTGGTGCGGACGTGGCGATTGGCTGGAACGGCCCTCGAATCTCCGCCGGGGCCTGGGGCTTCATGTCCCAGGTATCAAGCTGACTGGGAGCCCCCAGGTTGAAGATCATGATCCCGTTGACGTCCGACTGCGGGTCGACCGCGCCGGCGGCCTGCAACCGGTTCCACTCGCTGATCGACAGCCCCATCGCCCCAAGCGTGCCGACCTGCACAAAATCGCGTCGGGTCATTCCGTCACACGTCTGGACTCGTCCCGGACCTTGCAACTGCCACATGAGTTCGGCTCCTTCGCATCGTGAAACGTGGGCTGGCTCGGCCCAGCATTCGATCGTGGCCTCACGATTTCGAATTCGGGCGTCAGGTGGCGCGTCTCACTTCGTCGGCTGTGGGATCTCAGTACACGTGACGCGGACCCGGTCCGAAAACTCTCGCCAGCGCTGGGCGACGTGCCACCCGTTCCGAGGCTTGAATTCTACACCACGTCCAGCACTGCGTGGTCCCACGTGTAATCCCCCGCCCAAGCAGGAGTTGTCTCGCGCGACGACACAGCCGGTCAGGAGTAGTCTACCTTGCTGCAACCCTATGCAACAACGCTTTTCGACTCTGTTCCAGGGTCTTCGC
>JAIXZD010000375.1 GCA_027489895.1 Planctomycetaceae bacterium
GCCACGAGCAGTCGGCCGTCGACGAAGGCCATGTCGGTGATTGCTTCGCCGCGGCGATTGCGGGCGCGGGGGCCTTCGCCCACGACTTTGTCTTCCGGGGGATTGGGCAGCGTCGCCTTAAGGAACGGGACGTTGTCGAGCGGGACGAGCGTGAGCACGCCCTGCGCATCGACCCGGACGAGGGCCGGCTCGCTCGCCGCCCCCTTCGCGACCGAAAGGAAGACCGCGCCGGAGAGCGGATTGACGGCCAGGTCGCGCACTTCGGCTTTGTCGCCACCCACGACGGCGAGGAGACGCTCGTTCAGCTTGTCGACCTGAACGGCGGGCTTCTCGGCGACGACCTTGGCGTCGCCCGTATCAATCGCGAAGACCGCGCCGCCTTTGGTATCGCCGACGAACAGGATTCCGTCGGGGCCAAACGCGAGCTGACCGGCCGACTGCAGGTCCGGTTTACCATCCTTCAGGTTCCATTTGTGAGCGGCCTGGGCCGAGGCCGCGAGCGAGAGCCCCACCACGACAAATAAACAGACACGAATGGCACGCATGATTCGACTCCCCGAAACCGATGAGCAGCCCGAGACCGCACCAGCGGCTCGGTCACTGCGACGAACTGCCGCAGTCTCTCCATCGGAATTGTTGATAGCGCCGTCCGGAAACCGCAAGGGACGCCGCGGTGACCGACCGGTGATCCGGCGCGAGAGAGGGGTTTTTTCGCGGTGCTGGCTCTGTGGGGCTCATTCACACGAAGACTCAAAGACGCAAAGGAAAGGCAGTACCGAAGGACGGAACCAGGGTGAGACGTTTGGGTTCACGATTGGTTCGGGCTGCGTATCTAGGTTCGTTTATGAAACCTTCGACTGGCTGTTCCTTTGTGTCTTTGAGTCTTCGTGTGAATGAGCCCAAACAGATTCGACCACGCGGCCCTGGCCCCGGTGAACTGGTGGCACGGAGATTGACTCCGGACGATCTATCGGCCCAGAGGCGGCATCTGGTAAAAGACGGCGCGCGAAGGATTGGGTCGAGAATCCGGGCGGCAGCCTGGGCGATCCAAACAACGAATCAGTTCAGGATGAACGACCATGGCGGCAGAGAACGATCGATGCGTCGCCCGAAACGGCAACACGCGGACTCCGGTGATTTCGTGGGCCGTCTGGTTGTGCCTGGGAACCAGCCTCTGCTGCGGGGCGGGCTGCGAGCAGGCGGTTGAGCCGATTGCGGGGTCTCCCGAAGCGGCGATCGAAGTCGACACCGAAGAGTCGTCGATTGACACCGCGCGAGCCCGTTCCACCACGATTCAACAGGGCGAAGCGGGTGCGGCCGCGATTCCCACCGCGCCCGCGCTTCCGGCAGTGTCCCTCACCCTGAAAGTCGGCGACCGGTTCCCATTGCGCAAAGTGGTCGACCAGGTGCTCACGCAGCCTGCGCCGGGCGGCCAAGGCGTCTCGACGAGTCGCTCCACCCTCGAACTGCTGCTCGCGCTCACCGTGGAGGAAGTCCGCACGGGAGACGCCATCCCCGAGACCGATCCCAAACGCGGGTTCAAGCGGCTCTCGGTCCGGTATGCACGGGTGAAGTTCGAGCAGCAGTTGGCCGATACGCTGATTCGCTACGACTCGGCCCAACCCCCCGCCCAGGTGCCGCTCGAAGCACTGGGCTATCACGGACTGGCGAACAACTCGTTCCAGTTCTGGATGGACGGCGACAACCAGATTCGCGAGATGATCGGGTTCGAGGCGTTCCTCGACCGCTGCATGGCCCCGGTTCCGCCCGAGCGACAGGCCCAGGTTCGCACGCTGCTCGCGGCCAGCTCCGGGGCCGATGGCGTCGCCAACTTTGTCGATGACAGCATTGGCCTCTTGCCGGGTACGGCGGTCCGCGAGGGAGATAGCTGGACCCGCACCCGGTCGGTGCTGCAGCCGGTGCCGATGCGGATCGACAGCCGGTACATGCTGCGGGAACTGAGCCAGGATCTGGCGGATATCGACGTGACCGGGACGATTCAGCCTTCGCTGACATTCCGCCCGGCGGAAACCGCCGCGGACGATGTGCAGGTGAACATTCGCAAAGGCCATGTCTACGGAAAGTGCCTCGTTGACCGCCGAACCGGACTGCCGGTAGAAGCGACGATCAATCAGGACATGGAGATGCGGGTTCGGCTGGCCGGTGGCGTGGAGTTCGACCAGTCCAAGCGGATGACGACGACCGTTTCGGTGTTTCAATCACAAGGTGCGGGCAACAGTCCGGAGGAACGTGGTACCGACGGGATGATCCAGCCCACCTCGGGCGAAGAGCCGGCCTCGGGGGCAGCGCCGCAACCGGTGCCGCGCGACGGGCTGATCCGCACATCGGACGTCTTCCCCGCCGAGGCACGGTCGGTCGTGCGCTAGAGCGGCCTAAGTCTTAACGGGTGGTCGAACTGGGGAGGCTCAGTTCACCACCAAGGCACAAAGGCACCAAGGAAAGGCAGGTCGAAGCGTCGTGGCTTTCGGCCGCGCTGGCTGGACCATCGTGGTGTTTTTTGGGGTGAAGGTGTGGTGAGGAGGCGTTTCTGAAGCGTTTTGGAAATCAGCGCCACGACCTTTTCCGTCGGCCTTTCTTGCCATCAATGACATCTGACTTCATGCAGCGTTGATTGCTCCCCTTCCCCATCAAATCAAAAAACCAAATCCCCACGTCCCCCACCCCTCGATGGTCCAAGCCGCGTGTCCAATCGCACCGGCTCTTCGACCTGCCTTTCCTTGGTGCCTTTGTGCCTTGGTGGTGAATAGAACCGTCCTCACCGGGACCGGCCTGTCGAGAGCGTGCCGGTTACCAGTATTCGACCGGGCCGTTGGGGACGCGGATTTCGATCGTGGGTCGGGCGTCGGTCCGTTCGCCGTGTCGGGCTTCGATTTCGCGGACGAGCGCTTCAAACTGCGCGTTGGTCTCCAGAATGCGGAAGCGGGCTTCCACGTCTTCGGGCATGCCGAGCCGGGCTCCGTACCAGGCGGCGAACTTGCGGAACTGCCGACAGCTCGAAAACTCGCCGTGCTGTTCGACCATCGCACCGAAGTGCGCCCGGAGAAACGCGAATTGATCGGCGGGGGTGGGGGTCCATTCGGGGACGGCGGAGAGGGGTTCGCCCGCGAGTCGATACGGCTCGGCCTGCGCGAGCCGCTTGAACAGCCAGGGGTCGAGCAGCGCTCCCCGTCCAATCGCGATGGCGCGGCAGCCCGTCTCCGTGAACATCGACCAGGCGTCGCCCACAGTCTTCACGTCACCATTGCCGATGACGGGAATCCGTTCGACCGCCTCGACGACGGCGCGAATCCCGGTGCGGTCGACTGAGCCGTGAAAGCCCTGCTGCCGGGTGCGGCCATGAATCGTGATCGCGGCGACGCCCAGTTGCTCGAACTCGCGGGCGAGGGTGGGGGCGGTGATGCGGTCGCGGTCCCAGCCCAGACGCATCTTGACGGTCACGGGAATCTTGACGGCCGAGACGACCGCCCCGACGAGATCGCAGGCGCCGTCGACCCGGCACATGAGCCGGGCACCGCCGCCCTGCCCGGTGATCTTGGCCATCGGACAGCCCATGTTGATGTCGATGGCGGCATAGCCATGGCTTTCCAGCCAGTGCGCGGCGGCGACGAGATGGTCTGTCACCCCTCCATAGATCTGCACCGACAGGGGCGTGTCTTCGGGTGAGGTGCGGACGAGTTCGCGTGCCCAGCGCGTGCCGGAAACGAGGTGTGTCGCCTGAACGAGGTCGGTCGTCGCCCAGCCAACCCCGCCATTGCGGCGAATCACCGTGCGAAAGGAGAGATGGGTGTACCCGGCCAGTGGAGCCAGGAAGTACGGCAGGGCGACGGGGTGCGGCCCCAGGCGCAGCCCGCCGCTGGCGGCGGTGTTTTCCGCTGGGGAAGCCAAGTCGGTGACGAGAGGACCGCTCGTCGACATCAGGTCACCGCCAAAAACCGGGCCAGCATGAGCGTGGGGGCGAGCAGCGCCAGAATCGCCACCGGGTAGGGGACCGGCGGTACGACCGTCAGCGCCAGGGCCGCATCGAACACGACGAGCGACAACAGCATGATCTTGATTGTCCCCTGCACCCGCGCGGGGGACGGGTCTTGAATCGCCATCAAGGCCCGGCGGTTGAGCGTCACCGCGACGCATCCCAGCACCAGCGCGATGTTGATCGCAGGCAGCACGGTCCGGGGCAGCGACAGGACCGACCAGCAGAGCCAGGCGACCGCGAGATCGATGAACAGCAGGGCGAGGAACAGGGGCAGCCGCGCGCTGGTCTCGGCCTCTTGCCGGGCGAACCAGGTCACCCCGGTGATGTACAGCCCCATGCCCACGGCGAGCGGAACATGCCCCCCGGTGAACACCGCGTTGATGTCGCCGATCCAGGCAGCGCCAACAGGTTCCGTCCCCGCGAGACTGGCCCCCAGCAGAATGTTGAGTGCCCGGCACGTCCCCATCGCCAAAGGCCCCAGCGGCGTCTTCTTGATGATGGCGTCATACCCCACAATGAACGCAGTCAGCGCCAGCGCGACAACGAGCGACGCCCCGCTCACCGCGGCCGCGAGCGCGACGCCCGCCAGTAGCAATCCATACCCCAGTCTGAGCGCGGCCAGCGGCGCAACATGCCCTGCGGGGATGGGCCGTTTGGGGCGCTCGACGGCGTCGATCTCCCGGTCGAAATAGTCGTTCAGCACCATCCCCGCCGTGTAGAGACAGGCCGACGCCGCGAGCAGCAGAAGAAACGGAACGACCGGCGTCCACGACCCGCGGATGAGTAGATACCCCAACCCGATATCGGCCAGCGCCGTAAACAGATTCGCCAATCGACACAGTCTCAGCCAGGCCAGCACGGGGTCACACTCCTTGGGTTCGCGGGAATCACAGAGTGTACCCGGCCGTTCGCGACCTGTCGTCGAATTGGCGGTGCGACGCCGGGCGTTCGCCTGGTTGAAACTGGGGACAGGGGAGTGAATTCGGGTGGCGCGGGGTGCCATGCAACGCCGTGATCTATCCGCAGAGAGGCTGTGA
>JAIXZD010000346.1 GCA_027489895.1 Planctomycetaceae bacterium
AGATCGACGATGGCCCGTTCGGTGGCGGCATCGACGGCGGCGAACGGTTCGTCCATCAGGTAGAGGTCGGCTTCCTGAACGAGGGCGCGGGCGAGGAATGTGCGCTGCTGCTGGCCTCCTAGGAGCTGACTGATCTGCCGAGAGGCGAAGTCGGCGAGTCCCACACGATCGAGCGCGGCCCGCGCCTTGTCGCGATGCACCTTTCGGACGGGAAGGCACCAGCCAATCTGGCCATAGAGGCCCATCGTCACGACTTCGAGCGCGCTGATGGGGAAATCCCAATCGACGCTTTCCCGCTGGGGAACATATCCCACGCGCGACCGCGACCGCCGGTAGGTGTCTCCAAACACGAGCACCCGTCCCGAGGCCCGCGGCGTCATCTCCAGAATCGCCTTGAGGAGCGTACTTTTGCCCGCACCGTTCGGCCCTACGACGGCGACCAGCGAGCCGGCCGGGATCTGGAACGAGACATCCCACAGGACCGGTTTCCGCTGATAGGCGACGGTCAGGTCGTCGACGATCAGTGGCGAGAGGGAGGGAGAGGCAGCGGGGACGCCTTCGGATGAGCGAATCGGGGTTGCGTGGTCGCTCGAAAAATCGTTCACAGGGAGGCCTCATCGCGGGCGTGCGAATGCGTTGAAACCGACAGTTTCCCGTGGAACCCGCGTTCGGGAGCGGAGCCGCCCAGTCCACGGGCGACCAGTGTCAGGTTGTGGTCGAGCATACCGATGTACGTCCCCTCGTAGCTGCCGGGGGAGCCCATCGCATCGGAGAACAGCTCGCCGCCGATGATGATCGATTTCCCTCGGGACTGGGCCCCTTCGACGAGGGCGTCGATGCTTTTGCGGGGGACGCTGCTCTCCACAAATACGGCGCGGACATCCCGCTCGACGAGCAGGTCGACCAGATCGTTGATGCGGGCCAGCCCGGCTTCGGACTCGGTCGACAGGCCCTGGACGCCGCGGACGTCCAGGCCATAGGCCCGGCCGAAGTAATGAAAGGCATCGTGTGAGGTGACAAGCACTCGGCCACGGGGCGGGACAGTCGCGATGACGCGCTGCCCATAGGCATGTAGCTCGGCGAGCTGGTCGCGATATGCGGCGGCCCGGGTTGCGTAGCCGGCGACGTGGGATGGGTCGAACTCGGCGAGTGCCTCGGCCACGATGCTGGCGGCCTCGGCCCAGGCAGAGACATCGTTCCAGACGTGCGGGTCGTGGGCACCTTCAAACTCGGGTGGCGCGAGCAGGCGGTCTTCGGGCAGACGCTCGGCGACGGCAATCACGGGACGCCGCGCGCCGACACGGGCCAGCACGGTGGCGAGCTTGCCTTCCAGGTGCAGCCCGGAGACGAAGAAAATGTCTCCGGCGAGAATCTCGCGGACATCGTCGCGGGTCGCTTTGTAGAGATGGGGGTCGACCCCGGCCCCGCACAGTTGCGTCAGGACGACACGGTCACCCCCGACCTGACGCACGAGGTCGGCCACCATGCCGGTGGTGGCAATGGCGTGAATCGGACGAGAGGAATCGGCCCGGAACCGGTCGGGGCCGCCGGCGGCGATCTCGGTTTGACCGCATCCGGTGAAGGCGGCCGAGGCAATGCTCGTCACGATCCCGCAGAGAACGTCTCGCCGACCCCGATCCATACGTTCCGCCGATTGACCAAGCCCCCGCCACACGTCACACCCGACGCCTTCAAAGTGTAGCCGTGGCTACATTGTTGTCAATCGGTTAGAACGTCGCGCGTCAATGAGTCCCATCTGATCCGCATTCGGTTTGCAGGGGAGAAGGCGTGGCTCCGCCGAAGTCCAGTACCGCAAAAACACCCGATCCGTACCGTAGAACGCGGCGCGACCACACGACCGAAACGGCGGAGGATTACGTCGAGGCGATCGACGGAATTCTTACGGAGCAGGGCGAATGCCGCGTCGTCGATCTGGCACGGCATTTCGCGGTGAGTCACGTCACGGTGACCCGGATTGTCGCCCGGTTGCAGGAAGCGGCGCTCGTAGTGACCGAGCGTTATCGACCGATCCAACTCACGGAAAAGGGCAAGAAACTTGCGACCGCCTCGCGCGAACGGCACGAGATTGTCTATCGGTTTCTGCTGGCGATTGGCATCGATGCGGCGACGGCGGCGATCGATGCAGAAGGGATCGAGCACCACGTCAGCCCGCGGACGCTCAAGCGGTTTGGCGAGATCGCCCGTGCCGGGCAATTGACCTGATTTCCCATGTCCCAAGCCGACCGCGACCGCTGGAACAACAAATATGCAGCGCTCTCCCCACGCGATGACTCGGTGGGGCGTGGTGAGGGCATACGTGGGGTGCAGATGCTGGTCGACCCCTGGCTGGCATCGCGTGTGACGCGGCAGGCGGCGAATTCAACCGGACCTGTTCCGCGGGCACTCGAACTGGCGTGCGGGTTGGGGCAGACGGCGATCTACCTGGCGCAGTGCGGATACCGGGTGGATGCGGTGGACGTTTCCGCGGTGGCACTTACGCAGGCGGCTCGGGCAGCAGATGCGGCGGGTGTTGCGGTGCGGTGGATCGAGGCCGATCTCGACGACTGGCGCCCCGAGCGGGCGGCGTACGATCTGATCGTCGTCCAGAGATTTCTCGATCGGACGCGGCTGCCCGAGATCATTCCCTGGGCACTCAAGGCCGGGGGGGAACTGCTCTACACCACGTTCACCCGCGACTCGGCGAGCGGCCCGGGCAACCCGGCGTTTCTACTGGAACGGGGCGAGTTGCGACAGCTTTACGCGACGCTCGAACCGCTGGAAGAGAGCAGTTCGCCGCCGCCCGACTGCCTCGCGCGGTTTCATGCGCGGTCCCGAAACGAACCGAGGACCGCAGGCGGGGCCTGTGGTCCTCTCGACGGCTGAATTTTCCACGAACCTCAGATCGCACCGCGGCGATGGGTGCCCAACCGTTCGGGGCTGGGGGTAATCGCCGTAACTCTACAAACGGACGCTGGTTGCGCCTGTCGTCCGATTAGGTGCGGACCTTGGCACGCTTGAGGCGACGGGCTTTGGAGTTGGCCGGTCGCGAGCCGTGGTTGGCCTTCTTGATCAAACGGTGCGGCTTCGCCATGGTCGGATTCCCTTTGTTCTGGCTCGAGTCTGACTCAAAAATCAGTTCGGCTGGTTCAAAAACTCAAATCAGAGAGTCAACAGATCGGCGGAACCCGGCGTGGCGATGCAGCCATTCCGGCCCCGAACAATTCGATTTGCCGTTCCACAACCTGTTACCAAACAGTGTGTTAGGCGGACTGGCCCGCGTTGCCTTTGAGAGGAAACGCGGACCGGCCCAAAAGTCTAGCGGATTTTTGCACCGATCTGAAGAGCTTCCCGTTGCATTTTGCGCGGAAAAGGCGGTTTTGACGAGAGGGCGGGATTCCAGGCGATGAGGAGGTGTGGATTCCGCCTGAATTCGTCCGGTCCGCTGGGGAGGGCGTTGAGGAGCCGGCAGAAACTGACGGATCGATCGAATGTGCGTGGCGGTACGATTCCGGCAACGTGGTCAGTTAGCTACAATGCGGCGACGGGTGGGCGAACCGAGTGCCCCGCCGTTCAAAACCCTTAAGGATCATGGGTAAAAATGCCAGGATTGCCGATTCTTCTGTTCGTCGCTGTGTCGACCTTCATGGCCGTGTCGATCATCATCGTCGCCCATGTGGTCGGGCCGAAAGCACGGTCGACCGCTGTGAAACTGATGCCGTATGAGTCGGGGATGGACCCGATCCACTCGGCCCGACAGCGGTTCAACATCTCGTTTTATCTGCTGGCGATCGAGTTTCTGGTGTTTGACGTCGAATTGCTGTTTCTTTATCCATGGGCGGTGGCGGCCGGTGGAACCAGTCCGACTGCGTTGGGTCGACTCCCGGCGGAAGCGGGCGTGTTCTGGGCGGTGATGGGCTTTGTGACCATCCTCATGATTGGCTTCGTGTACACCTGGCGGAAGGGTGTCTTCAAATGGAACTAGAACTCCCGGAAAACGTGTTTCTCAGCCAGATCGACAAGCTGGCGAGCTGGGTTCGGAAGAACAGTCTCTGGCCTATGCCGTTTGCGACCGCGTGTTGCGGGATCGAACTGATGGCGACGGGTGCCAGCAAGCACGACATCGCCCGATTCGGGGCGGAAGTGTTCCGGTTTACCCCTCGTCAATGCGATCTGATGATCGTGGCCGGGCGGGTGACGATGAAAATGCTGCCGGTGCTCCAGCGGATCTGGCAGCAGATGCCCGAGCCGAAGTGGTGCATCTCGATGGGGGCGTGTGCCTCGACGGGTGGGGTGTTCGACACGTACAGCGTGGTTCAGGGAATCGATCGGTTCATTCCGGTGGACATGTACGTCCCCGGGTGCCCGCCGCGTCCGGAACAGTTGATCCAGGCCGTGATGGACCTGCAGATCAAGATTCAGAAGGAAGGGACGCTGTTCGGCAGTGAGTTCGAGAAGAAAGCCCGACAGGAGTCGAAGCGGGCGCTGCTGCAACTGGAGACGGTGACTCAGACGCCGCGACCCGCCGCGCTGCCCATTGTGACGAATACGACGGTGTAAAGCTCCACAGTCGGTTTGATTCGACGTGGTTCAGTTTTGGCGGGAAACGTTTGGCCTCCGGTCGCTAACGCTTCCCGTTCCCTGGGCGATGACCGTTCCTGACGTTTTTCCCTGCCAATCGCTTCTTCTGTTCGTTGTTGCGAGTCTTCATTCATGCAAGTTGCCCCGCAGGTGTTCGAGAAGCTGGCGTCCCGGTTTGGGGCGCAGGACTGGAGCAAGAGCGAATCGCCAAAGTCGGGCAATATCCGGGTGATCGTGCCTGCGGCCAAGGTGTTCGATTACCTCAAGTTCCTCAAGGAGGAATGCGGGTTCGACTTCCTCGCAGACATCACGGCGATTGACTACCTGTATTATCGCGGGGCGCGAGATCGGTTTGGTCTGGTGTATACGCTGGTCAATCTGGCGAACAACGACCGGCTGGTTGTGAAGTGCTTCCTGAATGAGCCTGACCTTACGGTCCCCTCGGCGTGGCCGTTGTGGAAGGGGTCGAACTGGATGGAGCGGGAAGTGTTTGACATGTTCGGGATCCGGTTTGACGGACATCCCGATTTGCGGCGGATCCTCTGCCCGCAGGAGTTTGTGGGGAATCCGCTGCGCAAGGACTACCCGCTGCGAGGGCGAGGCGAACGGCATAACTTTCAGCGTCTGGAACGGCAGCAGGGGTAGCGGGGCGGCCGAAATTCAAGCGTCGTCATCCATCGATCGTCCACGGAATCATTTGTCGGTTTAGGGCAACACAATATGGCAGTCGCGGAATTGGGGTCTGCTCCCCCGCAGTCGAAGATCGATCAGGAGTATCGCTGGACCCTGAACTTTGGTCCGCAGCATCCGGCGACGCACACGACGCTGCGACTGGTCTGCCAGATCGAGGGCGAGACGATTGTCGATGTCACCCCGGATATCGGCTATCTGCACTCGGGCTTCGAGAAGATCGGCGAGCATCTCAACTTCAACCAGTACGTGACCGTCGCGGACCGGATGAACTACCTGTCGCCAATGGCGAACAACGTGGCGTGGCACCACGCGGTTGAGAAGTTGCTGGGAATTCAGCCGACGAAGCGCTGCCAGTACATCCGGATGATCATCTGCGAGCTGGCGCGAATCAGCGACCACCTGCTGTGCAACGGAGCGGCTGGTCTGGATACCGGGGCGTTCACGGCGTTCCTGTATTGCTTCAACCAGCGGGAAAACATTTACGACATTTTCGAGACTCTGTCGGGCGCGCGGTTCACGAACAGCTACACGCGTGTCGGCGGGGTGATGCACGACGCGACGCCGAAGTTCATCGAGCAGGTGCGGAAGTTCGTGAAGGAGCTTCCTAAGGTGCATTCCGAGGTGTGCGGGCTGCTCAATCGCAACCGGATCTTCGTGCAGCGGATGAAGGGGATTGGTTACCTCAGCAAAGAAGACGCGATCAACTGGTCGGCCTCGGGTCCCGTGGCGCGGGCGAGCGGTGTGCCGCGCGACTTGCGGAAGGATGAGCCGTATCTGGCCTACTCCGATTTCGATTTCAACGTGATCTGCTCGGATGGCGGCGACTGCTTCCACCGGTATCTCGTGCGAATGGACGAAATCCTGGAGAGCCTGAAGATCATCGAAAACGCGATCGAGAACTTGCCTTCGGGGCCGGTGAACATTGGCGAAGCCGAGCGGGTTTCGTTCCCGTCCAAGGGGGATGTGTACAACACCATTGAAGGGCTGATTTCGCACTTCGAGACGGTGATGACCAATCGCGGGTTCCAGACGCCGCGCGATGAATCGTATGCGGCGATTGAAGCGCCCAATGGTGAACTCGGGTTCTACATCGTCGGTGATGGCAGTGAGACGGCCTACCGGGCGCGGTGTCGTCCGCCCAGCTACATTCACTTCCAGATTTTCCCGCAGATGATCAAGGGCCAGACGATCAGCGACATCGTCGCGGTTCTGGGCAGCCTGAACATCATCGCCGCGGAACTGGACCGGTAGGGGGCGGGCTGTCGCCCGCAAGTCAAAAGTCAAAAGTCAAAAGTCAAAAGTGGCGGGTTCGGCATTCCGGGGCGTGAGGTGTGGGCCTCGATCGGTCTGAATTCAGCGAGTCGACGAACATCAGTGAGGACGGGGTCGTTATGGCAGCGGGTACGGCGAACGGGGTGACCTGGACGAAACCGATTCTCACTCCGGAGATTCGGGCCGAGATTTCGGCGTATTTTCCCCGGTATCCGAACAAGCAGGCGGTGACGCTGCCGGCTCTGCACATCGTCAACGAGAAGTTGCGGTGCGTGCCGATGGAGGCGATCCCCGAGATCGCGGAAATGCTGGAACTGTCGCCCGCCCAGGTTCACGACACGCTGTCGTTCTATGGGTTCTTCAAGGCCGAGCCACACGGCACGGTGCGGGCGTGGGTGTGCCGCTCGATTTCCTGTGCGCTGCGGGGCGGCGATGAAGTTCTCGACGCGATGTGCAATAAGCTCGGAGTCAAACCGGGCGGCATGACGGCGGATGGAAAAGTGACGCTGGAGTTCGGCGAGTGTCTGGGTGTGTGTGAGCATGCACCCGCGATGCTCGCGAACGATAAGGTCTATAAGAACATGACGGCGGAGCAGGCGGGACTGCTGGCGGATGAGCTCCGGGCCCAGGCGGATGCGGGTGGGTGAGGGGAATGTCGAATAACGAATACCGAATCACGAAGTGATCAAACGTGACCGGGTTGTGCGCTGGTCGTGTTGGTGACAGGTGACGTTTAGTTTGGTGCGGCTGCCGGTGTGCGGCTCTCAACCTGAGGATGAACCGTGGCTGATTTTGAACCGGTCCTGCTGGCGAACGTGGGTAAGGCCGATAGTTGGACGCTGCCTGTTTACGAGCAAAACGGCGGCTACCAGGCGATTCGCAAGGTGCTGGGCGGGATGTCGCCCGTCGATGTGATCGAGACGGTCAAATCGTCTGGCCTGCGAGGTCGTGGCGGGGCTGGGTTCCCAACGGGCCTCAAGTGGACGTTCCTGCCCAAGGATCATCCCGGCCCGATCTACATGTGCGTGAATGCCGACGAGAGCGAACCGGCCACGTTCAACAACCGGATTCTGATGGAGGATGATCCTCATCAGGTGATTGAAGGGATCATGCTGGGCTGCTTCGCGACCCGGGCGCGGGTGGCGTACCTGTACATTCGGGTCGAGTATCCGACAGCGTACAAGCGGCTGCAAAGCGCGATCGACGAGTGCTACGCCACGGGCAAGCTGGGGCAGAACATCAATGGAACCGACTTCTCGCTGGATATCTTCCTGCACCGCGGTGCGGCCGCGTACATCTGCGGGGAAGAGACCGGGTTGATCGAGAGTTTGGAAGGGAAGCGGGCTTGGCCTCGGATCAAGCCGCCGTTCCCGGCCGTGGAAGGAGCGTTCCGCAAGCCGACGGTCGTGAACAACATCGAGACGCTGGCCTGCCTGCCCCACATCATCAATCGCGGCGTGGACTGGTTCAAATCGATCGGGATTCCGTCGACGGGGCCACGTGATCCGGGGAGCTATGGTCCGAAGCTGTACTGCGTGAGCGGTCATGTCGAAAAGCCCGGCTGCTATGAGGCGCCGCTGGGGCTGACGACCCGGGAGCTGATCGAACGATTCGGTGGTGGGGTGTGGAAGGGCCGGAAGGGGAAGATGTCTGTTCCGGGGGGAGTCAGCATGGGGCTGATGACCGAGAAGGAATGGGACATTCCGCTGGACTTCGCCGGGCCGGGCAAGGTGGGCTGCCTCGGGTTGGGGACGGCCGCGGTGACGGTGATGGACGAGACGGTCGGGATCTTCGACTACCTCACGTACACCTGCCGGTTTTTCGCCCATGAATCGTGCGGGCAGTGCACGCCCTGTCGCGAAGGGACAAGCTGGTCCGAGCGGATTCTGCAGCGGATCATGGCGGGCAAGGGGCGGCTCAAGGACATCGAACTGCTCAACACCATTGGCAATTCGATCGGGATCACTCCCGGAACAACGATCTGCGGACTCGCGGATGGCGCGGCCTGGCCGATGAAGAACGCGGTCACAAAGTACCGGGACGAGATGGAAGCCTTCATTAAGAAGACCAACCCGAACGGGTGGGGTGTTGAGGACGCCGTGGAGGCGCTGCAGCTGGTTCAGTTGGGGCATTGATGAAGAGTGTCGAATCCGGTTTTCGGGACGAATGCGGTCCGGACGGATGAGGCGAGCAAATCGAATCGACTGTCGGAAAAAACGCGGTGTCAAAGACACGTTGATGAAGACAATTTCGGGGCGGAAGGCCTCGTGCACGGGAAAGCAGGCAGGTCATGGCGGTCATTACGGTCGATGGCAAGGATATTGAGATTGGCGACAGCGAGCGGCTGAACGTCATTCAGGCGGCCGATCGGGGCGGAGTCGCGATTCCGTTCTACTGCTGGCATCCCGGGCTGTCGGTGGTGGCGAGCTGCCGGATGTGCCTGGTTGAAGTCGGGCAGAAGAACAAGGACACGGGCGAGGTGGCGATGCAGCCCCGGCTCGTCCCGGCCTGTCAGACCCCCGCCAAAGATGGCACGGTCGTGGTGACCGAATCAGCCAAGGTGAAAGCGAACCAGAACTTCGTGCAGGAAGGTCTGCTGCTCGACCATCCGATCGACTGTCCGATTTGTGACCAGGCGGGCGAATGCTGGCTGCAGGACTACTACTTCAACTACGGCCACCAGAAGCGGCGGGCCGACGTGAAGCCGTTCACCAGTCGGCGAAAAGACCTGGGCGAACATGTCACGCTGTTCGTCGACCGCTGCGTGATGTGTTCGCGCTGTGTGCGCTTCACGCGGGAAGTGTCGGGTGAGGGCGAGCTGCAGGTGATCCAGCGCGGCGCCCACGCCGAGATCGACATTTTCCCGAATCACCCGATCAACAACACCCTGTCGGGGAACGTGAACGACCTGTGCCCGGTGGGTGCCCTTTGTTCGAAAGACTTTCTGTACAACCAGCGGGTCTGGTTCATGGAGCCGCACAACTCGGTTTGTACCGGGTGCAGCACGGGTTGCAGTACGCAGTTGCATGTCAGCGAGAACAAGCTGCACCGGATTCAGCCGCGATACAACCCGAACGCGAACGACTGGTGGATGTGCGATATCGGCCGGTTTGAGAATGGGCATGTCCACGCCGAGGAACGGATCGATGGCGTGAAGCGGAAGAAGGCCGATGGCAGCGGATGGGATGATGTGCTGTGGAATGACGCGCTTCCAGAAGTCGAGAAACTGCTCAAGGACGCGGTGACGCAGCATGGCGGCAAGCAAGTCGCGTTTGTGCTGTCGCCGTTCCTCACCGTCGAAGAGGCGTATCTGCTGGGGACGTATGCCAAGCAGGTTTCCCCTGATGCGCCGCTGTTCCTGGGCAAGGTGCCGGTCGTGGAAGCGGACGAGACGTTCAAGGCCGGGTTCACGATTCGCAAGGAACGCGCTCCGAACCGGGTGGGCGTCGAGGCGGTGATCAAGCATTTCCAGGCGGGCGAAGTGCCTGGCTGGGACGCGTTCAAGTTGGCGGTCGAATCGGGCAGCCTGCGAGTGGCGTATGTGACGGGGAACGCTCCGGCGGTCTGGAATACGGACTCGGAAGCGTCGGTGCTCGAAAAGTTGCATAAACTCGTCGTGCACGACATGCTGCCCTCGCCGATCGCGCGGAAGGCGCACTACATCGTCCCGGGGGTCAGTTCGGCGGAAAAGGATGGCTGCTACGTGAACCACAACGGCCTGTTGCAGGCGACTGAGTGGGGCGTGCGGCCGACGCTGGGGGCGCATGTCGACGGACAGACGTTCTCGGAATACCTCGGTCGGAAGGGGATGTACCACGCGGCCAGCGTGATTCGCGAAGTTGCCCAGAAGCTGCCGTTCTTCGCGCGGGCGGTGGATGGCGTGCCGGAAGCGGGCCTCAATCTGATCACGGGATCCGAGATTCGCCCGACGACGACGGAACTGGGGACGGTGACGCATCCGCTGCCGACGTTCCGGAGCGTGGGGTCGCCGCTGCTGGAAGTCGAACGGGTCTAAGCGGGCTGCTGATCGTGGGCGGGCGTTAACCACCAAGGCACAAAGGCACCAAGGAAAGACAGGTGCGGTCTGTGTCGTTGGGGGCGCGTTGCGAAGTGATCGCGCGAGGCGTTGGGGGTTGTGCCTTGGGCTTGCGGCGGTTGGGGGTTGTCACCGACCCCTGACAGGGTCGGCTCGCCTGATTCGACGTTACGGGTGGTTTGCTCGTGTTGTGCTGCGCTGCTTGAGGTTTGCTGATGCAGGCGCTGGTGACGGGTGGCGGCGGGTTTCTCGGGCGGTACATCGTCGAGCAGCTTCGTGCCCGGGGTGACTCGGTGCGCGTTCTGGCGCGGGGGGAATATCCCGAACTTGTGGCGCTCGGGTGCGAGTTGCTGCGGGGTGATATTCAGGACGGCGACACCGTGCTCCGGGCGTGCGCGGGCTGCGACAGCGTGTTTCATGTCGCGGCGGTTGCGGGGATCTGGGGACCACCCGCGCGGTATTTTCCGATCAACACGCAGGCGACGGACCATGTAATCGCGGCCTGCCGGCAGCAGGGCGTGAAGCGGCTGGTCTACACGAGTTCGCCGAGCGTCGTGTATGACGGGACGGATCAGCGGGGGGCGGATGA
>JAIXZD010000012.1 GCA_027489895.1 Planctomycetaceae bacterium
CTACCGGGGCGGTATTGGGATGCGCGGCTGTTTGTGATGGATGGGCTGTGCGTAGGCGGCCTGGTCCATGCGAGCGAGTCACCCAATACGAACTACTGGCAGGGCGGCCAGGTGTTTCCTCTGGCGGATGCGCTGCTGTCGCGGCTGGCACCGGCTGCCGAGGAAGCGGTGCGCTGGCTGGATGAGGCGGCCGACCGGCTGCACCACGGTCCGATCGAGGCCGATTCGCCGCTGTTGCGGGTCGAGTATTGAGGGGAGCGTCGGGTGAGGGGGACGTTCGGGGGCGATCCGAAAAACCGTTTGGTGGTTGAGGACTGGTAGGCCTTGGTGGGCAGTGCCTACCCTACCCTTGCTCGCCAGACTTCCCAGAGGCTCTAGTCCTGCGGATCACGTCTTGACCGGTCTCGGCGAGCGGGTCTATAACGCCGCGCCCCTCGGGGTAGCCGGTTCCGGAATCCTCGGAGCCGACTGCAATCGCCTTCGTCCTGACGACGACCTCCCCATCCGGCCGCATCGGCCACACTCTCTCGCATCGTCCTTTGAGACAACCGTTTCCGCCCGGCCAGGGCCTCAATCCCGGCGGTCTGCGCCGCGTCCCGTGGAGACGCGCCGGGGGACCCTGCGCGCTGCTGGGCGTGCTTTTGGCGACGGTGTACGGACTAGGCATTCTGCCCGACGGATTGAGTTTGCCACTGTGGGCCGACCAACCGGTAGAGATCGGGCTTCCCGAAGCCGACACGGACCCGGCGGCCCCTCAATCGCTGGTTCCCGTCACCTCGGCTCCGGCGACACCTGGAGCGGTGCCCAAACCGGGGGTGGTCGCGTCTACCGATCCGGCCGCCACGGTGACTGTCACCGCCGAAACGCTGCCTCAGCAGCCGATTGTGCTGTCGTCGCAGTACGCTTGGGGCTGGCAACAAGGCCGCAGCTCGGTCTGGTTGCTGCGCGGGCAATGCCGGGTGACGCAGGGCGAAACGGAACTGACCGCCCGCGAGGTCGTGCTCTGGAGGCAATCCGATCCCCTTGCGACACCACCGATCGACCAGTTGACGGTTTATCTCGATGGTCAGGCGCGGATGAGCGGTCCGGAACGGCTCGTCGAAGAGGAGTCGCTGCTGGTCGAGATGTCGACGGCTGCGGGCGTATCGCTCGACAAACGGACGCGGGTGGTCGACGCAGTGGCCGACAAGGAACCGGTTTACAAACGGGCGGCGGCGCGACGCCAACAGGCGCGCGGTCGGGCGACGTTGCGTGGGCCGGAAACACAGCTCGTGCAGTATGGTCCGGAACTGGTGGCGCCTGGTGAGGGCGATCCTGGGATGACAGGTGTGCCCGATTTGCAGGCGATTCAGTTGCAGCCGTTGCCGCAGGGGCTGCGGCGAATGCGGGTGTTTCCGCGAAGTGCTGTCCAGCCGAGCTTTGAATCGTTCCAGTCGACCGATACGACGCCCCCTGAGCAGGTCTGGCTGATCACCGGCGGGGTGAATCTGCTGATTGATGGAGCGCAGCAGGTCGATGGGCCGGTGGATCTCTCGGCCGATCGGATGGTGATCTGGACGGTGCTCTCTGATGGAGCCGACTTCACGGGCGAAGGACAGATGCAGTCGTCGGAGACGCCGCTGCAGATTTACCTCGAAGGCAACATCATTATCCGGCAGGGGAACAACACGGTCCGCGCGTCGCGGGCGTTCTTCGACGCGCGGGAAAACAAAGCGCTGATGATCAATGCCGAGCTGATCACCAAGTTCCCGCAGATTCAGGGCGATATTCGCATTCGGGCCGCGGAGCTTCGGCAGATTTCGGAGTATCAATTCGTCGGCAACAATGCGTGGATGACCACCAGCCGGTTCGGCGAACCGGGGTACCGCCTGCAGGCCTCGGAGATCTTCGTCGAACCGTGGGAAGACGACTGGTTTTTTGGCCCGCCCGAGCGTGACCCTGATACGGGCGAGTACAGCGATGAGCCGGTGCTCTGGGCGACGACGACGGACAACACGTTCTACCTCGGCAATACGCCGCTGTTTTACTACCCGCAGATGTCGTTCCCGGCGGAAGACCCGAACATTCCGCTGCGAAACATCCGCATCGGGAATGACCGCGTGCTGGGGACGCAGCTCTACACGACATGGAATCTGTTCAAGCTGATGGGCGTGCGCCGGCCCAACAATGCCCGGCTGGACCTGCATGCCGATTACTTCCACAAGCGCGGGTTTGAAGGCGGGCTGACGGGCAGCTACCGCGACCCGAACCGATTTGGCCTGGGCGGGGTCTCGCAATCGGGTGGGTTGGGTTACTACATCAACGACCGGGGGACGGACAATCTCGGGTCGGACCGCCCGAACCTGATCCCACCCAACGAAAACCGCGGACGAGTCAATCTCTGGGACCGCTGGCTGTTCGAGGATGGACACCAGCTCTACACGGAGTTCAGCTGGCTCTCGGACCGCAACTACCTCGAACAGTACGACGAACGGGCCTACGACGCCGACAAGGACTACGAGAACGTCATCTCCCTGTCTCGCAGCATCGGCAACAATGCCTATTCGGTGACGGCCCAGCCGCGGCTATACGACTACTACAACCAGCAGGAGTATCTGCCGCGCGGCGACCTCTACACGCTGTCCGAGCCGATCATGGATGGCTGGTTCACCTGGTCGCAGCATTCGTCGGCGACGTACGCGACCACGGAAATTGCCGAGCCACCGACCGACCCCAACGATCCCTACACCGTCCTGCCCTATGAAGGCAACTTCCAGGGCGATGTGCTGATGACCCGGCATCAGATTGATGCCCCGTTCAACCTGGGCCCGGTCAAGGTCGTGCCGTATGCCTTGGGGGAAGCGGCGCACTGGGGGGATGACTATTCGGGGAACGAGTTCTCCCGGCTGTATGGCAATGCAGGCATCCGTTCGAGCCTCGAATTCTGGAAAGCGTTCCCAGAGGTGGAAAGCAGTCTGTTCAACCTGAACGGGCTGGCTCACAAGGTGACATTGTTCGCCGACTACTCCTATGCACAATCGAACCAGCCGCTGTCACGCATTCCGTATGTGAATGATTTCGATGATAACTCGCAGGAGCAGTTCCGCCGGCGACTGGTGGGGAACGTGTTCAACGGGACGCTCCCCAATCAGTTTGAGCCGCGTGGTTACGCCTTGCGGTCGGGGACGGGGACGTCGGTGACGGCGCCGTACCATGAACTGGTGGACGATCGGCAGGCGCTGACGTTTGGCATCCAGCAAAGGCTGCAGACGAAGCGCGGTCCGATCAACAACCAGCGGATCACGAACTGGATGACGCTCGACCTCGAATCGACGTTCTTCCCGGATGCGAGTCGCGACAACTTCAACGAAGACTTCGGGCTGTATGGAGCGCGGTACAACTGGTTCGTGGGCGACATGACCACGGTCATGGCGAGCGCCTACTTCGATACGTTCGACGATGCCCAGCGGGTGTACAACGTCGGGTTACTCAGCCGGCGCGACACGCGAGGCAGCCTGTATCTGGGGTTCCGGTCGATCGAAGGAACGAGCCTCCGCAGCCAGATCATCACCGCGAGTTACAGCTACCAGCACAGCGACAAGTGGATTTCATCGGTGTCGACCTCGTACGACGTGGGGATGCAGAACAACCTGGGTCAGGCGATCACGCTGACGCGGGTGGGGGCCGACTTCCTGGTGCATGCGGGATTCAACGTCGATGCGACCCGTTCGAACGTGGGATTCATGCTGAGCGTGGAACCGCGGTTCGCGCGGCTGGGATCGGGACTGACGGGCCTTGGCAGTCTGCTCTCGCCGCCCCCGCGGTAGCGTGACAGGCATTGCTCGGAGAGGAAAACTCGACATGTCGACAACGCCCGCGACAACTCCCCCGCGCCCTGGAACCGAAGTGACTACCGGGACTCGATCGGGTTCGGCTGCACCGGCTGCACCAGTCGTTTCAGGTACCGACTGGCGCATCGACCCGCCTTCACGCCGGCCTTCCTGGCGACAGGATCTGGTCGATACCGAGCGCGGCCTCGTGGTGGGGTTCCGCAGCGATGCAGGGATCGTGAGTCACCTCTTCGCCGGAAGTATTGTCGTGGTGGCAGGCGTTCTGTTCGGGCTGTCGCCAACGCAGTGGGTGCTGGTCTGCCTGACGCTGTCGGGTTTGTTGACGTGCGAGATGTTCCGGCAGGCGATTCGCGTTTTGGCGCTCGGGCGAACGGCTGTGCAGGACAGCGACCAACCTGGGATGGACGAATCGCGGCGCGGTTTGAGTGAGTGCGAAGGGATGCTGCTGGGCGGGATGACGATCGCCCGAATCGGCGCGATCACCTGCCTGGGAGTGATCTTTGCGGAGCGACTCTGGCCGCTGCTCACCGGGCCGTAGGGTGGTTCCCATTGAGTCGTAGCGGAACGCGTGAGCGTTCCATTCGGCGCGCGCAAGATAGGGCGAATGTGACGTCACTCGTCGGCAAAACACCGACTCCTGACAGGGCTGTTGATTTTCGAACCCGTTCTGATGGATTCGGCCACCGAACTGTACGACGGACTTCCAGTCCGTCGTGAAACAGTCGCGAATCCGACGGACTGGAAGTCCGTCGTACAGTAGAAGTGCACGCACCGAGCGACTTCTTCAACAGACCCTGACAGGGTCGGCTCGCCTGGGTTAACCGTGGCGCTGCTTGATCCCTCGCTCGTCACTGCACGACACCGGGTGAAAAAACAACAACGGCCCGTGTGTCTTTTCAGACGCACGGGCCGTTGCCAATTCACGGGTTCAACTCTTCGGTCGATCAGCACAACACGCCTGAGCGATGCCGCGTCGTCCGCCGGGAGTTGACCGACGGTTTTTCGTTACTTGATGAACAGCATTTCCTGGTAGGTCGGGAGCGGCCAGTGATCGTCGGCGACAACGCCTTCGAGCGAGTCGACCACACCACGGAGCGCCACCATCGCCGGAACGACCGACTTGGCGCAGTGAATGGCCGATTCCTGCGGATTGGCCACACCGTGGCCGCCACCACCCAGATGCGCGACCGCGTCTTCCAGGCCGGCAATCTTTTCGACCAGTGCCGAAACCAGACCGCTCACCTTGGTGAGGACGGTGGTGTCGGCTGCCACGCCGGCGGCCTTCAGGTTCGTTACCGAACCGGCCAGTTCGCCCGCGTACCGAATCGCGGCCGGGTAGATCGTCGTTTTGGCGATCTCCAGCGAAATCCGGGCTTCGACGCTGATCGTCAGCACGTACTGCTCGAAGTAAATCTCCCGGCGGCTTTCCACTTCCCGCTTGGAGAGCACCTGGTACTTCTCGAACATTTCGATGACGGCCGGGTCGGTAATGGCCGGCAGCGCGTCGATCGTCTGCTTGTTGTTGGGCAGACCGCGCTTCGCCGCTTCGGCATGCCATTCTTCCGAGTAGCCGTCGCCGTTGAAGATCACCGCGCCATGGGCGTTGGTGATGTCCTTCAGCAGCTTCTGGACAGCGGCGTTCAACTTCGAGGCATCGCCGCCCGTCGCCGTTTCCAGT
This sequence comes from Planctomycetaceae bacterium, assembly GCA_027489895.1. Classification (GTDB taxonomy): domain Bacteria; phylum Planctomycetota; class Planctomycetia; order Planctomycetales; family Planctomycetaceae; genus JAIXZD01. Next base: position 5,509 of record JAIXZD010000012.1, read on the forward strand.
TCGGTGGCGATGTAATCGAGCGATTCGGCGACAATCGTGTTGAGCGCCACGAGCGGGCCCGACAGCGACTGCGACGAACCGACCGCACGAAACTCGAACTTGTTGCCGGTGAAGGCGAACGGGCTGGTCCGGTTGCGGTCGCCCGCGTCCTTCGGCAGCGGCGGCAGCGTGTCGACGCCAACGGTCAGCGTCCCGGCCTTCTTCGACGAGGTCGCTTCGCCGCTCTTCTTGATCTGCTCGAACACATCGGCCAGTTGCGCGCCGAGGAAGATCGAGATGATCGCGGGAGGGGCTTCATTCGCACCGAGGCGGTGGTCGTTGCCGGCGTGGGCGACAACGGCCCGCAGCAGCGTGGCATGCTTGTGAACCGCACGAATCACGGCGGCACAGAACACCAGAAACTGCATGTTGGCGTGCGGCGTGCTGCCCGGCTCGAGCAGGTTGCCCACCGCGCCGTTGCCCAGCGACCAGTTCAGGTGCTTACCCGAACCGTTGACGCCCGCGAACGGCTTTTCGTGCATCAGACATTCCATGCCGTACTTGTGCGCGACCCGCTTGAGGGTGAGCATCAAGAGCTGCTGGTGGTCCGAGGCGACGTTCGCGTTTTCGTAGATCGGAGCGATTTCGTACTGGCTGGGGGCGACTTCGTTGTGCCGCGTCTTCACGGGCACGCCCAGTTTGTACAGCTCGCGTTCACAGTCGAGCATGTAGGCCAGGACCCGGTCGGGAATCGCACCGAAGTACTGGTCGGCAAATTCCTGTCCCTTGGGGGGCGGGGCACCGAACAGGGTGCGACCGGCGTTGATCAGGTCCGGGCGGGCCATGATGAAGTTACGGTCGATCAGGAAGTATTCCTGCTCGGGGCCGCACGTCGCGGTGATCATGCCCGGATCTTTGTGGCCGAACAGCTTCAGGACCCGCAGGGCCTGAACGTTGAGGGCCTTCATCGACCGCAGGAGCGGGGTTTTCTTATCGAGGGCTTCACCCGTCCACGACACGAAGGCCGTCGGGATGCAGAGGGTGGTGCCGTTCGGGTTTTCGAGGATGTAGGCCGGGCTGGTCACATCCCAGGCGGTGTAACCGCGGGCTTCGAACGTGGCACGAATCCCGCCAGAAGGGAAGCTCGAAGCGTCGGGCTCGCCCTGCACGAGAGCGGTGCCGCCGAATTCGTTGATCGCCCCGCCCTTGCCGTCCGGCGAGAGGAAGCTGTCGTGCTTTTCGGCGGTGATGCCGGTCAGCGGGTAGAAGACGTGGGCATAGTGGGTGGCGCCCTTCTCCAGCGCCCAGTCCTTCATGGCCGAAGCGACGACATCGGCGACGCCGGCATCGAGCGGCTCGCCCTTTTCGATCGTCTTTTTGACCGACTTGAACACTTGCTTGGGCAGCCGCTTCTCCATCACCGAGATGTTGAAGACGTTGCTGCCGTACAGGTCGCCGGACGCCGTGGTGGCGAAATTCAGCGGTTCCGAGATTGGTTTGAAGTCTGTGACTGCCTTGATTGCCGACAGTCGAGCCGCACTCCCACTCATAAGCTGCCTACTCCTCGATGTACGATTTAATGGCCAACAAGCGCCGTTGGGCACACTCTGCTTGGAGTCGCAACAATCGTGCCGGTATTTCAGACGACGGGCCTGACCCATCTGAAGCATCTGCTGAATCAAGAGTTACAGCACGAATCAGGGGGGTGGCAGGGCGGCGACTGAGAGCCCACTGCGCGAAAAGCACGCATTGGATTTTCCGCTCGAACCGGGACTGCTTAACTCGCGGGCAGAAGTGTGCAAGAATTGGGCGACCTGATGGCCTGCTGCCTTGTTCCGCCGAGCTCCATCCCGCCTGCGCCCTGATGCGAGATCATAGCCGGGTTCGGCAAAAGTAAAGCGTCATGCGGGGAAAATGCCAGAAGGTCGCGCAAGTTCGCGCTGGACGGCGCGGTTGCCGAAACTTGCGCGACGGGCCGAGCCCGGGTTGACGTGGGTTCCGGTCGAGTGAGCCTGGGGAACTCTCACGAGTTCCGCGACATCAGTGGCGGAGAATCGGAGGCGGAGGAGATTCTCGGAGAAGCTGGTCTAGAGGCTGACGACTGGCAGAGAAGGCGTCTCGGTTGGCGTGCAGGCACCGCAACGCCCTTTCAAGAGGACTTCCGTGACCGTCATGCCCGCAGACTGTTTGCTGGCGAGCATCGCGGCGAGGTTGACGCTCACATCCGACAGGCAGGTGACCATGCCGCAGTCGGTGCAGAGGAAGTGCGGGTGGTCGTTGTTGTGGCCGCCTTCGTCACGACGCAGCTCGAACCGCCAGACGTGGTCACCCAATTCGGTCCGCGAGACCATTCCGACTTCGGAGAGGTCCATCAGGTTGCGGTAGACGGTGGCCTTGTCGAAGCCCTGCGGCACGAGTTTTACTGCCAGTTCGGCGTGACTGACGGGGGTGCGGGCTTCGACCAGTTCCCGGAGAACGGCAATCCGAGCCGCCGTGCTGCGGAGGCCCGCCTCACGAATCCTGGCTTGAAGATCGGACAGCGACTGGGGGGCGGGAAGGTCTGCGGACATGAGATTTTGGTCGTTCTGAAACGCGGTCAAGCACCGGACGCTCCAGCGGCCGGTGCAGATGCAATTGTAATTGCACTCGACTGAGGTTTCCCAGTCGGTTTTCGTGAGCAACTGTCGAGATTGAGGAACTGGATGTTTCCGGGATGCGTGCCCCGGCTGCCGAAGTGGTGAGAAATGGGTCGTGGGAGCCGGGAAACGTCAGCGCCCCGCAGGATTGGGGCGTCCGCGACCGGAAGTGCGGGTGGGGTGTGGCGTGCTATGCTCGGCAGGGTTGGCAGGCTTTATTGTTAGAGCACCCCTTGTGGAAAACGGCATGACTGACCCCGAGCACTCGCGGCGGGATTTGTTCACGGGGGAGGCGCTGCGCCGAGAGGTTGCGACCCGGCAGGACGAGGTGGCGGAGTTGGTGGCCGGGGCGGAATCGTTCTTGCCGAATTGCGGCGAGACGGTCGTGCTCTCGGCGGTGGCGATGGCCTGCGATGTCGAGGTGATTCTGCCCGCAGGACCTGCGGCTCCTGTGGCGGCGGCGTCGGCGGCGCTCGACTTGGTTTCGGAGCTGGAAGGCCTGATCTCGGTTTATCGGGACGATAGCGAGGTGGTGCGGGTCAATCGGGCCGCGCAGGCGGGGTGGACGCCAGTCGAGCCTGTGGTCTATGCGCTTCTGGATCAGGCGCGAATTTGGGCACGGGAGTTTGACGGGGCGTTTGATCCAACGGCGGGGCCGCTCGTGGCTCTTTGGCGTGAGTGTCGGCGGGAGCACCGCCTTCCAACGGCCGAGGAATTGGTGGCGGCGCTGTCGCTGGTGGGAGACGACGTGGTCGAATGGGATCCGGAACGGCGGGCGATCCGGTTTCGGCGGGTCGGTACGGCGCTCAATCTCAATGCGTTTGGGAAAGGGGCGGCGCTGGATCGGGCGGGAGCCTATTTGTCGGGAGAGGGCGTCCGGGATTACTGCCTGCATGCAGGTCACAGCAGTGTTCTGGCGCGAGGCTCTTCCATGGGGGCGGCTTCAGTCCCTGTTCCAGAATCTGGAGCGATAGAGCCCTCAGGGTTCGCGGCTGGGACAGAGGATGGCTGGACGATTGGGCTGCGGAATCCGCTATTGGCGCATCAACTGTTTGCAAGGTTGCGACTCACGAACGCAGGGCTGTCGACCAGCGGCAATGGAGTGCAGTACTTCACGGTGAATGGGACGCGGTACGGGCATGTGCTGGACCCGCGCACGGGCTGGCCAGCGAATGAGCTGCTGGCCGTGAGTGTGGTGGCGGCGACGGCGGCTGAAGCGGAGGCGCTTTCGACGGCGTTTTTCGTTTTAGGAGTCGAAAAGGCTTGCGGTTACTGCCATAATCAACGATCCGCGGCAGCGATCCTGGTGCCGTTTCCGCGGGGTGGAAGGCTGCTGGCCCCCGTGGTTGTCGGCCTGTCTCGAGATGCGGTCGAGTTCGAAACTGGCTCGGTGTCTCGGGTGGAGTGGCGCGATTGATCGCCGCCTGGTTTTGGGTCCGAGTCGTGATCCGGAAGACTGGCGACGAACGAGAGATTGCGGCGGCCATCGCCGGTCTTTCCGAAATCCTCTCCGCGTGTTCCAAACCGATTCGCCAGTGGTCTGCCTTGACGTTCCAATTCGATGGTTTCCTGAAACGACGGAGCCTCGTCCGTGCCTAAAAGCATTCGTGAGATTTCTTTCCTGGCCTGTCTGCTGATCGTGGGCCTGCGGGTCGCGATTGGCTGGCAGTTCCTGTACGAGGGGATCTGGAAGCTGAATTCGCAGAAAGGCTCGCGTCCGTGGACGGCGGAGCCTTACCTCGCCAATGCGCGGGGGCCGTTCCGCGACACGTTCCGAGACATGGTTCCGGACGTCGACGGCCTGGAGCGCCTCGACTACGACAAGATGGTCGAGAACTGGGACGGCTGGTACGCCCGCTTTCAGGCGCATCATCCGGATCTGGATGACGTCCAAAAGCAGAAAATCGAGCTGCTGCTGAATGGCCCGAAGGAGTTTGTCGAGCCATTGGCGGCTTTGCCGGCGGGCGTCGACCTGAGCCAATTCAAGGCTCCCAAGGGGGCCTCGCTCACCTACGACGCGAAGTCGAAGCGACTGGTGGCCGATTTCCATCTGCTGCCGGCCGAGAAGCAACAGTTGCTGGGGTTGCTGCCGGAATCGGCGTCGGAAGAGGAACGATCGGCCTGGACGCGGGCGCTCGACCGGCTGTACGACCGGACCAGCAAGCTGAGTCTGAAGGAGCGGCTGCAGGTGCTCGTGAAGGAGGACCCGGACCGCGTGGGACTGGTTCAGGAGTCCCACTATGGCACAATCGATCATAAGCGGATTGGAGACATTGACCTCTACCGCAACATGCTGGCGCGGTACGAAGCGAATCTGAAGTCGGCAGCGCTCGACTTCGAACATCGGCATCTCGACAAGCTCTGGGCCGACATGCAGGAAAAGAAGGCGTCGCTGGTGGCACCGGTCGATGCGCTGACGCAAGAACTGGTATCCACTGCGGAGAAATCGCTGACTGCCAAGCAGTTGACGCGGGGAGCGATGCGGAAGCCGCCGTCGCAACTGGCACAGGCAAATTTCATCACGATGTATGGCCTGCTGATTTTGGGCGCGCTGCTGATGGTGGGGCTGTTCAGTCGCCTTTCGGCGCTGGGGGCGGCGGGGTTGCTGGTGCTGTTTTACCTGGCGATGCCGCCCTGGCCTGGGGTACCGGAACCGCCTGGACCGGAGCATGCGCTGATTATCAACAAGAACCTGATTGAAGCGATTGCCTGCCTGATGCTGGCTACGATTCCGACCGGACGCTGGGTGGGGCTGGATGCTTTGGTCCGGCGGTATGTCTTGCGGCAGCCAACCGATTGACCTGATCTCTCGACCGGAATTGGTCGGCAGTTTTGTTGGGCGATTCGGCCTGGGAATTCGTAGGAATAGCAGGGCTGCGGAGTTCTGCTCGTCCCGTTTCGACTGATTGAAAATCAACTGAAGACCACGTCCCGGCCGGGGCGAGCTGCCTGGGCCGGTTTCTTCGACGGACACTGGAAGGACGCGCGATGTATCTGACTTCGGAACAAAAAGACATCGGCAAAATGAACTACCAGGATGCGGTCGGAGTGACCCGCCGGGCGTTCCTGAAATCGGCGGCGACGGTGCCGGCGCTCGGGGCGTTTTACTTCGGCTACTCGGCTCTCAAGGGGGATCCCGTCCGCGTGGGGTTCATCGGGACGGGCGATGAAGGGTCGGTCCTGCTGACGCAGCATCCGCCTGATTACATGACCATCGTCGCGATTGCCGACCTGCGCCCGAGCAATGCCAAGCGGGCGTTCACGGGGGACGGGAACGACGACCGTGTCGGGCTGTACAAGAAGCTGGGCCAGGAAGCCTGCAAGTCGATCAAGGTGTATGACGACCACAAGAAGCTGCTCGAGGACCCGAACGTCGAGGCGGTGATCATCGCGGTGCCGCTGAATGTGCACGCTTCGATCGCTATCGATTGCCTGCGGGCGGGGAAGCATGTGCTGGCCGAGAAGCTGATGGCCCACAACGTGACCGAGTGCAAGCAGATGATTCAGGAGGCCCGCAAGGCGAAGCGGTTGCTGGCGATTGGCCACCAGCGGCATTACAGCGTGCTGTACGACAACGCGAACAACCTCGTGAAGCAGGGCGTGCTGGGGGATATCAAGTTCATTCGTGCGAACTGGCATCGCAACAACAGCTTCCCGAACTCGGATAGCTGGCTGAAAAAGGTGCCCGAGGAAGACCAGAAGGCCCTGGAAGCCCGAGTCAAGGAGTACGGGTTCGAGTCGGTGGAACAGTTGTGCCGCTGGCGGCTGTTCAACAAGACCGGGGGCGGTCTGATGGCGGAACTGGGCAGCCATCAACTGGATGCCTGCTCGATCTTCCTGGGGAAGGTGAAGCCGCTGTCAGTCATCGGGTATGGGGGCAAGAACTTCTACGGCGTGTCGGGAGTGGGGTCGAAAGACAAGCAGGCCGACCCGCGCGAGATCGACGACCATGTCTATGTGACGCTGGAATTCCCCGGCCCGCATTACGGGGACGACAAGAACGACATCGTGGTCGTCACGTATTCGTCGATCAACACGAACCGGTTCGAGCCTTATGGCGAGACGATTTTCGGCAGCCGGGGCACGTTGATGACGGAACTCGAACAGAACGTGATGCTGTTCAAGGAAGAAGGTGGGAGCACGGGTGGAGGCGGGCCCGGCCAGCGGCTGCGGATTGTGCAGGCTTCGGAGGGATCGGGCGGGGCGGTGATGGAAGCCAGCCCCAGCATGGCCCCCGCGACGCAGGCAGCCAGTTCCGGGTCGGCAGGCGGCAAGGTGAGCCGTGGCTACACCGAAGAGATGGAGCACTTTGCCTGGTGCATTCGCGAGGACAACTTCGACAAGCCGGCCGATGGCGGGCTGCGCTGCCCGGGTGAAGTGGCGATGGCCGACGCGATCATGGCCCTCACCTGCAACATCGCGATGAAGACGAAAAAGCGGGTCGAGTTCAAGCCGGAATGGTTTGATCCGGACAGCCCGGCGGCACCGGAGACCGACAAGGAAGTGACTGGCTGACAGGGAGTCGACGGGGTGAGCGGGTCGGTGGTGTTGACTGTTTCCTGCGCCGATTTTTTGGCGGGGACGGTTCGACCTCCGGGCGCTAACGCTTCCGGCTCCCTTGGTCGTCTTGAAGTGGAGACGACCCCGGATAGGGGCAGCGCGTCTTGGGAAGCAGTGCGCCTTGGGCATGCGTGGCGCCGGGACTGCGGTGGATTGTCGCGGCAGCGAGTTTCGGGCGATCCGGTTGGGGCGCCCGAACGTTCCCCTTTCCAGAGAACGGATGGTCTATGATCCCGAGCGATGATCTGCAGGGATCGTTCGCAGTGGTCGTACACCGTGATCATCCGCTCGGGGATGGGAGAGAACGCTGAAGAGCGTTGACCCGTCCTTGGGGAAGTGTCCGCCACACTCGCATACAAGGAGTTCGACCATGGTCCGTGCGTCCGGTTACCGTCGAATGGGAAGAGTTGCCTCGCTGTTGGGGATGGGGGTGGTTGTGGGGTTGCTCGCGGGAGGGCCGCTGGTCACCGACCAGTTGTCGCGGGCGGAAGACAAAGCGCCAGCGGCTTCGGCTCCGGCGGCTGCGTCGAAGAAGACGCCCCTGAGCCAGTTCATGCAGGTGAAGCTGAGCTATGCGCAGTCGATGCTCGATGGCCTGGTGACGGAAGACTTCGACAAGATTCTGCGGAGCGCGGAATCGCTGGGCGAATTGAGCCAGAGCGAGCAGTGGCGGGTCTCGAATGATGCGGTGTTTCGCCAGTACAGTTCCGAGTTCGAGCGGACCGTCAAGCAGGCGATGAAGGCGGGGAAGACCCGGAGCCTCGACAGTGCGGCATTGGCGTACGTGCAACTGACGATGTCGTGTGTCGAGTGTCACAAGTTCGTGCGGAATGAACTGGTGATGCAGGCGAAGCCGTAGCGCTGTGATTCAATCTGTAGCTCGACGTGTTAGCGCGGGAGCCTGGGCTCCCCGCAGGTCACGATTTCCCCGGAGCCCACGCTGGGGCCCTTGCTGACGCGTCGGGTTTCCAAAAACTCACAGTCTCAGTGCCCACCCTACCCTGGGGTGGCGAGAGTTTTGGTCTGGGCGATGTCGGTGGCGAGCTGGGTTTTGAGGGCGTCGATCCCGGCGAACGTCTGGGTGTCTCGCAGGCGGGCGATGAACTCGAACTCGATCTGGCGGCCGTAGAGATCGCCAGTGAAGCCGATGAGGTGGGCCTCGATCTTGCGGCGGGCCTCGGCGAAGGTGGGGTTGGGGCCGACGTTGGTCGCGGTGGGCCACCAGGTTCCGTCGACGAGGGTCCGGCCGGCATAGACGCCGTCTTTGGGGAGCACGGTTTCGATCTCGTCGAGGTTGGCGGTGGGGACGTTGATTGTTCGTCCCCGTCGCTCGCCTTCCACGACGACGCCTGCGATGCGATATCGGCTGCCGAGCAGATCGTTGGCCTGTGCGATCCGTCCGTCGAGAATGGCCTGCCGGACGGTTGTGGACGAGACCATGCCGTCGCCCTGGTCGAGCGCGTCGACCACTTCGAGCGACATCCCGGCGGCATCACAGAATTCGCGCAGGCGGTCGATTGTCCCCTGTCGATTCTTGCCGAAGCAGAAGTTCGGGCCTTCGACGAGGCCTGTTGCGGCGAACTGGTCGCGAATGATGTTGTGGAAGAACTGGTCGGCTGTCAGTTCCAGCAGAGCGCGGTCGGTGGGATAAACGAGGACACCATCGATGCCGGTTTCGGCCAGCAGTTCGAGGCGACGGGACATTGTCGTGAGCGCGGGTGGCACGGCCTCGGGGCGGACGAGCGTGAGCGGGTGCGGATCGAACGTGAAAGCGATTGCCGGGGTTGCGCGGGCTCTGGCCTGGGAAACGAGTGTGGCGAGCATCGCGCGGTGCCCGAGGTGGACACCGTCGAAGTTGCCGATCGCCAGCAGGGCGTGTCGCCAGTGGGCCGGGACCTGCGGTGCGCGGTGGATTTCCATGCGGAGAGGAATGCGGGAGTAGGAGGTGAGGATTGTCTGGTTGGGAATTCGAGGGAGGTGTTCGAGGCTGTGTTCTGTTGTGGGATAGGCTTCCAGCCTGTCGAGCTTCCGCGCTTTCCGGTGAGGAAATGACAGGCTGGAAGCCTATCCCACTGATTATCTCATAGGTGTTACGGAAGAATACCGTCGCTGCGGAGGCGGCCGATCGTTTCGGACATGGCGGCGACGGTTTGTTCAATGTCGTCGCTGGTGTGGGCGCTGGAGAGCATGGCCCGCCAGCCGAAAAAGTCGACCCCTTCCAGGATGAGGTTACGGCGGAAGGCGTGAGAGAGCTGCGGGTCGATCTTGCGGTCGAGTTGGACGACGTCGTTGTCGCAAGGGATGAAGTCGTCGCTGGTGGGGCGCGGTCCTTCGTACTCGGGAAGAACGGCCACCATCGAGAACTCACCGTAGGCGACCCAGTTCACGGAGAGCGACTGAAACAGGTCGTTGAGGCCTGTGCGGAGTTCGCGTCCCCGGTCGTTGGCTGGGGCACAGGGGTTGTGCTCGGCGATGTGAGTGAGCGCGGCGATGCCTGCGGCGGCCGAGAGCGGGTTGGCATTGTACGTGCCCGGATGCTTCATCTTCTGGCCGTAGCGATTGTCGAAGGCGAGCGCTTCCATGAGATCGGCGCGACCGGCGAGGCAGCCCCCCGGAAGACCACCCGCGAGGATTTTGGCGAGGGTGATCAGGTCGGGTTTGATGCCGTAGACCTGTTGGGCACCGCCGGGAGCGACGCGGAATCCGGTGATGACTTCATCGAGAATCAGGAGGACTCCGTAACGATCGCAGAGTGTGCGGACCCCCGTGAGAAACTCGCCCCGCATGGGGACGAGGCTCCAGTGGCCGCCCGTCGCTTCGAGGATGACGCAGGCGGGTTGGTGAGTCTGAAGGGCCTGTTCGAGAGCGGCGAGGTC
>JAIXZD010000216.1 GCA_027489895.1 Planctomycetaceae bacterium
CATCTTCTGGACGTTGCATTTCGCACCGTTTGTGCCGCTGCAACAGGCCCTGGCGGTCGAGTTCGACAGCGTGCGGCCGCGGGTCGAGGGGGGACGGCATCGGGGCGGCCCGGCCGTGCTGCGGGTCGTGCTGCATGTCAAGACGCCACCCGTTCAGGACGATCCGGCCCTGGCGAAGATGGCCGACCGCGTGCTGGAACTGGCCGGCGAGAAGCGCGACCTCTCCCGATACAACGAGTTGGAGCTGTTTTTCGTGCATATGCCACCAGGGGGGCGACCATCCCGCGTCGAGATCCGCCGAGCCTTTACCGCCAAGTGACGCGGACCAACTGGCGAGGCCTGCCAGATTGGCACACCGCTTGTACCTGCCAGGCTGGCAGACAAGGTTTCCCAAGAGGGCCTGGCAGCCTGGGACGACCTGGGCAGCGAGCTTCGGTTCCGTCGCTGATCACCGGTTGCGGACGGTCCTAAGGGAAGAAGATGAAAAGAGTTGCTATCGAACTGGCCCCACTCGCTGGTTTCGACCTAGAATACGTGAAGCGGCCTTCCGGAGACGCTCTGGATGGCCGTTGGGTGGTTTGCGGCATGTGAGTTGCTGAAAGAGGCCAGGGGCTGGTCGAAAGTGGCCAGAACTGGTTGGCGACAGTCGTGTTGAGACGATCGTGCGGGATGTGAGGAACAGGGTCTGGGATGGCTGCGGCGTCGCGGTTGTCCCGCAACAACCTTGCGGAGGCAGGGTGGTCGGTGGCCGGGTTGAACCAGTCACCAGCGGGCGTGTCGGGCTCGTATGATCGAGGTCGGCCCCACTGAGGGAGAGCGAGAGCACTATGTACGAAAGATTTACGGATCGGGCTCGGAAGGTGATGCAGCTGGCCAATCAGGAGGCCCAGCGCTTTAACCACGAGTACATCGGCACCGAACATATTCTGCTGGGCCTCGTCAAAGAGGGCTCCGGCGTGGCGGCCAACGTCCTCAAAAACCTCGATGTCGATCTGCGCAAGATCCGCCTCGAAGTCGAGAAGATCGTGCAGCATGGGCCGGACATCGTCTCGATGGGCAAGCTCCCGCAGACGCCCCGCGCCAAGAAGGTGATTGAGTATTCGATGGAGGAGGCCCGCAACCTCAACCACAACTACGTCGGGACGGAGCACATCCTGCTGGGCCTGTTGCGCGAGCAGGAAGGCGTGGCCGCCCAGGTGCTGATGAACCTCGGCCTCAAGCTGGAAGATGTTCGCGAAGAAGTGCTGAATCTCCTCGGCCATGGCATGGAGACATCGGAATCGGGCGAACGCAGCGTCCCCGGTGGCGCCCCCGCCGGCGGCGGCAGTGCCAGTTCCAGCGCCAGTTCCTCGGGCAAGCAGAGCAAAAGCAAAACGCCCGCGCTCGACAGCTTTGGTCGTGACCTGACCGAGCTGGCCCGCCAAGGCAAGCTCGACCCGGTCATCGGCCGGACGAACGAAATCGAACGCGTCGTCCAGATTCTGTCGCGCCGCCAGAAGAACAATCCGGTGCTGCTCGGGGAAGCGGGCGTCGGCAAGACGGCGATTGTTGAAGGCCTCGCGCAGTTGGTGATCGACAACAACGTCCCGGAACTGCTTCGCGACAAGCGGATCGTCGTGCTCGACCTCGCGATGATGGTCGCGGGCACGAAGTATCGCGGCCAGTTCGAAGAGCGGATCAAGGCGGTGATGAACGAAGTCCGCCGCGCCAAGAACACGATTCTGTTTATCGACGAACTGCACACCCTGGTGGGTGCGGGCGGCGCGGAAGGGGCGATCGATGCCTCGAACGTGCTGAAGCCCGCCCTCAGCCGCGGCGAACTGCAGTGCATCGGCGCGACGACGCTCGACGAGTACCGCAAGTACATCGAGAAAGACGGCGCGCTCGAACGCCGGTTCCAGACCGTCATGGTCGAACCGCCCAGCCCCGAAGAAGCGGTCGAGATCCTCAAGGGCCTGCGCGATCGGTACGAGGCGCATCACCGCGTCCGGATTACTGACGAGGCGCTGAAGGCCGCGGTCGAGCTGTCGTCGCGGTACATCACCGGGCGCTGCCTGCCGGACAAGGCGATCGACGTGATCGACGAATCCGGAGCGCGGATCCGCCTGAAGTCGATGGTCCAGCCGCCGGACCTCAAGGAAATCGAGGAAGAGATCGAACGGCTGAACCAGTCGAAGGAAGAGGCCGTTGCCAATCAGGACTTTGAAAAGGCGGCCAGCCTGCGTGATCAGGCCGACAAGCTGAAGAAGAAGAAGGAGACGATGGCCAAGGACTGGCGCGACAAGGCGCAGGAAACCGACGGCGTCGTCGACGAAGAAGTGATCGCCGAAGTCGTCTCGAAGATGACGGGCGTGCCGCTCACGCGGCTGTCGAAGGCCGACGCCCAGCGTCTGCTGGAGATGGAATCCGAACTGGAAAAGAAGGTCATCTCGCAGGTTGAGGCGGTCAAGCAGGTGGCGAAGGCGGTGCGACGTCGCCGCAGCGGCCTGAAGGACCCGAAGAAGCCGACCGGGGTGTTCGTGTTTGCCGGGCCGACGGGGGTCGGGAAGACGCTGCTGGCCAAGAGCCTGGCGGCGTTCATGTTCGGCGACGAAGACGCGCTGATCCAGGTCGACATGTCGGAGTACATGGAGAAGCACAACGTCAGCCGGCTGATCGGTGCTCCGCCGGGCTACGTTGGCTACGAAGAAGGCGGCCAGCTGACGGAGAAGATCCGTCGCCGGCCGTACGCGGTCGTGCTGCTCGATGAAATCGAAAAGGCGCACCCGGACGTGTTCAACATGCTGCTGCAGGTGATGGAAGAAGGCCATTTGACCGACAGCTTCGGTCGCAAGGTCGACTTCAAGAACGTGATCCTCATCATGACGACGAACGTCGGCGCGAATGCCATTCAGGCTGGCGCGGGCTTCGGCTTCAGCAAGAAGGACGAGGACTCGAGCTACGGCAAGATGAAAGAGCGGCTGATGAGCGAGATTCAGCGGGAGTTCAAGCCCGAGTTTCTCAACCGTCTGGACGATGTGATCGTGTTCCGGCACCTCACCCGCGACAATCTCAAGAACATCATCGAGATCGAACTGGGCAAGGTTCGCGAGCGGCTGGCCATCAAGGGGCTGGCGCTGGAGCTCACCGAAGGGGCCAAGGAGTTCATCATCGACAAGGGGGAAGACCTCGACTACGGGGCTCGTCCGCTGCGTCGCTCGCTGGAAGCGTTGATCGAAGACCCGCTTTCGGAAGAACTGCTGAAGGGGTCGTTCGAAGGCAAGAGCGTGATCACCGTCAACGTGAAAGAAGTCGGCGATCAGAAGCAACTGACATTCGATTCGTCCGACACGCCGACGCCAGCGGCCGAACTGGTCGCTGCCGCCCCGGCGGTGGAAGGCGAGAAGCCGGCCGAGTAACTCGGTTGGATTGGTAGGGGTGAAATCCCTGCCGATGAATTTTGATCTGTGCAGCCTGCGGTTCCCATCCCGGAACCGCAGGCTGTTTTTGTTTGGGTGAGGCGAGGCGAGCCTGGTCTTCTGACGACGTGTTCGCGGTCGACGGTTGACGTTGCCCAGCCCGCGAGTGGGGTTTTCGATTTCCGCTGATCCGCGCGGGGTGCGTTGGCGTTCACCTTTGCAGGGTTGAGTTCCGGTTCGTCTCGGTGCGAGACGGGTGTGTCCCTGGGGCGAGACTCGGAAGTTCTCGAGGGAGGCGATCGATGCACCGTCAGCCAGAGTTTGTTGCCGGGTGGGGAACGCTGGCTTTGCTGAACGCGGGTCTTGCGCAAAGCAAGAACCGCAGCGGACTGGCGTGGTTCCTCATCTCGCTGTTCCTCGGCCCCATCGCCACGTTCTTGCTTGTGGCGGTCTGCGACCGCCTGCCAGATTCGCGGTAGTGTTGTGATTCACACAGACGGGATGTCATCTTCGTGTGCCACTGGCTTCGCCAGTGCGGTGGTCGCGTGATCTTGATCGCACTGGCAAAGCCAGTGGCACACGTTTTCCGCACGAAATCAGGTGCGCATAACGCGAGGGTCATAAATCAGCTCGTCACGCCGACTTCTTGCCGGTGAGCAGCGAGACGACGATGAGCGTCAGGAAGCCCAGTGGGATGGTGACGATTCCGGGCTGGCTGAAGGGGACGATCGCGTCGCTGGCTTTGAGGCCGTAGACGTCTTGATAGGTGTCGCCTGACAGCAGGATCCACGCCAGCGACGAGATCATTCCCACGAAGATCGCGGCGACGATGCCCTGTTTGGTGGTCGGCTTCCAGAACAGCGTCATGATCAGGGAGGGGAGATTGGCTGACGCGGCCACGCTGAAGGCCCAGCCCACCAGAAAGTTGACGTTCATCTTTTCGAAGACGATCCCCAGGACCATCGCTCCGATCCCCACAAACACCGAAGCGATCTTCGCGACGCGGACCTTGGCGTGATCGGTTAGCGGCTCTTTCAGCAGGCAGCCGATTAGGTCGTGCACCACCGCCCCGGCGGCCGCGACAATCAGGCCGCTCACCGTGCCGAGCACGGTCGTGAACGCGACGGCGGAGATCGCCGCAAACAGCCAGAGGCTGAAGCTTCGGGCGAGTAGCGGCGCGGCCATGTTGCTGTCGGAGACGTCGATTCCGCCGCAGGTCATCGCGCCGAACCCCATGAACAGTGTCAGCACGTAGAACGTGCCAATCGTCCCGATGCCGACGATCGTGCTTTTGCGGGCGGCGGCCTGGTCCTTCACGGTGTAGTACCGGATCAGGATGTGCGGCAGCGACGCTGTCCCGCAGAAGAGCGCCAGCATCAGCGACAGAAAGTTCAGCTTGGCGAGCAGGCTGTCGCCGCGAATCCCCTTGAACAGTCGGGGATGATTGCCCGGACGAAACAGCTCTTGCCCGGAGACGACACGCGGCGTGAATGTCGTCGTCTTCACGCCATCGACCACGCTGTCAGCCTTGCCCCAGAGAATGACATCGCTATCGCGGAGCAGTTCCAGAAACTTGAGCGGGCCGACCGGTCCGGTGCGTTCAATGTCGCCCGGCAGCCGCTGCACATGCCCGATGGGTCGCAGGTCGTTCTCGCCCGTTTTGGTGCCCTGGGGTGCTCCGTTGACGATCTTGCGGCCGTCTCGAATCTCGAGGGTTTGCGGCGTCATCGCGAGCGGATCGGTCGTTGCCACCAATCCGCGGGCGAGAATCAACCCGACGAGAATCGCGCTGAAGCCCACCAGCAAGAGCCCCTTGATGAACTGCACGTAGGTGGTCGACACCATCCCCGCGGTCACCACGATCAGCGTGACCACGGTGCCGACCATGATCACGCCCTGCATGTGCGTAAAGCCCAAGAGCGGCCGGATGAGTGCCCCCGCCCCGACCATCTGCGGGATCAGATAGAAGGTGCTGACGACCAGTGCGCTGATCCCCGCGGCGATCCGGATTCCCTTTGACTGGAATTTGGAGTTCAGCGCGTCGGCAAACGTGAATCGCCCCAACCGCTTGAGTGGCTCGGCCACCACGAGCAGCGCCACGACCCACCCCGCCAGAAACCCGATCGAATAGAGAAATCCGTCGTACCCGTAGAACGCGATCATTCCACAGATACCGAGGAACGACGCGGCGGAAAGGTAGTCGCCCGCGAACGCGACGCCGTTGACGAACCAGTGGATCTGACCCCCGGCCGCGAAGTAGGCGGCCGCGGAACTCGCCTTTCTGGCGAAGTAAAAGCTGATCCCGAGCGTGACGCCCACGAACGCGAGAAAGATCACCACCGCGAGCGTCGACGCTTCGTAAATCACGGGTCCGTTCTCCCTTTGTCAGTCGAACCGAACCGCATCTGACATGCGGCCTCTACCCACCCTACGTTCTTTGGCGGTGCCCACCCTATCCCACCGGGTTGAAGACGAGGCCCGTCTGCAGCTTCGGGTAGAAGTAGGTGCTTTTGGGCGGCATTTTTTCCAGGGCGGCGGCGATCTCTTCGACGTGCGAGATGCGAGCGGCGGGCACGAGGCAGCCGAGCTGACATTCGCCGGTCGCCTGGGCGTCGCTCACTTCGTCGACCAGGTGGACATACCGGAACTTCACGTCGGCACCAGGCCGGGCCTTCTTCAGCAGAAAGTCGACGACGAGCTTGTGGAGCAGGCTGACGCCCAATTCACGCCACGCTTCGGTTTGATCCGGGGCGAGGTCCTTCATGGGCGAGGCATCGGTCACGCGGGCCAGGGTCCACACGCCGTCTTTGGTGGTGCCGAATCCGAAGAGGCCCTGTCCGCCATCGGCTTCGATCAATTCCCAACACTCTTTGGCAGCCTGGGGCCCCGTGCCAACCCGTTCCAACTGGAAGTGGCTGCCAATGGCTGCGGCGAGTTCGTCCGCCGTGATGTCGCCCAGGCCTGAAACGAGCCGGTGCGTCGGCATGATGACGAGTCCCGGGTCACTCATGCCGACGAACATCATCATCACGAAGTTGGCCGGGTCGTCGGGGCCCGAGAGCTTCCCCGCCGCGGCGAGGCTGTCGCGGTAGTTGATGCCGGTCTCATACCGGTGATGGCCATCGGCGATAAAGATCGGCTTGTCGGCCAGCAGCGTGCGGACCTGCTGAATCAGGGCCTTGTCGGTCACCACCCAGAACTTGTGGACCACGCCGAGGTGGTCTGTCGCCACGATCGGCGTGAGCGTGAGAACGGCCTTTTCCAGTGGGGCGAGGGCCGCGTTGTCGGGATCGGGATAGAGGCCGAAGATGGGCGAGAGATTCGTTTTCGTTGCCTGCAGCAGCTTCAAGCGGTCGGCCTTGGGGCCGGAGAGCGTCTGCTCGTGCGGGAAGACTTTGCCTTCGCCAAACCGTTCCAGGCGGATGCGGCCGAGGAACCCCTTGCGGACGTGCGTCTTGCCTTCCCAGGCGAATTCCTGATGGTAGACGTAGAGCGCGTCGTCGCGTTCCTGCATCAGGACATGTTCGGTGATCCAGCGCTTGAGGAAGCCTGTGGCGCGGACGTACCGCTCGTCGGGGGAGGGGTCGCCCGGTTCTTCGCGGTTGAGCTCCATCCGGATGACATTGCACGGATGCAACTTGTAGAGGCGGTCCTGGAACGCCGCGTCGATCACGTCATAGGGCGGACAGGTCACATCCGAAAGGTCACCCACCTGGGCGAGGTCATAACGGATTCCACGAAACGGCAACACATCGGCCATGGGGCACTCACTCCGGAAAACGGGTCACCCGCCCCGGCGTGACTCGTGCGTCGCACCGCGGGCGGAAGCCAGAAACTGTCGCACCCGCCCCATGTCTTTGCAAGCGACGCTCGACTCGACCCCACCGGCGGTATCGACGCCCCAGGGGGCCACATCGGAGATCGCCTGCGCGATGTTCTCCGGCGTCAATCCGCCCGCGAGAATCAGCGGAGGATCAATGTCGACGCGGTACTCGCTGCGAATCAGCTCCCAGGGGCCGACCTGACCTGTGCCGCCATAGGCCCCGCCGACTTTCGCATCGAGCAGGCAGGCGAACAGTTCGACCGACAGCGACCGGCAGGCGTCCAGATAGGCGTGGACTGGACCTAGACCGGTCTCGGCCGAGACGCGCAGGGCCCGAATCAGCTTCACGCCGGGCAGGGCTTGCGCCAGGCGGGCCAGGTCGTCCGGCGATTCGTCGCCATGGATCTGAACGGCAGGCAGCTTCAGGTGGGCGACATGCTCACACACGACGTCGAGGGGATGATTCACGAACAGACCGACGGCGAGCACCGTTTCGGGCAGTTCATTGACGATCTGCCGCGCGAGCCCCAGCTCGACGCGGCGCGGAGAGGCATCGTAAAAGTTGAGGCCAATCGCATCGGCCCCGGTTTCGGCAATCGCCAATGCCATTGGGACATCGCGAACCCCGCAGATTTTGACCCACATGCCGTTCTCCGCGGTTTCGACTTCGTTGACTGACGACAGAGGGGGAGTATGCCGGTGTGTTGGCGCGGGTTGGGGAAGCCTCACGGCTTCCGCTACTTCGGTTTGGTTTTACTTGGTGCCGGAGGTGGCGGTCGGTTTCACCGGGGACTTTGTTTCGGTTGCCTTGGTTGGCTTGTCAACGGGATCCTTGTCCTTCGCCGGCTCTGCCGTTGTGGTCTTCTTTGCGGCGGCCGCCTTTTCGTTCTTCTCGGCCTCGGCCCGGTCTTTGGCCAACGACTCCTTCAACTTCGCCTTCTTTTCGTCTTTCGCGAGACGCGACGCCTCGGCCGCAGCCTTCCGCACCTCCAGGTCCTTCTGGGCTTCCGCGGCCAGTTGGGCCTGCCGCTGGGCGGCCAGTTTTTGCGACGCTTCAAACTGTTTTTGAGTCGTCTCGACCTGCTGCTTATTGAGCTGGTTATAGAGCCGCTGCGCCCGCTGCATCTGCCGCCGCCCCTGCGCCTCGGTGGTCGCCGCCCCGACTCCGAGCAGCACGGCTAGCCCGCACGCCAAGGCCAGTCTGCCACGCACCGTCAATACAGTATTCATCATTTGGCCCTCACCAAGTCACTCCGGTCACACACGGTTTCAACTGTCGTTCAGCGAACGGGCGCTCTGCAAGCCGTTTGCCTTCACGACCGATGCCCATCATCATTCCTCGAACGATTTCAGTTTATCGGCCTGACCCGGCACCCGGCAGACCGGTTCCACCACCTTGAATCAATTGGAAGCAGATTGGACATGCCCGGCTGGGAATTCTGGATCGATGTCGGCGGCACCTTCACCGACTGCCTGGCCCGCCACGGCGACTCCAACCTACTCACCTGTAAGGTGTTAAGCTCGGGTGCGACGAAAGGGCGGGTCGCCCGGTATCCCTCGCCCATGGAAGTCGCCGACGTGACCCGTGGCGGCGATCCCCCCGGCTTCTGGGTGGGGTACACGCTCCGCCTGTTGAGCGCGACGGGGGAGACTCTGTCCGAGCGACGCATCGTCGACAGCCAGCCCGCCTCACCCACCGACCCACACGGCAGCCTGCTTCTCGACACGCCGCTTCCCGAGGCTTTGCCATCCGGGCTGGCGTACGAGCTCGATGGCGGCGAACCCGCGCCGATCCTCGCGATTCGCACGATCTTGAAGCAGCCACTCGCGGCGACGTTGCCCCCCGTTTCGGTTCGACTGGGAACCACGCGCGGCACGAACGCCCTGCTGACGCGGCGCGGGGCACGCACTGCCTTCATCACGACCCGCGGGTTTGCCGATGTCCTGCGCATCGCCAACCAGGACCGGCCGAAACTGTTCGAGCTCGACATCGTCAAGCCCGAGCCGCTCTCTGAGTGCGTCGTCGAGATCGACGAACGGCTTGACGCAACCGGGGGCGTGCTCCGTTCTCCCGATCCCGACGCCGTCCGTAGCGCTCTCGCCACGCTGTTCAACCAAGGCATCGAATCGCTCGCGATCTGCCTGCTGCATGCGTTTGCCAACCCGGTCCATGAAGAGCTGGTCGCCCGCATTGCTGGCGAGATCGGCTTTCGGGAGGTGAGCGTCTCGTCCCGGCTGGCCCCGCTCATCAAGATCGTGCCTCGCGGAGAGACGACGGTCGTTGACGCCTATCTCAACCCGGTCCTCCGGACCTACGTGACGGAACTGGCATCGCGTCTGCCCGGTGGCTCGCTTCGGCTGATGACAAGTGCCGGGGGCCTGGTGCGGGCCGAGCGGTTCACTGGCAAAGACAGTCTGCTCTCGGGACCGGCCGGTGGCGTGATTGGGTTTTCGCGTGTGGCCGAACGGGCCGGGTTCCCCAGGTCAATCGGGTTCGATATGGGCGGCACGAGTACCGATGTCTCCCGCTACGACGGTCGGTATGAGTTCGAGTACGAAACCCGCAAGGCGGGTGTGCGGGTCGTCGCCCCGATGCTTGCGGTGGAGACCGTCGCGGCCGGTGGGGGGAGCCTGTGCCGGTTCGATGGCGTGAAACTGGTGGTTGGGCCGGAAAGCGCAGGAGCGAACCCCGGCCCCGCGTGCTACGGACGCGGCGGGCCGCTGACAGTGACCGATCTCAATGTCTTTCTGGGGAAGGTGCCGCTCGACCGGTTTCCGTTTCCGCTCGATCTGGCCGCTGTTGAGCGCCGCCTGGTGGAAGTGCGAGACGACATGTTGCGACGCGTCCCCAGTTCGGCCCACGGTGCGTTGCCCTCGTCGCTGCATGCGTTGGCCGAGGGGTTCGTGCGGATTGCGAATGCCAACATGGTCCGCCCGATTCGGGGTATTTCGGTCGCGAGGGGCTATCACCCGCGAGATTATGTGCTGGTGACGTTTGGCGGGGCCGGGGCACAGCATGCCTGTGCGATCGCAAGGGAACTGGGCATGCCCAAAGTGCTTGCGCATCCATGGTCGGGTCTGCTTAGCGCGTATGGAATTGGGCAGGCGGATGTTCGCCGGACCGCCGAGCGGGCCGTGCTTCAACCGTTTGACGACGCCTGTCTGACAGCGGCGCTTGCCGTGGCCTCGGAGCTGGCGACCCGCTGCCGTGGCGAGGTGCTGGACGAGGGCGTCGCGCCGGGCGACATCCTGCCGCCCGCTGTGACGTTCGACCTGCGCTACAAGGGCGTCGAAGCGACGATCTCGATCACCCGGTCGATCTCACTGCGTGAAGAAGCGACTGCCGATTCCTCTAACCTGCAGGCCTGGCGCGATGCCTACGAAGCGGATCATCTCCGGTTGTATGGCTACATCCGCGCGGGCCGACCGCTCGAACTGGTCGCGGTGCGGATCGAGGTGACCGGCCACGTCCCGGCCGCCAGCGAACCCGCGCAACTGCTTGTCCCCCGCGCGCCGGTGCCCGCGTCGCACACGACGACTTGGTTCGATGGCCAGCCCTGGTCGACGGGCGTGTTTCTACGCGACGACCTGGAACCAGGTGACCGCCTCATCGGCCCGGCCATCGTCTGCGAGTCGTCGTCGACTGTCGTTATCGATCCCGGCTTTACCGGCTCGGTGCTCTCTCGGGGAGAACTGCTGCTGGAAGACGAGGTTTCCGTTGCTGAGCAGCCTTCGGTTCAAATCCCGCTTGAAAACTCGGTTCCTGACAGCATCCCTTGCGACACGGTTCTCCTCGAAATCTATAACAGCCGGTTCGCTTCGATCGCCGAGGGGATGGGGCTGACGCTGCAGCGGACGTCGTGTTC
>JAIXZD010000401.1 GCA_027489895.1 Planctomycetaceae bacterium
CCGGCGTCGCCAGCGGCTGTGGTTCCAATGAAGTTGCCGGTGATCGTATTGCCATCGGACTGCACCACGAGTCCCGTCCCGGTGAAGCGATTGATCACCAGCCCGCTGACGGCGGAACCATCCGATCCGTTCGCCAAAACGAGTCCATCCGCGGCCAGTCCCGCGATACTGCCATCAATCTGGATTCTCAGAACCGCGTTGTCGGTCGTCGCTAACGTGTTCTGACTGCTCCCAGGCTGGCTGTATCCGTTGATGTTGACCGGCTTCACAACGGTGGGCAGGGGAGACAACGGCGTGATTGTCTGCACGCCGGCGCCGGGAATGTTAAAGGTGATCGTGTCGCTCACCCCGTACGTGCCGATGACAGCGACATCCGCGTTGAGGCTGGCACCGTTGTTAATTGAGGTCAATGCTTCACGGAACGTGACCAGACCGTCCGTATTGTTCGTATCCCCCGTACCAGTCACCATGATCGCGGCGAGCAAGACACGATCTTCAACCCTCTCGAACCCACCTGGTGCGGCAAGATCACATTGGCGTCGACGGCAGACGGCCTGCGAAGCGATTCGCGGGCGTCGGCTACGGGGGCTCCAGATACACATTGTATTAAGCCATCCGAAAATCAACATGCTTATACTCCCGTCGTGTGAAACCCGAGCATTTCGATTAGGTCAATACGTACTTCCACACACCCGCGGGAAGCACGGTGCGGACTCATGGACGGGGGAAATGCCGCTAATCCAGCGGATCTCAGCCTGGCATTCCTTCCATCGCGCAGGGACAAGAAGAGCTGCGCTCGATCCATCACTCGCCAAGTGAAGAATCCCGAGAAAATACGCGAATGCACGGCGTATCAAATCAGTAAATCAACGGGTCAAAGCCGTGCGTCAGACGCACGAAACATCGACGACCTTGATGACACTCAACGAAAAAGGCCGACGTGAAGGAACTCCCTGAGGAATTCTTTCACGTCGGCCTACTCAGTAACGTGCCGCCCAGCCTGTGGCCGCGATGCACTTTATTTAGTCGTCCGATGTTTTCAGTCGAATCTCACGCTGATTCGACTGTTCTGGTTATGTTAACAACTCCGATTTGGAATGCAATGCACAGCATGACATCCATTTTGGAGTTATCGGAGGATAAAACGCACACATAATAGCTTTGTTGTGGCTTTCGATCGGGGCGGTGTCTGTTTCAATATGCCGCCGACTCGAAAGGCGATGCACTCGAGAGGAAGCACGTCCCGCCGTTAGTCCTGTTTTGGGGACGTATGGCAAGCTGCGATTCGAACGATCGTGTCGGGAACTGTTGCCGTGATTACCCGAAGTTCTTCGCAGCGGAATCCTCGGGAGGGCGGGGCTCGAGACCTGACGCAGGTCGTCGAGTGATTTCTCACGGCGGTGGACGTCCGTGTTGGACTTCGGCGGGTCGAACCTTCCGAAGTCTGTTCGGCGGTCTCCTTTTCTTGTGTTTGGTCAGAAACGCCAACGCACGGATCGGTACACGGTGTGTGTCTGATGTGGCGTGCCGCTGGTTGCCATCCGTCCGCCTTACTTTTGCAGGCGGTTCATGACGGACCAGACGTCGTGCAGGGAGTGTTCGTAGGCGGCACCGGCGTGGCCCTGATACCGGGCGACTTCCGACTTGAAGTTGTCGTAGTCGAGTTCTTCGGCGAGGCCTGCCAGCACCTGTACCCAATCGGACTTGGAGACGAACAGTCGGTAAGCGTAGTCCGTTCCGTCGAACTCGCGGATCTCGCAGACTCCGAGCCACTGTGGGAAGCGCTGTTTCAGTGCGTCGAGATGATTGCGGATTCTGGCCCGAACCATGATGCGGTCGGGGTCGACTGGTTGGCTGTGCCCGCCGTGGCCCTGTCGGGCACAGACTGCACTGTAGAAGCCGTGTTTGGTGAACAGCCACATGGTTCCACTCCCGATTTCGATGCCGCCTGGGTTCGCGCATTTGGTGTTCGGGAGAGCGTATCGTCTGGTGGGGCAGTTTTCGCGATCGATGTCGCTGGCGACGAATGGGGTCGAGAGGTTCTGGACTGGATCGAGCGCGGGATGTCCTACAGTTCGGGCGTCGTTGGTTTTGATTGTTTCCGAGGTTCGCCGCCAGCAGGAATCACACGTTTTCGGGGCGCTGCCGGTTCCGGCTCCCCCGATCAAGAACGCACAGAAGATCACGCAGGCCCAGAAATCGGCGACCGCGCTCTCAAGGTTGAGCGGCCCGGGCGGTTGTTCTGGACGCCCTCTGTTTGGATATACTGCCGACACGCATCGCGGGGTGTCAGGTTGCATCAGAACGGTACCTGGAACTCAGTCAACCGCGATGGCATTCGTCGAATGACATCTGGATTATCCATCGAATCTCGGAGCATGCCGCGTCCATGTTCATTCGAACCATCGTGCAGCGCCACCCCCAGTCATTTGTGGTGCCGGTAACGGGCCTGCTGCTCGTGCTGTCGGCAGTCTGGCTCATGCCATCGCTGGCAAGCGCCCAGCCGAAGAATGGTCAACAGAAAACTGCCCAGCAAAAGGGCGTGCGCAAGCCGGGAATGCCGGCCGGCAAACTTGCTGGGAAGGCGAAAGAACCGCCGCCCCCTGAGTTGCCCCAGCGGAAGATCACGATCGCCAAGGTGAACCCGGACAGTCACACCAAGGTGCTGGCGAGTGCCGCGAAGATTGATGAACTCGTCGACGCCGACCTGAAAAAGCGGGGGATCAAACCGAACCCGGTCACGACCGACGAGCAGTTTCTCCGCCGTGTGTTTCTGGACATCACGGGAGCGATTCCGTCGTACAAGCAGGTCCGGACGTGGCTGGCCCTCAACGACAAGACGCGCCGGTCGCGCCTGATCGACAATCTGCTCAATCAGGAAGGCTATGCCAGCCACGCCTACAACTACTGGGCGGACATTCTGCGACTGCGTGAAGAGCGGTTCCTGCGGGCCCTGCCGAGCCAGCCCTACAACGAATGGGTGCGGGCGACGCTGGAGACGAACCGCCCCTACGACGAGTGGGTTCGCGAAATGATCGCGGCCTCGGGGCGCGGGTTCGAGAATCCGGCGACGGGCTATCTGCTGCGCGATGCGGGGATGCCGCTCGATGCGACGAACAACACGATTCGGGTGTTCCTTGGCACGCAGATTGGCTGCGCTCAATGCCACGACCACCCGTTCGACAAGTGGACGCAGATGGACTTTTATCAGGTGGCGGCATTTCTCTATCCGACCGACTTTCGCCTGCCCCCCAAAGACGTGTACGGCAGCAAGGACGGCGAAAAGACGATGAAGCAGTCGCTGGAGAAAGTCGATCCGCAGTTCCGCGCGTTCCGCTACCGGCCGGTCCTCGAAGCGAATCTCGTCACCGTGGTGGACGCTCCCAAAAAGCTGAAGCTCCCATCCGACTACAAGTACGACGACGGCAAGCCGAACGAGGTGGTCAAGCCGAGGACAATTTTCGATCCGCCGGCCGAGATCAAAAGCGGAGAAACGCCTCGTCAAACGTTGGCGCGTTGGATGACCGCGTCGGATAATCCCCGCTTCGCCCGCACCATCGCCAACCGCATGTGGAAGCGGCTGTTTGGGATTGGCCTGATTGAACCGGTCGATGACATTCGGGACGACACGGTCGCCGCCAACCCGGCTCTTATGGAGTTCCTGGAGAAGGAAATGGTCCGGGTCAAGTTTGACCTCAAGGAGTTCCAGCGGATCCTGATGAATACGCAGGCCTACCAGCGTCAGGCCTCTGCGGAAGAAGTCTCCCCCGGAGAGGAGTACCACTTCCCCGGCCCAATCCTGCGGCGCATGACGGCCGAGCAGGTGTGGGATTCGTTCCTCGTCGTCGCGTCATTCCACGACCTGAATGACTACCACCGCGAGCCGTCCCATCTCGCGTCGGACCTGCTCAAGGTGGATCTGGCACAGGCGACTCCGGAGAAGATTGTCGAGGCGCTCAAGGCGTTTACCGACTTCACCAGCAACAAGACTCAGCGGGAACGCACCAAGCCGTACGAGTACCAGGGCCTGGTGCTGGTGCGGGCAAGCGAACTGCCAGCGCCGCTGCCGCCGGGGCATTTCCTGCGGCAGTTTGGCCAGTCGGACCGCGAGCAGATCGAGGCGAGTTCGCTGGATGGCACGGTGCCGCAGGTGCTGCAGATGTTCAACGGCCCGATCACGCACATGATGCTGGATGACGACTCGGCCATGTATCGGAACGTCACATCCGAAAAAGACGTCGACAAGCGTGTGGATGTCATCTTTCTCAGCATTCTCGCCCGCAAGCCCGACGTGGCCGAGAAGAAGGCGGCACTCGAAGAAATCAAGAAGCACAGCAACGCTGGCTACGGCAATGTGATCTGGGCGCTGGTCAACACGCCCGAGTTCCTGTTCGTGCAGTAGCCCGCAAAACTTTCTTGTCGAAGGCATTCGTCATGCAGTGGTCGCTTGTCAATTCGCTGGATCAGGCCGATCGTCGGGACTTTCTCGCGTACATCGCCAGGAGTTGCCTGGGGGTCACGGCGGC
Source organism: Planctomycetaceae bacterium (assembly GCA_027489895.1). GTDB lineage: Bacteria > Planctomycetota > Planctomycetia > Planctomycetales > Planctomycetaceae > JAIXZD01. Next base: position 4,527 of record JAIXZD010000401.1, read on the forward strand.
GGGCGTGGGGTCAGGCCTGTTCACCGGTGCGGGCACGGTGCTCGCGGCTCCCACGGGCGCGGCGAAGAACGTGATCTACCTCCGCATGACGGGGGCGATGACGCACATCGACACGTTCGATCCCAAGCCGGGCAAACCCGAAGGGGGCGAAACGAAACCGATCCAGACGGCGACCCCGGGGATTCAGATTGGCGAGCACCTGCCCCTGCTTGCCAAACAGACGGCCGAGATGGCGATCGTGCGTTCGCTCACGACCAGCACGGCCGACCATCAACAGGCGAGTTATCTGCTGCAGACGAGCTATCGGGAGATTGCGTCGATTCGTCACCCGGCGATGGGGGCGTTCGCCAACAACCTGCTCGGGCTCCGCAAGAAATCGCTGCCGGATTACATCGTCGTGGGCGGGGCGAACAAACATCCCGGCGCGGGATATCTGGAAGCCGAGTACACCCCGGTGCCGATTGGCGACCCGAATCTGGGTCTGCAGAACACCAAGCCGCCCAAGTACCTCACCGACCAGGCCTTCGACAAGCGGATGCAACTGATTGACCAGTTCAGCGCTGGCTTCCGGAAGAAGTTTCCGCAGAAGCAGGTCGAGGCCTACCAGGAGTTCTATCGCCAGGCGAACGACCTGATGGACTCGGCCGATCTCAAGGTGTTCGATCTCGCCCAGGAGAAGCAGGACGTTCGCGACAAGTACGGAAAGGACCGGTTCGGCCAGGGCTGTCTGCTGGCCCGGCGGCTGGTGGAGAAGGATGTCCGCTGGATTGAAGTCAGCTTCGGCAACTGGGACATGCACGACAATATCTATGAAGACAACGCGCTTCCCGCGCGGACGGCAGTCCTTGACCAGGGCCTGTCGACCCTGCTGACCGAACTGAAGGAGAAGGGCCTGCTGGCCCACACGCTCGTGGTCTTGGCGACAGAGTTTGGGCGGTCGCCCAAGATCAACGAGCGGGTTGGTCGCGATCACCATCCCGGCGCGTTTTCGAGCGTGCTGGCCGGTGCGGGGATCAAAGGGGGCAGCGTCTACGGACAGTCTGATGAGAAGGGCTTCCGTCCCGAGAAAGACGGCTGCACCATCACCGATTTCAATGCGACGATCGCACAGGCCATGGGGCTGCCGCTGAAAAAAGAAATCACCTCGAAAAACGGTCGCCCCTTCAAAGTCGCAGGCGAAGGCAAACCGCTTGCAGCGATTCTCGCGTAGTCGATTGCTCGAACGTCGTGATCCACGTTTCGATTCAGGTGCCGACCTGAACCCTCCGGTCCCGTCCCAAAGGTCTCGTGATGCCCCAGACGATCAATGGAGTTGGCACCTGGTATTACGGCAAGCGGAACGTGTTCAAACGCCGGGGCCGGTGTGGGGACTGTCACGCGACGGCAGATCTCACGTCGTACGACACGACGCTCTACATCGTCGTTGTCTATCTCCCGATCGTGCCGTTGGGGGAGAAGCGAATCCTCGATGAATGCGCTGCCTGCCAGCGGCATCGGGTGATGAAACTCAAGGAGTGGAACGCACTCCACGCCGAGGCGATCGAGCAATCGAATGCCGGGCTGGAAGCACACCCCAACGAATCTGGGCCAGTCATCGCAGCGCTCGGCTCGGCGATTGCGATGCAGCATCTCCCGCAGTTTGAGGCGTATTGCGAATATGCCGATGAAGGTTTCCCCAAGAATCCGGAGGTGCTTGAAGCCGTCGCGGAAGGACGAATGTTTTTCTCACAATGGGCGGAAGCCGAAACTGCCTTCGAGAAACTGATTGCCGTTCGCGACACTCCGGAAGCGCGCGAGCGACTGGCAGTCAGCTTGCTCAAGCAACTTCGTCCGGACGACGCCCAGCCGCTGCTGCAACATATCGTCGATGGGAAGATTGGCGAGAAAACGGGTTTTCTCTGGCTGCTGGCGGAGGCATTCTCGGCCCAGGGGCGACATCATGAAGCCCGAGACATGTACCAACTGGTCCAGGAAATCTGTCCGGCTGATGGCCTCGACAAGGAGTTTCAGAAGCGTCTGGCACAGGCGACCAAACTCGCGTCCAAAGGCTCGACGAAAACCGTGGCCTCGGCCCTCTTGGCGGGACCGGCGGGCAAAGTGTACCACGAAGGGGGGGGATTTCCCCTCTCCCGCGTGATTGGCCCGGCGATCATCGGGCTGCTGGTCGGGCTGTACTTCTGGTCCGCTATTTCCACGGGTCAGGGGCGCAAGGTGTCTGTCGTCAACGGACTACCCATTGCCTATACCGCGACGATCAATGGGGTCGAAGTCCCCCTGCAGCCCTTTAGCCATGTGACACGCACGTTTCCGGAAGGGGATCTCGCTGTCGCCGTGGCCGATCCCAAACTTCAGATCCCGGCTGGCACGGCGACGATTCAGACGAACTTCTGGGCGCGGCCGTTCCTCTCCAAGACCTATTTGATCAACCCGGACCAGTGCGCGATCGTTCATTGGCAGAAGGCCTACTACGCCTCCAACCCGGCTGATGCCAAACCCCACGAGAGTGATCTCCGGGTCGGACAGCTGCTGCATGAGTTTGGACAGATCGACCACCCGTTTGAGGAGTTCCCGGGGCAGGTCAAAGTCAAACAGGGGAGTACAACCACCCGGACGCGGGTGTCGCTGATGCTGCCCGGCCCCGGCCGGGACGTGGAGCTTCCTGCGATGATGGCTCAGGCGATGCTTCCGGACGAGGCCGCGAACCGGGTTCTCTGGACGTTCGCCAACGCCGTGCCGGACTCCGAACTGATTCTGGCGATCCTCTCAACACGCATTCCCAAGCCCGAGCTGATCGAGAAACTGCGTCCCCGACTGGCCGACCGTCCGGTCCTTGTGGATTGGCACCGGTTTTACCAGAACCTGAGCGACGCCGAGGCCAACCTGGTCCCCGAATACGAGGCCACTCTGGCCAAAGAGCCCACCAATCCTGACCTGATGTACCTGCTCGGCCGGATCATCACCGACTCCGACCGTGAACTGGACCTGTTCACCAAAGCGGCCGAGTCGACCCCGCCGTCTGTCCATTCCCGTCATGCGATCGGGTACCGTCACCTGGCCCGCGGGGAGTTTGAACCCGGCCTTGCGGATTGCCTTAAGGCCTTGGAGCTGGCACCGCGCCAACTCTCATTCCAGCGGTCGGTCACCATGGGACGGACGGCGTTGGAGAAATGGGATGATCTGATTCGAGCAGAGACGGACCAGTTCGCCGCGCGAGGCATGCCCATGGGTGTTTCCGAACCGATGCTCCAGTGGTTTGTCTGGAGCGGGCGGGAAGGGGAGGGCCAGGCCCGAGTGGACGCCTGGAAGCAGTTGGCCGCCGCCGAGGGTGACGACCCCAACGATGTCGCCCTCACTGAGCAACGTTACCAGCGGGCTGTTCTTGTCGCGAAAGGGGATTGGTCGACTCTCGCCGAGCAGCTTGCGCTGCCTGGAGTCGAGTCTAACGCCGGACTGGAAGAGTTGCTCTTCATGAAGCGCAACGACGCGGCCGCCAAGATGGCCGCCGCGAACTCCGACGAAACCAGTGGTCCGACCCATCTGCTGATCTCGCTGCTGGCGGAGGCCGGAGGCGAGGCCGAACTGGCTGCCACCGAGCGTCAAGCGGCCCTGGAATCGCTCGCGCGTGCCAACCGCAACTACCGCCCGTTCCATGCCGCGCTTGTGAATGACGTGGCACCGAACCTCGACGAACTGCTGAATGCGTCAGTCGATTTGACCGAGAAACGCATTCTGCTCACTGCCGTCGCCCGTAAGTTCCCGGACGGCTCTGGGCCGCTTCTGGAACTGGCCCGCAAGCTCAACTTCCAGCGGGACATCACGGCGCACCTTCTGGCCGATCTTCTGGGCCAGTGAACTTTTATTCGCGAACAGCAACCACCGCACCGGTGGTCATCCACGGGTTTAGCGGAAGCTGTGAGGCTTCCCCGGCGTGGACCAACTCCATCGAACCACAAGTAATTCCGTGGCCCTTAGGGACGACCAGTTCGTCGTTGCTCCTGAATCGCTTTGGTGTTTGTTGCGAGACGGAACCGCTGGGCCTCCGGGCGCTCACACTCCCGGCTCCCCCGATGACGACAGTCTCCCCGAGGTAAGCGACTGTCCGCCATTAATCACTACACTTTGCCGGCACGTCGGGCTGTGGATTTCGCCGTATCTGACTGGTGCGGGCGAGGATGGTTCTCGTGGCAGGGGCGGGTGGTATGGAGGCGATTGAACAGGCGGCGAGGCACCCCAAGTGGGAAGCAGTCGAGTTGCTGGTTGTCGGGGGGAGCGTGCGTGCGGCGGTTCAGGCTGTGGCACGCGGATGGGGTCGGCGCGCAGTGCCACTCGCGGTAGACCGGTTTGCGGATGTCGATACCGAATTGTGCGGGCCCGTCCTGGCGACAGGTGATGGGCCGGAGAATGCAGGTGGGCAGGGCGGTTGGGCCGGCCTGGTGGACGCGGTGCTGACGCGGAAGCCGGGGTTGCCGATCCTGCCCGTCGGAGGCTGCGAGAACCTGCCGGAGGAGTTGGCCGCGTGGCGGGGGCGAACGCAGGTGGCGTTTGCCTCGGAGCAGGAGGTGCGACGTGTCCGCGATCCGGAATGGGTGGCGGGCGTTTTGCGAGAGACGGGGCTTCCGACACTGGAGGTTGCTGTCGGGGGACGCCTTCCGGGGGAGGCCGGGGGATCGGCTAGAAGATGGCTGGTCAAACCGATTCGTGGTGCGGGAGGCCAGGGGATTCGCGAGTGGCGACCGGGCGAGGCGGCTTCGGAAGACACGTATCTGCAGGAGTATCGCGAAGGGGAACCGGTGAGTGCCGCGTATCTGGCGACGGAGGCAGGCGTCGAACTGATTGGACTGACTCGTCAACTCGTGGGAACGGCCTATGGGACGGGTCGGTTCGGCTATGCGGGGAACATTGTCTGGGACGCATCAGAGCGCGGGATCGCGCTCAGCGTGCGCGAACAGGCCCGGCGGGTTGGGGACTGCCTGGGAGAAGCGAGTGGTCTCCGGGGCGCGTTCGGGGTGGATGGCGTGCTCGATGCGGCAGGTCAGTGGTGGGTGGTGGAAGTCAACCCGCGGTATACGGCGGCGATGGAGCTTTGGGAGAGGCGAGGCCGGCAGGTGCTTTGCGAGCATCTGGCGGCGACGCTCGGTGGCGTTTGGGCGCGGGGTGAGAGCGAGTTGCGGCCGACTGGTCACACTGCGGGATTGGTGGTGGGGAAGCAGATTGTCTATGCCGAGCGGCGCAGCCGAGCCGTGGGTCTGGCACAGTTCGCGGCCACGAAAGCGGACAACTGGCGGCCAGCGTGGGCGGCGGACTTGCCTCGGGACGGCCAACAGTTCTCCGCGGGGGAACCGGTCTGCACGGTGTTTGCAGAGGAGCCGACCGAAGCCGCATGCCGGGCGGAGCTGGCGAACCGGGCCGCGCGCGTGTTGACCCGGCACCTGTTGCCAGAGTGAGCGGCGATCGGCCGATATCGTGGGGTTGTTGATTGCTTCGGGAGTGGATGTCTGGCGGGGAGCGGTGAACCTCCGGGCGCTGACGCTTCCGGCTCCCATGGTCGCAATAGAAGCGTAGAAACCCCTGATCGCGCCCTGCGGTCTCGGGAACCGCTTTGGTGACGCGTGTTTGTGATGTCGTCCGCGAGGGGGAACGCTCACGCGTTCCGCTACGATCGCTCGATTGGTTCCAATCTTCGACCGAGTCAGATGATCGCGGCGATGGCGAGTGCGAGGTCCTGCAGTTCGGCAATCAGGGCGTTGCGAAGGATCGCGACACCGGCGAGAGTCCCCAGGCCGACGAGCGTGACGAGCAGCACGTACTCGACGAACACAGATCCACGACGGTTTGAGGCTGGTCGGGAGGCGGCCTTCTTCGGGGCGGGTGAGTGAGCAAGCATGGCAAAGTCGCGATCGAAGGGAACGGTCATCCGGGCACTGCGCCCTGATCTCTTCGAATGCAGCTTGTGTGCCGAGGGCGCGGATTGGGTCGAACGCGCCAGCCTGTAACGGGTGTAGCGACTGTAGGCCGAGAGGCGGGCAGGGGTGGAAGCGCTCGTTGTTAACGGCCGGACGCATCCGGGAGCGCGGGGAAGGGAGCGCGACAACCTGGAGGGGCGGAACTCTCACGAGCTCCGCTACCGTCGGCCCTGGAAGCTGATCAGAGCGTGGCCCAGGGTTGACCGGGAAACTGCATCGGGCCATCGATGCGGCGGGTCTGGCGGTGCATCGTCGGGAAGAGGATGCGGCGGGTCCAAGTGCGGTTAAGACCGACCATTTTCAGCGCGGTGCAGCCGATAATCCGCAGATCGAGCCAGGTAGACCGCTGGGCGATGTAGCGAAGATCGAGGGCCAGCTTGTGGCGGACATCGTCGAGAGTCTGGTCGGGCTCGGCGTAGATCTGGGCGAGACCGGTGACCCCAGGATAAACGTCCATCCGCATGGCATAGTTGGGGATTTCGAGCTTGAGCCGCTCGACGATTTCCGGGCGTTCTGGTCGGGGCCCCACGAGTGACATTTCGCCGCGAAGCACGTTGAAGAGCTGCGGCAGCTCGTCGAGATGAGTCTTGCGAAGGATCTTGCCCAGCCAGGTGACGCGGCTGTCGTTGGGTTTGGCCCAGACGGCACCGGTGGTCGCCTCGCAGTTATGGGTCATCGTGCGGAGCTTGAAGATTTTGAACGGTTTGCCATTCAGCCCGGATCGGGACTGGTAGTAGATGCCTGGGCCACGGGAGGTGAGCCGGACGAGGCTCCACGCGATCGCCATAACCGGCAAAGCCGGCACCAGCAGCAGCATCGCGAGAATGCGATCCACCATGACAGACTGCACGACCCGCTCATTCCGCAGCGGCAGACCCTGCGGAACAGAGTGCGAGGATGGCAGTCCGGCCGAAGCGACCGAGGATGCAGGCGTTGGCAGATCGACGAGCGGCGATTTGAGCATGAACGTCACCGGAGACCAGGCAAACGACGAATGAACGGCAGGAAGAATCGGGGAGGGAGAGTTGAAACTCCGGGGGGGATCCCGAAGAGAACAGGGCCAGGGGTGTCTGCAGGAATCAAAGGGATCGAAGGAATCGCGGGGACTGTCCGCCGCTGACTCGGTTCGTGACCTAGATTTGGCTGGCAAGACGGGCCGAGGCGCGGCGCACTGAGTAATTTCCCTCCAGATTGAGGCGGGGATGAGCTGGGACGTTGCCAAGGGAAAGCAAGCGGTGCGCCAATTGCGATTTACATTCGTGTTCTGGGAGAAAAAGCCGAGAAACGCGGGGAAACCTGAGAGAACGGCACCCGCAACGAGGCATGTCGGCAACGTGATGCGTTGCGAAAACACAACAAGACAACTGTCAACGCGCTACGCGCACCGGGGTCGAGGACGACTTTGGGCAACATTTCAGGCAGGACGCAGAACTTAGTCGCGTGGCTGGCGTTCGGTGACGGACGCACTTCGCAGATCGATGGCAATGGCGTTTCTGTTTTTCATTCTGGTGACGGCCACGCTGTTTCTGCGGCCATCCGAGATCGTGCCCGATCTCCAGGGATTTCGTATTTACGAATTCCTCATGGTTGGGGCGATCGTCGGTCTGCGCCGTGAGATCTTCGAACAGTGCCGACTGGATCGCCTGCGAACGCAGCCCATGACGATCTGCGCGGTCGGCCTTCTGGCCGCGATCGCGATGTCACATCTTCAGCACGGGTTCCTTTACGGTGCCCGCTGGGGCATGGAAATCTACTACAAGACGCTGCTGTACTTCCTGATGCTCGTGGGCACGGTCACCACGTGGAGTCGGTTCCAGACACTGCTTTTATCGGTCTGCTTCTGCGGGACGGTGATGGTCGGACTATGCGTGATCGATTACGTAGGGATCGTCGATCTCGAGTTCGTCACGCACATCACGGACCGCGATGACGAGACGACGATCACGAACGAAGAGAAACTGATCTGGCGAATGCGAGGGACGGGGATTTTTGAAGACCCCAACGACCTGTGCCAGGTGATCACGCTCTGCGGGGTCATTTGCTACTACTTTTTCAATCGGCGGGAGAGCGGACAGCGGCGGTACCTGTGGATCGTGCCAATGCTGCTCTTGGCCACGGCCCTGTTCTATACACACTCGCGCGGCGGATTGCTGGCCACGGTCGCGGCCGGGATGACCACGCTGGTGTTCCAGTATGGAACGCGGGTGGCGGTGCCGGCGGCCTTCGCGGGAGTACCGGCACTTCTGGTGCTCGGCGGCCGCCAGAGTTCGATCGACCTGGAAGACGGGACCGGACAAGACCGCATCCAGCTCTGGAGCGATGGTCTGTCCTGCCTGAAGTCGTCCGATTTCCTGTTTGGAATCGGCATGGGTGAGTATGCGGACATGGCGGGCCTGGTGGCGCATAACTCGTTTGTGCACGCCTACACCGAACTGGGTGTGTTTGGTGGAACGCTGTTCTTCGGGATGTTCTTCTTCGCGTTCCTGGGGCTGTATCGCTTCCGCTGGGTGGCTGGGGAACTGCAAAACCAGGAGTTGACCCGCTTTCATCCGTACATGTGCGCAATTCTCGTGGGGTGGACGGTCGGACTGTTGTCGCTGTCGCGCTGTTACGTCGTTCCGACATACCTGGTGCTGGCACTTTCAGCGGCGTTTTTGAATCTGAGCAGCCAGTCGCTGGTCCCGCAAAAGCTGTTCTCCATCTGGGACCGGTTGCACGTGGCCAAACTGACCGTTTCCAGTGCAGGGTGCCTGCTGGGCCTGTTTGCGTTTGTCAAATTGTTTGCCCGCTGGGGTTAAGGTTCCGCCGTCGTGTGACGGGGCTCCGGGAGATCGAAACCGTGCGTCTCAGCTCGCTGAAGATCAATCTGCTCGCCAGTTGGATGGCGCATGTGGTCGGGCTGATCGTCGGCTTCTTCCTGATGCCGTACGTCCTCAAGACCCTGGGGGACCGATCGTATGGGACGTGGATCTTCATCAGCTCGTTCGCGGGCTATGCGGGACTCATGTACCTGGGGTTTGGCTCGACGATCAGCCGGTTTGTCGCGACGTTTCATGCGCAAAGGGACTGGATCCGCCTGCGGCAGATGGTGACCGTCACGCTGACCATTTACGGATTGATGGGCCTGGTGGTACTCGCGACTGCGATGGGTCTGGCCTGGGCCGCGCCCTGGCTGCACCACTGGGACGGGGAATCAATCACTCAGATTCGGCTGGTCATTCTCATTCTCGGGCTGAACATCGCCTGCGGGATGACGGGGAGCGTGTTCGGGGGGGTGCTGCACGGAATCCAACGGTTTGATCTGGAACGCGGGGTCGCGGTCTTCAGCGATATCGTTCGCGTGACGGCAACGCTCATTCTGCTGTCTGCCGATGGCGGGCTGGTCACACTCGCGGCGATCTTCCTGGGGATCACGCTGCTGGAAAACAGCATCGCCATCTGGCTGGTGTTTCGTTCTGTACCGGAACTGCAGATTGGTCCGCGGTGGCTGCAGTGGGGGATCTTGCGGGAGTGCATGGGCTTCAGCGCGTACGCGCTGGTCGGCACGTTCGCTTCGCAACTGATGTACGCGACGGACTCGATTGTTATCGGCTGCGTGTTTGGCCCGCAGGCGATCGTCCCTTATTACATCGCCCTGCGTCTGACCGACTTCCTGCGGAAACCGATCCTGCAGATTGGTGATGTGGCCATGCCGAAGGCGGGTCAGCTGACATCGATTGCCGATCGCGGTGCGCAGCAGCGGCTGATCGAGCGGGGCGTCATGATCGCCATGGTACTCGCGGGCGGCCTGCAGATTGGCTGCTGGTACTTTGGCGACGACCTCATCCGCAACTGGGTAGGTGAGAAGTACGCGAGCAGCCATCAGTTGCTGCTGATTCTGTTCGGCGCGCAGGTGATCGCTCTGCCTCTGGGCGTTCTGCGGTCGATCCTGTTCGGTCTGGGGACGGTGCGCGGACCGGCGTTGATGTTCATGGCGGAAGCCGCCCTCAATCTCGTGCTCAGCCTGATCCTGATCCGCTTCTGGGGGCTGACCGGGGTGGCACTGGGAACGGCAATTCCGATCGTGCTCATCGAGTTGGGCGTGTTCCTCCCCTACGTCATTCGCAAGCTGCGACTGGACCCCTGGCATCTGGCCAAAGCGACCTTCGGTCCGATCCTGCTGCCATTGGCTGCGCTTTGGCTCTACTCCGACACGGTGACTCGTCAGCTCGGCCCGGTGACCGGTTGGCCAGCGCTAATGGCTGTGGCAGCGGGCGGCGGCGCCGTGCTGCTGGGCACGGCCGGATTGGAGTGGCTGATTCGCAGGCCCTGGCGCGGGTCACCCGCTGCGGTGGCACGTGCCTGAGCCCCGCTAACTCCTGACCAGTTCACCACCACCTGGACCGATCCTGACAATCTAATCCCCCTGAAATGCAGACCACCATGACCAAGACGCTGACGCCAGTCGCCGCAACAGCCGCCGCAATCAACGCGGTGCGGCCTGCGCACGTCTGCCATCTGAGCCTCGGGCTGTCGACCGGGGGACTGGAACGGCTGCTGGTCGACTTCGCGCGGTTCCATGACCAGTCGGTATCACGGATGTCGTTCGTCGCCCTGCATGAAGTGGGGGGGCCGGGGGAGGAGATTCGAGCGACGGGCGCCCATGTCGATGCGCTGCATCTGCAAGGCGCGTCGCGCTGGACGGCGATCCGTGCCCTGGTCCGCCACTTTCGACGACACCAGGTCGACGTGGTCCACACACACAATGCCTTCCCGCACCTGGTAGGTACGATCGCAGCCCGTCTCGCCGGGATTCCGGTGGTCGTTCACACGCGACATGGCCAGCGGTTTGGGCATGGCTGGAAGTCGCGCTGGTCGTTCAAGCTGGCGGGTCTCGGGGTGAATCGGATCGTGGCTGTCTCGGACGATGCGGCCCGGCTGTGCGTGCGAGACGACGGAATTCCTGCCTCGAAAGTGATTCGCATCTGGAACGGAATCGATTGCGATCGATTCGCCTTCCGCGGGACCTCGGGTGCTCCGGTGGCGATCAGCGTGGCGCGGCTCTCCAAAGAGAAGGACTTTCCCACCCTGCTGCGGGCCGCCGTTCTCGTGCGGGCGTCGCATCCGGACTTCCGCCTGCGGATTGTGGGCGGCGGCGCGGAGCTGCCGTTACTGCAATCACTGCGGACGGAACTGGGACTGGAACAGACCGTCGAACTGTTGGGTGAACGTCGCGATGTCCCGGAGTTACTGGCCGGGGCGGGGTTCTTCGTCAGTTCGTCCCTGACCGAAGGCGTCTCTCTGACCCTGCTGGAGGCAATGGCAGTGGGGCTGCCAATTCTGGCGACCCGCGTGGGAGGGAACCCGGAAGTGGTGGAGGAAGGGGTCACCGGGGCACTCGTCCCGGCGGGCGATCCGGCTCTGCTGGCGACGGGAATCTGCGAGATGCTGGCCCAGCGGCCGCTGTGGTCTGCTCAGGCCGAGGCGGCCCGCCGCCGGGTCGAAACGCTGTTTGATGTCCGGCAGATGCTCCGTCAATACGAAACGCTGTATCGCGACTGCCTGGCAGCCGCTCG
>JAIXZD010000566.1 GCA_027489895.1 Planctomycetaceae bacterium
CCGCGCACTACAGCCAGGGGTACATCACCGCGCCGCTGGGGTCCGACCCGCAGTGGCAATCCGCCACCGAAGTCGACCTGATCGACCAACTCAGCCCCACCCGCTATCGCCGCAGCGTCCACGACCTGTGCACCCGTGGTCTCTACCTCGACCTCCCTCCCTGGGGTGTCCACCTGTTTGAGATCGATCGACGCATGTAAGGCCCATTGGGGCTGGTCCGCACGATTCCTTCTCTTCTGCGATCAATCCACTCTGGCTTTGACGGATACCGACGGCGATGACCTCCTCCGAGACGACTTCGAATCACGCGACCCCGCCTTCCCGTTACCGCGAACTCTCGGTCGCGGGCGCCCCTCGACAGCTCGGTCGGCAGATCGGGGACGCAGCGGGCGACCTTATTCGCGAGTTCGTGAACATCGCCCTCGATCGGGTCAACATCACGATGAAGGTCTCGCGGGCGTCCGCCTATGCGGTCGCCACCGCCTCGATTGCCTATGCCGAGCGCTACTCTCCCGATTCCATCGAAGAATTGCGGGGGATGGCCGAGGCCACAGGGCTCACTCTCGAAGACATCATGCTGCTGCAGGTGCGGAACCAGCTCAAGCCCGATGCCGCCGGTGGCTGCACATCGTTTTCACTCGCGGGACCGGGCCTGTTCGGACGATCTGGCGAGGGAGCGATCGTCGCCCAGAACTGGGACAACGATCCGGAACTCGATCGGTTCACGCTCGCGATCACACGTCATCCCACCGGCAAGCCCGCCTTCACCACGCTCACCCAGGCAGGGCTGATCGCGTACATCGGGTTCAACGACGCGGGGATCGGCCTCTGCCTCAATTCGCTTCCCGCCCCCAGCCGACCACTGGGCGTGCCGCACTACTTCACGGTGCGAGAGATGTTTGAAGCGAGTTCCCTCGCGGAAGTGGTTCACGCGGTCGAGCGCGCCGAGCGCGCGATCCCCGCCAACATCATGCTGGCGACGCCCCAGGGACCGGCCGACCTTGAGGTCACGATCGACGCCGTTCATGTCCTTTCCGATCCGCGCTGCGTGACGCATACGAACCACTGCCGGCACCCCGCCCTCGCAGCGATCAACAGCCAGTTTCCCGAACTGATCCAGTCGCATTCGCGGCAGGCCCGCATCGACCAGTTGCTGGCCACCGAGTCGGTCTCGCTCGAAACGATTCAATCGATCCTGCGTGACCACGAAGGCTGGCCCCGTTCGATCTGCCGCCACGCCTGCGACGACCCCGGCACCGGCTTCTGGCGGACCGTCTTCTCGGTCATCCTCGACCCAACAGCCCGTTGCATGCACGTGACGCGAGGCACCCCCTGCGACCGAAACTACGAGCAGTACAGCCTGCTGCCAGCGTAGGGTGGGCACTGCCCACCATTGGTCACCCGCCTCCAGCCACCAAACCCCTTACCCCCGGCTTCAACAGATCTCCCTGATCGGCATGTGAGCTGCCCTCGACTTTCTTCGTAGTCGAATTCGGGAAGATCTACCGGAGTGGTGAGGGCACGCCGCCCCCAGTTGCCATGCTTGCCCCGAAGCGGTGCAAGCATGGCACGGCTCTTAGTCCACGAACACGAACTCGTTCGTCTCCAACAGCGCCTGGATGTAGCTCACCAGGCGATTCACGGGTGCCGGTGCCGGACCCGCAAACTGTTCCGTCGCATCGAACACCTTCACGGGAGACCCGGCCTGATTGCCTGTGGCCGCGCCGATCTCGAACCGCATCGTCGCGGTGAACCCATCGTTGTTTTCCGAGTCCATCGCATCGACGACCAGGTCGAGAATCTCGCCCGGCTTCAGCACGACGCCATCCACGTTCATCGCTGTTTCTGAGTTCTTCGCCTGCCACACTCCCAGTTCGCCCACGCGCGACGACACCAGCCGCGCACGGACGCCGTCGCCCTCTTTGGCCGGGTGCTTGAGCATCCCTCGCACCGCGACCCGGCCCGCCAGAGGCGACTGAAAACGACGGATCGCCACGCGGTTCCAACCCTTGCCCGGGTGACCGCCTTCACGCTGCCACAGCACCCAGCCAATCTTTTCATCGGGCAGCTTCTCCCCGGCGCGATACATTCCATCGGCAAAGTGAGGCAGTGGATGAAACGTCTTCACGCGCTTCGCCTTGGCATCGTACGTTCCGTACCCGTATCGCCAGACAGGGCGTTCCACATCTTTGGACGCAGTCGCGCTCAGGTAACGCACGCCCAGGTCCAGTTCGGCCTTGGTCGGTTCCCGCTGAAACAGTCGCGCGTAAAGCAGCTTCACGCGGGCCGAGTCGCCCTGGGCGGAGGCGAGATCGGGCCGCTTCGAAATCAGCTCGGCCTGACTGATAACCATCGGCGCGTTCATGGCAAACAGCGCCTGTTGCGGCACCGTCGTCATCGGCCGCTGCGGGGTGCTGACATCGGGGCTGGCGAAGTCGAACACCCGGAACAGCCCGGGAAGGTCCTGCCGATCGATGAACCCGTACACCGTCCGCCGGGTGGTGAACGGCTCGGCAAACAGATCGACAGGCCGTCCGCCCACAGTCCGATCGAGTTGCCCCGCGGCCACCAGCAGCGAATCACGGAGTGGTTCAAACTCCAGCCGCCGCCTGTTCTGGTGCGACAGCAGGCGATTCTCGGGATCTTTCACGTCGGCACCGGGGCCGGGCAGCGCGTCTTGCAGATAGGTTTCACTTAGCACGATCCGCTTGTGCAGCTTCTTGATTGACCAGCCCTCGGCCATGAATGTCGCCGCGAGGTAGTCGAGCAGTTCCGGGTGAGTCGGAGCCTCCCCGCGAATGCCGAAGTCGCTGGGTGTCCGGACGAGACCCGCGCCAAAATGCTGCAGCCAGACGCGATTCACAAACACCCGCGCGGTGAGCGGGTTGTCGCGACTGGCGACTGCGTTGGCGAGTTCCAGCCGTCCACTGCCATCCTTGAACGGCTCGCCATCGGGAGTGATCGCCCGCAGGAACCGCCGCGGCACGTCGTCCCCACGCAGCCCCGGATTGCCACGCTTGAACACCCAGGGATTGACCGGCGCGGCCTTGTCGACCAGCACCATCGCGCGAGGGGGTGCCACGGGCGACGTCGCCTTGAAGGTTTCGATGTCTGTCTTCAGCTTAGTCGCCCGGTCGCGCTGGGCGCGGTCGAACAGTTTCTGGGCGTCGTCGACAGACACCACGGGAGCCGCGTTCTCCGCGTAGAGCAGTTGCCTCAGCTCCTCGCCCGCCGGATCGGAGTGCGCCGTGGGCTGCTTGTCGGCCGGGGCCGCCTTGAGCTGGTCGACCCATTCCTGCCGAACCGCGCCAAACAGTTGACCGTAGCGGACAGCGACCTCCGTCAGATTCGCCGGCGGCGTGGAGAACGCTGCTTTCAACCGCGCATTAAGCCGGGCGTCGCCGTCCATCGGACGCGCTTTGAGTTCATCACATGCCGCCTGCGCCTCAGCCGCGAACTTCTCGGCCGGGATCGCAGCGAAGCGTCGCCACGGCGACCAGACCGGGTCGTTGGAGCCATTCCGCTCCTGAATCGACTTCACCCACCGCGCGACGACGAGGTCTTTCGTTTCGCCCTTCTTCAACGCCAACCCCGCCGATTCCGGGTACTCCAGCTTGCCGATTCGGCAGAGCGCGTCGACAACATACTCCCGCGATTGTCCCTGATAGACGTCAACCAGCTTCTTCCGTTCCGCTTCCAGATAGCCCGTATGCTCGGCCTCTTTCGCGGCCAGTTGCGTTTCAAACTGCCGATACGCGTCGCTTTCATCCGGCTTGCCGATCATCGGCAGGTTCGCCGGCTCTTCCGAGCTCATGAACACGCCCCACAGCGCGTAGTAATCGGCCGTGGGAATCGGGTCGTACTT
Organism: Planctomycetaceae bacterium; assembly: GCA_027489895.1. Taxonomy (GTDB): domain Bacteria; phylum Planctomycetota; class Planctomycetia; order Planctomycetales; family Planctomycetaceae; genus JAIXZD01. The sequence goes on from JAIXZD010000566.1 coordinate 3,866, forward strand.
GTGGTCGTGACATCGGGCACAGGTGACCGACAGCCCCATCAGCCCGCGCGAGACAACATCGATCCGGTCGTCGATGATGTCGTGAATGTTGTTGCCGAACCGCCGTCCGACCGTGAGATACCCCAATGCCGCCAGCGCCCGGTTGTTCTCGCTCGGGGGGAGTCGGTCGGCCGCCAGTTGCTCTTTCACGAACTGGTCGTACGGCAGGTCGCGGTTGAACGCATCGATTACATAATCGCGGTACGTGTACGAGTACGGGTACTTCCGCTCTTCGGTGAAGACGTAGCCTTTCGTGTCGGCATAGCGGGCCACATCGAGCCAGTGCCGTCCCCACCGCTCGCCATACGCAGGCTGCGCCAGATAATGGTCGACAAGTTTCACCAGCGTGTCTTGTGATTTTCCGTCCAGAAACCGGCGGACGACCGGGTCCGACGGGTCCGGAGGCAGACCGGTCAGATCGAACGAGAGCCGCCGTGCCAGGGTTCGGCGGTCAGCCCGTCGGTTCGGTTCCAGCCCCGCCTTGACCAGTTTGTCGAGAATGAACCGGTCGATCTCCGTGGCGGCCGTCCATTTGCCGTTCGAGACGGTCGGCGGTTTGGGCAGTTGAACCGGCTGGTAGGCCCAGTGGGTCTTCCGCGCGGCGGCAATTCCCTCGGGGGTCCCCGGACCAAACGAGCCGCCCTGCACGCCCTTCGGGAAGGGCAGCCCCATCTTGACCCATTCCGTCAGCGTCGCGATCTCCGCGTCGGCCATCTTTCCAGCCGGGGGCATCTTCACGCTGTCGGTGTACGTTAGCACCTCGATCAGGCGGCTTTCCTCGGGCTTGCCAGAGACCGCGACCGGCCCCGCATCGCCCTCTTTCGTCAGGAACTCGCGGGTATCGAGCCGAACGCCCCCCTGCTGCTTCTCGGCCGCATGACATTCAAAGCAGCGAGCCACCAGGATCGGCCGCACTTTCGATTCGAAAAACGCCTCCTGTTCGGGCGTGGCCTTGGCCACATCCCCCTCTGCGGCGACCACCGCACAAGGCACAAATCCCACGCCGCTCACCGTGACTGCTCCTGCAAGCAGCGCGGTCCAACAGGCAAAACGGGTGCGGTGAATGGTCATGGTCGTCGACTCCAGGCAGGGTGGCGGCACGCCGTCAGGACCGGCGCACGCGATGTCCCTCGATTATATGCCGACAACCGACCTCCAGCCAGACGGCGCACCCCATTCCACAGGGGCTGTGTTCTGTTCAACAGGACACCCATCGTGAAGGGCTGATGGCCGTGCCATGCTTGCACCGTTTCGGGGCAAGCATGCCAACCGCCGAACGGCGCGGCACTCACCAGAACCACCTGTTTCCCCGAATTCGACGCCAACGTGAGTCGAGAGTTTCTCGCTCGCACGCGACAGCCTTCCCGAACAGACTGCTCTTCTCAATTCGCTGGCCGCCTGCGGAGAATGCCTGGTGACCGCTCGCGGTCACCGTTCCGACTGGCTAATGCGCCACGAAATCGAGAGAGCCGAGATGCCGCGCCAACCACTTGAAGGCAAGTCGTCCCACAGTCGGTCGCCCGGTCTCACCGGCACCGTCGTCCTCGTGCTGCAGGGACTGTACATCGCCGCGTACTTCTCATTCGTCTCGCGGATCGTGCCGTCATCCACCTGGGTTCCCTCGCGCCCCGCACTACCAAGCCCCGCAGCGGGATGGACCGTCTACACGCCGTATGGAACAAGCATCCCCGTCGAACCGCTCTACTCCGTTCCCGCTGGCATCCCTCAAACTTTGCCCCAACTCCTCTTTTACCCCGCCTACCAGATCGATCGACGACTCCGGCCCAGCTACTGGTCCTTCGCCGACGCCTTGCCCGCGACCCCGGTGCCTCCACCTCCCGGCAGCCCCTGATCGCCCGTTTGCGGCTCGCCTGGTCCCGTTTGGTAACCTGTGCGGTCTCTCCGGGAAAAATCGGTTCGGTCGCGCTGAAATCGCC
>JAIXZD010000260.1 GCA_027489895.1 Planctomycetaceae bacterium
CGGGCCAGCGCCTCTGCGGCCGATTCCGACGGTTTCCAACGGGCGACCCAATCGGTCCACGTCAGCCGCTTCCGCGTGAGCAGAATCTCGTCGGCTTCGAGCCGTGGCAGGTCGAACTGATCGGCCAGCCGTTGTGGTCTGGGCCAGAAATGCCTCGCATCGGTCACCGGGTAGGTCACCTCGTGCTCGAAGTGCTCGCCCGGCCAGACGACGAGCATCCCTTCGGCAATGTCATAGGGCAGCGCGCGGTGCTGGAATGCCGCCTCAATCCGCTCCCGAACCAGATCAACGCCACACTTCTGGTAAAAGCCCAAAAGCGCGCTCTCGAACACCAGTCGATCCGATTCACTGAGCTGCGCCAGCCACCCTTGGTCGAGGATGCTCGCGGTCATCCACCCCGCCTGCTCCTGGAGCGCCAGCCGCAAGGGCAGCGCGTCGACGGAAGGACACGACAACTCGACCTGCAGACTGTTGCAGGCGAGGTGGATATGCCCGAGCGACAGATCACGATGCTTCCATTCCGGCACGTCATACAGAAGGACCAGGAGTTCCCGGTCGAAGAAGCGATAGAGCGACTCCTCCAGGTGATGCAGTTCTTCGGCGTAGCGGGTTAGCCCTGCCTGCCTGCGGGCTTCGCTGCGGCGCCTGTGCGCCTTCCTCAGGCGGGCATAGAGCTTGGGCAATGTTCCCGAATGAAACCCTGGTCGCATGAGACGAATGATCGTCTCGCCGTGATGTCCCACCCGGACCGGCTTGAGCGTGCGTGGCCGGTTGGCGGTGAACAGACGCCAGTTCTCTTTCAGCTCCCAGACGAGGAACCCGAAGATCCCGGGGCAGCCAAAGATTACCGCGCCGGCGATCGTGTTCGCCCAGACCTTACCCAGCGTCGGCGTCAGTAACGCCGACAGCATCGGTGTCAGCGGCAGGATGATCTTGTGACTGACGGTCACCACGGGAAAATGCTTGATCGGATTGATCTGCGGCTCGATCAGCAGGTTCACGCAGAAGCGGATCACGAATGCCACCGCGCCCCAGAAGACGCCCAGCACGGCCTTGGTGTAAAGCGACAAGCTGCTTTCACCGCTTTTGAATCGCAGCCATTCATCGACCGCATAAATGAATCGTTCGACCCACTCGAGCATGCGTTTGAAGACATCCATCACCGCGTCGTACAGCGCGACGAACACGCGTGTCCGAACCGTATGCCAGGTGCGGGCAAACAGTTCGCCCGAAGCCTCTTCCACCATGCGCCCCAGCCGGGAATTCAGGATCAGATTGAAGATCATGAAGATGGAAAAGACCGCGACGAGCCGGCTTTCCACGACAAAATTGAGCCTCGACAGCGGGAACCAGGCGACGACGGTGAACAGCATCGGCATGAACAGATACCGCCGGAACAGCACGACTGGTGTGCTCCGCAGAAACGCCTTCAGTCCCGCATACCGAAGCAGTTTTGCCGGCAGTTTCACCAGTAAATCACGGATCGTGACAAATAGATTCCAGCTGAGTTTGCCGACGAATCCGCGAATCGCCTCGCTGTGGATCAGCGAGAACAGGAACGTTCCCAACCCCAGGACGATGGGCCAGGTCACCACGGTTCCGTGGGGATGTTCGCCCGTCGAGACTTTCTGGATCGCGTGCAGCAGGTGGTTGATTCCTTCCAGCAGAATGAACGCGCCGCCGAACGGCAGCAGGACATAACTGGTCAGAAACCGGCCGACAACCGTTCCAAACGCGATAGCCGATAGTCCCTGTAGCCACCGCAGATAGAATTCGGCCGGGTGATAGACCCCGTCAAAGCGGGCGGCGAGCGAGTGATTGAGGCGTAACAGTTGATCCCCAAAGACCACATCGCGCCACGAGCTGACATCACCCAGCTTGAGGTCGTTCCGCGACAGCACATCGCGCACCTGTCCCAGCGTCAGGAACCCGCGCTCGACAACCAGGTCCAGGCATTCCTCGACGATCTTGCGATAGGCAACGCGCTCCGGCGTATTGTGCGGCTTGAGGTCGACCTCATCCAGGGCGTCCCGCAACAGCGGCGCCAGACTTTTTCGGGTCCGCTGTTCGATCCGGGCCGCCGCGGCATGCAGCAATCCCGACAGGCGGGTGCGCTCCACGGGCCCCAATCGAGACGCCGCCAGTCGCCTGGTCGCAGATCTCAGATGCCGGCTCATCAGCACATCGCGCTGATGAGGCAGCGACCTCCGCAGCGGCCGTTTTCCCAGCGACCAGACCCATTCCAGTGCATCGACGACGAACACATCCCGCTCGAAATCGATACAGACGGTTTGCAGGTCGTACAACAGGCGTGTGTCCGGGTTCCAGAACCCCTTCCGCGAAAGCGACAACAGCGCCCTTAGGGACAGGCCCCATTCGGAACGATCCGTGTCAGGCAGTTCCAGCGCCAGGGCCAATCGACCCGCCAGCGCCTCCACCTGCCGTTCCGCGAACTCTCGGGATTCCGTGGCCAATGGACCGGTCGTCGCATCGCGGGCATCGAGCGCCAGCCGGATCGCCCTGACTGAATTCCCCTTCTCGGCCAGACGTTCGGCGCGTTGAAGCCAGGAACGGACCTGCCGTTCCGATCGCACCCGGACCGACGGCCCGTCCACCTGCTCGGCCCAGGCTTCCGTCGCCGAGGGTTCGACAGGCCGCGGGGCGACCACCTGGTCCGGGGCACCCGTCAGTCGACAGGCATGAAACAAACGCTCGGCATCCACGTCCGAGGCCAGCAGCTGGCGAATGTCGTCCAGATCGGACAGCGACGGAAACCAGTCTCCCAGCCAGTCCGGAGAGAAGTAGTGCAACTCGAGGAAGACGGCCGCGAATTCGATGTAGACATCCGCGCGATTGAAATCAGGGACCAGCAGATGCTCCCGTTCGAGCACCGACTGAATCTCATCGAACTCGACCTGGCCGATGCGATTGATTCGTTCCCGGACCATGGGGGCCGACAATCCCCCTCCATAGACCCGTTCCTTCATCAGCAGATCGACCCGCGCGTGAAACAGCATTCGCCAGAAACGGACCAGAAGTTCATCGCGGGTGAAGGCGTTGACCTCATCCTCGTCGGGGCGGGCCAGAAGAATGACGGAGGCCGGAAGATAGTCGAACGATTCCAGCCCCAGCTCTTCCGGGTCCACCATCCGCTGGACCCGCTCCGACGAGATCACCCACGATTTGCGATGGGGGACCGTAAACCCCACACCGGCCAGCCCCAGATCTTGTGCGATTACTCGCCGGACGAGACGCGGGGAAACCGAAAACGCGGTCGGATCGGCGGCGCGTAACGCCGCATCGGTTTCGGCGAGCAGGCGTTCCAAGGCCGAAGGCGGCGCCGACGCGGCCTGTTCGGAGGGCGGATTCGTGCGGGTCATGAACCACTGGGCCGAAAGGAAACCGGACAGGTGCCAACTCTCCAGGCACGCATCAGCTTGCTGGAACGATGGGTCTTGCGACCCGTCGAGCCCTGGAGAATCGAGTCATACAAGTCGTTCCCCGAACCGCGCGATCGGGGCTTGACGTCATAGCGTATCGACAAGCCGGTCACAATTCGGCGGAAGCCGGAAACCCACCCCGGCGACCGACATGACAATTGGCTCTGCTCCGAGGATAATCCAGTTGGCGAGGCTCACTCCGTGGGGCCACGGGCAGGGTGTCGGCACGATGGCCTGGGGGGCCGATCAAGGCCGAATGTTGTCTGAGTGACCATACCGGTCGGATGGCTTTGGTCTCACGGCGAGTCAACTGCCCGGCCCGGGCTCCAATCCGAGCGCCAGACGGAAACGCAGTCCATTATCAGAGGAGACCTGAACCATGCCGTTCCTGCCGAAGAGCCGTGTCGTGGTGCCCGTGGATTTTTCCGAGGGCTCGGTTGAGGCGATCAAGACGGCGCTCGATCTCGTCAGCCAGCCGGCCGCGCTGCACCTGCTGCATATCCTCTTGCCGCTCGACACGCTTGCTCCCGGAACGGTCTGGGGAACGCTTGACGACGGGCAGCGCTTGCAGAAATCGGATGAGCATTTCCAGGAGTTCCTGAAGGCCAACGGGCTGGGTGACCTTCACGGCGTCGTGCGAATTGGCGACCCGGGGTGGGAGATTGCCGAGTATGCCCGAATCAAGCAGGCCGAACTAATCGTCATTCCCTCCCACGGATACCACGGCGTCAAGCGGGTTCTGCTGGGATCGGTGGCGGAACTCGTCATCCGTCACGCCAATTGTCCGGTCCTCGTCCTGCGGCGTCCCGACGCGGAGTGACACCACCAAATCGGCGTCTTACTCGAACTGCGTCGTAGCGGAACTCGTGAGAGTTCCGACGCCGGCCGCAGCCGCTGGTGCGATTGGTCAACCCGACCTTCAGCCGAAACCAATCCACTGTCTATTTCTTGAACCGCCTGAAAACAAAGAGATTCGCTGGTCTTGCTCGCCGGACGAAGAGGAGAAATTCGAATGCGTCGTGATGTGTGGTGGGTGGTTTTTATCCTGTGCAGCGGGATCGGCTTGAACGCGTCGCTTGTTCCGTCACAGGCAATTGCTGCCGACGAGAAGGTGAAGTACACGCTGGGTCCCGATTCGCAGCGGAAACCGAATGTTCCCAAGGGAACCGTGACGAAGGCTCGGTGGAAGAGCGAAATCCTGGAAGGAACGACCCGCGAGTACTCCGTCTACGTTCCCGCCCAGTACAAATCCGGCCAGCCCACCGCGCTCATGGTTTTTCAGGATGGCCACACCTACGCCGACGAAAACGGGCAGTTTCGCGTGCCGGTGGTGCTCGACAATCTGATCCACCAGGGCGACTTACCGCCGATCATCGCGATCTTCATCAACCCGGGCCACAAAGGGGGCAGCCTGCCCGAATCTCCCTGGAAGGCCAATAACCGCAGCGTCGAGTACGACACGCTCAGTGACCAGTACGCCCGCTTCCTGATCCACGAAATCCTGCCGGAAGTCGGCAAGACGTACGCCCTGACCGATGATCCCGACCAGCGGGCCATCTGCGGCATCTCCTCGGGCGGCATCTGCGCGTTCACGGTTGCCTGGGAAAAGCCGGATTCGTTCCGCAAGGTGATGAGCCATATCGGCAGCTTCACCAACATCCGTGGCGGGCACGACTACGAAGCCCGGATTCGCAAGACGCCTCCGAAGCCGTTGCGTGTTTTCCTTCAGGACGGATCGAACGACGTCAACAACGAGCATGGCAACTGGTGGCTCGCCAATCTCCAGATGGAATCGGCCCTCAAGTACAAAAAGTACGACGTGAAGTTCATCGGGGGAGAAGGGGAACATAACGGCGAGCATGGCGGGGCGATTCTTCCCGATTCGCTCCGCTGGCTCTGGCGCACCAAAGATGTCGACCCGTTTGAACAGGGTGCCTCAACCAGTGGCGGCAAGACCAGCGAGGCCAAAGCCACGACGGGCAAGAAGCCCGCTCCGAAGAAGAAAGCCGGCTCGCGGTAGATCGCGCACAACGCTCGGGCACGTGGGGGAAGGGACTGATGTCCTCACGATCGCCTGCGTCGCCGATCGACCCGATTTGATCTGACTGATGGAGTCGGACAGGGACGGAATGCAACGAATCCTCAGGGAGTGGTCCGGTGGCTGAATCGACAACCTGTCCCATCTGTCAGCGAGCCTGCGTGGGCGTCGATCCGGCGCTGTTGCCGTTCTGCAGCGTCCGTTGTCGGCAGGTCGATCTCTATCGCTGGTTCGGCGGGAAGTACGCAATCGCGTCCCCCATCACCGACCCCGAAATCCTTGAGGAACTGGCCGATCGGGCCGAACAAGGGGAGTTTGAAGACGACACCTAGGCCCGGTCCACGCCCCAGGCACGGAACAGGAACGTAGCGGAACTCGTGAGAGTTCCCCTGAGCGATGACGCCGCTCCGGCAAATCGCCATCTCGCATTCTCGGTGAGACCGATGCCAACCAGGTGCCGCTCAACCAGGCTTGTGCCAGACGCTTGGCCTAGACGCGCAAGCGTGCCGCCCCCAGACCGCGTTTCACAGACAGATAAACACAAGGACGGATGATGACAGTCGGGACGATCTTGCAGTTCGGGGCCGGAAACTTTCTCCGCGCGTTTGTCGACCTGTTTGTCCAGCAGGCCCGCGCCGCGGGGCAGTCGGTCGGGCCGGTCATCGTCGTCCAGTCGACGCGGAGTGGCCGGGCGGCCGCGCTGGCCGGGCGCGGTGGCCGGTATCATGTTTTGCTTCGCGGCTTGCGGTCCGGCCAGGTCATTGACGAACTCCATCCGGTGGATGTCATCGACCGGGCGATCGACGCGAACACCGCCTGGGCCGAGGTGCTCGAACTGGCGCGGTCGACCGCTGTGACGCATGTCGTCTCGAATACGACCGAAGCCGGGTTTGCGCTCACCGAGACCGACCAGTTCGACGCTTCTCCGCCTGTTTCGTTCCCGGCAAAACTGACCCGATTGCTCACCGCGCGGCAGGACGCCGGTCTTCCGGGGTGGACGGTTCTGCCCTGCGAACTGATCGAAGGGAACGGGGCCAAACTGCGCGGTTTAGTCCTCGAGCAGGCACGCCGCTGGAACCTGGGAGAGGATTTTGAACGCTACGTCATGACGAAATGCCGCTTCGCGAGCACCCTCGTCGATCGCATTGTGACGGGCAAACCCGCCCCCGAGTTCGGTCTGCCGGACGATCCCCTGCTCACAGCGGCCGAACCGTTTGCGCTGTGGGCGATTGAACAGAGGACTATTGAAACGGGGGGCGCGGACACACCGACAGGTCCCCTCTCGATGTTTGCTCACCCCGCGATTCAGCTCGTCGACGACCTCTTGCCCTACAGCCTGCGGAAAATCCGGATCCTCAATGGAGCGCACACGGCGCTGGTCTGCCACGCGCTACCGAGGGGCTTTGTCACAGTTCGGCAGGCCCTGGAAGATCGGGACGAAGCGCGTTGGCTCAAGGGGTTACTGGATCGAGAAATCGTGCCCGTGCTGCAGGGGCGCGTCTCGGATCCTGCGGGCTATGCCGCCGAAACGCTCGAGCGGTTCGCCAATCCGTTTTTGAACCATCGGCTCTCGGACATTGCGCTCAACCATCCCGCGAAGCTGAAAACGCGACTGCTCTCATCCTGGCGCGACTACCGAAACCAATTTCGATCGGAGCCGACAGAACTGTCCAAACTGCTCAGTGCCGCTGTTGAAACAGGCGACCTGCCTGCATGCGAGCTGGCTGAGTGACGCATGCGACGCACGGGGCGTCAACTGACATGCGCGAGACGCACGGGGCGCCTAGCCCACTGACCGGGCTGGACAGCTCATCGCAACAGACCGTTCCGGTCACGCGTGCTGCGCTGCTCGAACTAAAACAACACCAGCCGCGACGGGTGCAATCATCGGAGGCAGAGGCCACGACGTGCCAAATTCAAGATGCGTGTCGCTACCCACATGGCGGACACTGCCATATCGCCTGCAACTACCGGCAGACGACAATCTCGTTCCGCACCGAGTAGAGTGGCTGAACCACGCGAATCAGCTCTTGGGCGAGCTGCTTCACATGAAACGTCGGGCTTTTTCCCGACAGAATCAGGCTGTCGCCAACCAGCGACACGCCCAGATTCGTCATTCGCCCGCCGATCCGTTCCCGCAGCAAATCTTCCAGATCCACCGGGGCGATGTTTGTCATTGGCGACATAGACAGAATCCTTAGCTTCGTGGCATGAGCCAGGGCGATCATCGCCGCAGGGGAACTCGTGCCAGCTCTTCGAGGAAGGCGGGTGAGCAGCAGTCTGGCGGACTACCCATCCCGACGAGGTGACGAGAACCGACCATGGTCCAGCATCACCTCACTCTTCCTGTTGGAGCAAGATGTGCGCCAATCGCAGGCATCGGCTGCTTTTGTGCCGCACCGAACCGTCGCCACGTCGCTAAGTTATTGACTCAGCGATGGTTACAGCGTGCAGGCATCGCCCACTCGCAAGCCGGTGACGTCGCCACTACGGGTAACTTTTGCACAGGAGCCGGGCGGACGTGCCCGCCCCAGTTGCATCGGCAGACACCCGTCCGTTGCCAGACTGCGTCGCGTTCGCCGACCTGTGATCCGCCAGGAACATCGTCAGGCAGCCGCCCGGAAGCTCCGCGTCGTGATTTCCAGCTCCGCGTTGATCAGGCAGCCGCGGGCGACGGTGTACGGGCTGCGATGGGCGAGCCGGGGCGTTTGAATCCGCACAGGCAACCGCCGCGACAGAAGCAGGCGACTGACCATTTCCACCAGACCCGGCGTTTCCATCATCCCGCCACCTAGAAC
>JAIXZD010000439.1 GCA_027489895.1 Planctomycetaceae bacterium
CACTGGCTCGCAACGTGAATGGCGGCCCGCCGACATATCGTTATCCGCCGTTCCCCGAGGCGGGCCAGCCGGGCGTCGCCTTTCAGTGGCTGGAAGGCGAAGGGCCACTCTCCTCCGACGAATGGCCGCCGCTCTCCCATCGTGTTCTGTTCGATGAGCAGAGCGGAGTCGGGTTCCAGTCTGCCGATCCACCCACGAACCCGGACAGCCAGGTGGACCTCCCCTCGGAAGCCAAACGCTTGCTGCGTCGCTTTGTGAATCTTGCGGCGCGCGAACCGGTACCGGAAGAGGCCCTGCGGAGGTTTGAACAGCTCACCCTGACGAGGCTCGCTGCAAACGACTCCTTCGCCGATGCGGTGTTGGCGGGATACCAGGCCTTCCTGTCCTCGGGGCACTTCCTCTACCTGCGGGAACCGGTCCATCCCGATGATCAGTTCGCGATCGCGTCGCGGCTCTCGCATTTCCTCACGAATACACGACCCGATGCCGAATTGCTGGAACTGGCCCGCACCGGACGGCTGTGCGAACCCAAGACACTGCAACAGGAGACGGACCGCCTGATCGAGGGCGTCGGCTTCGAGCGGTTCATCCAGAACTTCACGGACTATTGGCTAAGCCTGCGGCATGTCCGCCGCGATGAGCCCGATACCCGGCTGTACCCCGAATACCGTTTTGATGACTACCTCGTCGAGTCGATGGAGCTGGAGACGCGGGCGTTCGTGACGTCGATGATCCGCGACAATCTGCCGGCCCGCGTGCTCGTTGATGCCGACTTCGTGCTGGTCAACGATCGGCTGGCGCGGCACTACGGGCTACCCGACGCTGCCAGCATCACGGGCTCGACGATGCGCAAAGTGATGTTGCCGCCCGAAAGCCCGCTCGGTGGCCTGCTCACCCAGGCAGCGATCCTGAAAGTCACCGCGAACGGCACGTCGACATCGCCCGTGGTCCGTGGTGCCTGGATCATGGAACGACTCATCGGCCAGCCGCCGCCACCACCGCCACCGAGTGTGCCCGCCGTGGAACCTGACATCCGTGGTGCGAAGACGATTCGCGACCTGCTGGCTCTGCATACGAAATCCCAGAGCTGCGCCGGATGCCATGCGCGGTTCGACCCTGTCGGTCTCGCACTCGAGAACTTCGATATTCTGGGCGGCTGGCGCACGCGGTATAGGGGCCTCGATCACGGCGAACCGATCAGCGGGATCGATCGAGCCGGACATGACTTTACGTATGCGCTCGGTGAACCGGTCGATGCCTCTGGCCAGCTTCTCGACGGCCGTCAGTTTCAGAACATCAGGGACCTGAAGGCGATCCTCGCCAGCAATCCCCGACAACTCGCTCGCAATCTTCTGCATCAGTTCACGCTCTACGCGACCGGGACGCCCGTGCGATTTGCGGACCGAACCGAGGTCGAGTCGATCCTCGATGCATGCGCCTCCCACGACTACCGCGTACGAGATCTCCTGCACGCGCTGGTGCAAAGCCCGATCTTTCTCGGACAGGAGCAGACACATGAATGACCGCCGTCTCACTCGCCGTCGCTGCCTGCGAGGTGCGGGCGTTCTGCTTGCCCTGCCGTTTCTCAATTCCGCGGCGCCGAGATCGGCACGCGCTGCGGGATCGGCGGGTCCGCAGCGGATGTTGCTCATCTCGAACAATCTGGGCGTGCTGCCGAAGCCGTTCTTTCCGCAAGGATCGGGGCGCGACTACGAGCTGTCACCGTACCTTTCTGCGCTGAGTGAATTCCGCAACGACTTCACGGTCTTCAGCGGCCTTTCGCATCCGGGAGTCGTCGGCGGCCACAGCACGGAGAACTGCTTTCTCACCGCCGCACGCGGGCCGACGAAAAGCGGCTTTCGCAATCAGATCTCGCTCGATCAGTTCGCCGCCGAGAAGCTCGGCCCCGTCACGCGCTTTCCAACGCTGAATCTCGGCGTGAACATCGACAAGGCCAATCGCAGTCTTGCCTGGACTCGCGACGGGGTGCTGCTGCCCGCGGAAGACAGCGCACCCGCGCTGTTCCGTAAGATGTTTGTGCAGGGCGACTCAGCAGCCGTGCAAAAGCAGCTCAAGAAACTTGATGAGCGAGGCAGCATTCTCGATACGCTGCTCGACGACACGGCGCAGTTCCGCCGCGACCTGGGCCGTGACGACAAGTCGCGGCTCGACCAGTACCTGACGTCCGTCCGCGAGATCGAAGAGCGCCTGCACACAGCGCGCGAGTGGGAACTGCGTTCCAAGCCGGTCACACAGGAGTCGCCGCCCGAAGATGTCCAGGATCACAAACTCTTTTTCGAGAAGTACGACCTGATGCTGTCGATGGCGCGGCTGGCGCTGGAGTCCGAGTCGACCCGCATCGTGACACTGATGGTCGACGCGTTCGCGACACCGGCCTTCAAGCTCGGCGACAACGAGAACACCACCACTGACTACCACAATCTCAGCCACCACGGCCAGGCGGACGACAAGGTCAAACAGCTCGAAGCGGCCGACCGCCGACAAATGACTCTCCTGAAGAAGCTGCTGCAGGACCTCGCCAGCAAACCCGATGGCGACGCCCGTCTGCTCGATCGCACGATGATTCTCTTCGGCAGCAACATGGGCGACGCGAACACACACGACAACTCGAACCTGCCGATTCTGCTGGCCGGGGGCGGACTGCGGCACGGCCGGCATCTCGCCTTCAAACGCGATCACAATACGCCGCTAAGTAATCTGTTTGTGACCATGCTGCAGAACATGGGACTGGAAACCGAGGCCTTCGGTTCGAGCACCGGAACCCTGAACGAAATCACCACCGGAGACACCCCATGAAGGCCACTCTCGCCATTCTCGTTCTGCTCGCGGTGTGTCACCCGGTGTTTGCCGAGACCAGGACGGAGACCGTCCGCGTGGCAATGCGCGACGGCGTCACTCTTGCGACCGATGTCTACCGAGATGACGCCTTGTCGCCAGCTCCCGTGGTTCTCATGCGCACGCCGTACGATCGCACGAGACAGAAAGAGATGGGCACGCGTTGGTCCAGCGCAGGCTACATCTTCGTGGTGCAGGATTGTCGCGGCACGCGGGATTCGGAAGGGGTCCTGGCTCCGTACAACAGCGAAGGGCAGGACGGCTACGACACGATCGAATGGCTCACGCGGCAGCCGTGGTGCAACGGGCGCATCGGTATGGTCGGTGGTTCGTATGTCGGGGCCGTGCAGTGGCAAGCGGCAGTCGAGAATCCACCAGGGCTGGCCGTCATCGCTCCACAGGCCACCTGGAGCAGCTTCTACCGGAATCTGTATCTGGGCGGTACCGTGCGACTCGGCCTGATCTCCGGGTGGATCGCGGGCAACACGCCCAAGCCCGACAGCGTGAAACCGGCTGATATGGATGTCGCCTTGATGCGTCTGCCGCTGAGCGATGTCGACCAGGCGATTGGCTGGTCGATGCCCTGGCTCGATGCGTATCTCACTCATCCGGAACCAAATGGTTTCTGGACGCGGCTCGATCTGACGTCCCGGTTGCCCGAACTGCAACTCCCCGCGCTGCATGTCGTGGGGTATTACGATTTCTTCTCCCGCGAGTCGGTCGACAATTTCGTGATCATGCAACAGCAGGCTCGCGATCCCGAGACGCGCCGCCAGCAACGACTGATCCTCGGCCCGTGGGATCATGGCACGATCGGGAAGTCGCAAGTCGCGGAAGTCGATTTCGGTCCCGAGGCAGCGCTCGATGTCGCCGCGATTCAGTTCGATTGGTTTGAGCGACACCTGAAGCAGGACGCCGCCGCACGTTCGAAGCCTTTTCCGCCCGTGCGCTATTTCTCGATGGGAGATAACGTCTGGCGCGATGCAAGGCAGTGGCCGCCCGAAGGTGTCACGCCGGTCTCGTTCTTTCTTCACTCCGACGGCAAGGCCAACACTCGCTCGGGAACGGGACGGCTGTCCCGCGAGGTTCCGACGACGGAGCAAACGCCCGATACATTCCGCGCCGATCCCGCGAATCCGATACCTGCTTGTCCCGCCACGGCGCAGCGGCCGATCAAAGCGTCCGTGTGGGGACCGGTCGATCAAGGCCCGCTCGAAGATCGCGAAGACGTGCTCGTTTACAGTACCGAGCCTCTCGCCGAACCGCTGACGTTTGCTGGAAACGTGGAGGCGAAACTCCACGTCAGCACCGACACGCCCGACGCCGATTGGGTGGTGAAGCTGGTGTCAGTCCGTCCGGATGGATTTGCCCAGAACCTCGCCACCGGCATTCTGCGGGGTCGTTATCGCGAGTCGCTGTTCAAGCCCGTCTTGATGAAGCCTGGTCAGGTCTACGAGATCACCGTCGATCTGGGCCCCTGCGCGGCGACCATCGCCGCAGGCCACCAACTGCGAGTGGACATCTGCGGTTCGCTCTTTCCACTTCACGACCGCAATCCCAACACCGCCGAAGGCATCTTCAGCAGCAAAACCGCCATCGCCTCGGAGCAGGTTCATCATGGAATGAACGCTCTGTCCCGCCTCATCCTTCCCACAGCGACCGTACAGAAAAACTGACCCGGGCACAGAGTTCCACGTCTGATCGTGACCTGTGGAATTCCCGAACCGCTGATGTGCGAGTCGTTCATTCGGAACACGCGGGCCGTCTGGTTTCTCAAGACGTCAACCATTCGACCGAATCTGGTGGCACACGGCTGAAATGCATCACGCCTGTTCTTCGACAGGCGGTCAACACCGTTCTTCCAAGCCAAAGACCGTCCGGAAAACGTTCTGATGACGGGTCGCCATCAGAACGTTTGTTCCGTATCGGGCGTGATGCGAGCGGCGATCAGTCGCCGAGGAACTCGGCGAGTTGCTGCATCGTGCCTGTCCAGCCCTGATGCATGGAACCGTGGAATGCGGCGTAGAAGTCGCGTTGGGCTTTGGTTCCTTTGAACGGTCGGCCTTCGACCGTGACGACGGTCCCCCGGCTTTTGCCCGCATGTTCAACGAATGTCACGGTGGTCCAGATCTCCGGTGGGAAGTCGTCGAGCCCCTGGAACGGTGCCGGAGTGATCTCGCCGTCAGCATTCGAGAAGCTGCTGATGAATTCCAGCCGGTCGGGGCGCTGGATGGTTTGATAGACCCAGCGGCCCCACATCTCCATGCCATTCGGATGAGTCATGCAAAAGTGGAACACGCCGCCAATACGAAGGTCCACAGTCGCGTGAAGCATCGTCGCTCCCTTGGGGCCAAACCATTGCCGCAGATGCTCGGGCTTGGTCCAGGCCTCCCAGACGGCCTCTCGGGGCGCGTTGAAAGCGCGGCTGATTGAGAACGGTGGTTCGTGGTCATCGCCTGCCGACAGGTTGGCGAGGTAGTCCTCCAGATTCGCCAGATGTTGTTTGCCACCCTCGACCGCGCCATGGTCATTGATGACGAAGTCACGGGCTTCCGCTGACGGAAAGATCGTCCGCATGGTCACCTTCGTGCCACGTCCGGCTTCGCCCACACTCTCAAAGTCGACTTCGGTGCGAAAGCGGACGGCGTCGTCGATCCCTTCCCCGCAGAGCGCGTAGATGAGTCGCGAAGGCTTCAAGATTTCGATGTACTCGATGCGATTTCCATAATCGCGACCATCCGGGCCATGCATCGTATACCGCCAAGACCCGCCCGCTCGAAAGTCCATCGAATGCGTCGTGGTGGTGAAACCCGCCGGTCCCCACCAGTGACCCACGTGTTTGGGATCAGTCCACGCCATCCAGACCAGCTCCCGCGGCGCGGCAAAAGTCCGGCTGATGATGATCTCTACGGGGTTGTCGAGATTGGCGTGCGACAACTGAGGGTCGGCGGGCATTCAGCGGCTCCTCTTCTTACGCGGGGAGGACTTGGAAGGGGATGGAGTGGGTTTCGCACCCGGAGCGGATTGGAGTTCCTGGAGATAATCGTCGAGTCGATCGAAACTCTCGTCCCAGAAGCTGCGGTAACGCTCGATCCAGGATGCGGCGTCCATGAGCGGCTGGGCGCGGAGCTTGCACGGTCGCAACTGGCCATCGCGGGAACGTTCAATCAGGCCCGCCTTTTCAAGCACTTTCAAGTGCTTGGAAATCGCGGGAAGTGTCATGTTGAACGGCAGGGCCAGCTCTTTTACGGCCGCCTCGCCCCTGGCAAGGCGAGCCAGAATTGCCCGCCGAGTTGGATCGGCGATGGCGGCGAAGGTGATGCTCAGTGGGTCGATCATTGTGGTATACCATGCGGTTAAATAACCGAATGGTAAACTATTGTCCGCTCGGCCGCCTGTCAAGTGGCGACTTGTTCGTTGAAACGGGTCGCCATACGGCTCGCCCTTTGCCAGACGAGCGCAGCCGATGCTTTCTCTCACCTGCGGTTCAGTTCCCGGCGACGCATTTCTTGAAAGCAACGAAAAAATCAGTGGGATAGGCTTCCAGCCTGTCGAGCTTTCGGGGGTGGCCATGACAGGCTGGAAGCCTATCCCACAGAAGATCACCCCCGCTTAGACTCACCAGTCAAAGGTCGATGGGTGTCTTCTGGACCCGCGATGCTCTTCAGGCATCGCGGGTCATCACGTCATGGTATCTTCCAGGGATGAGCAGCTTGTTTCACGAGTTTGACTGGCTTCGCGCGCTGCGCGAGCGCACTCCGCATTCGACACGTGTCCCGCTGGGTATCGGCGACGACACGGCCTTGGTGGAGATCGGCTGCCAGCCCGGATTCGGACGCGGCTGTCTGATCACCACCGACATGCTGATGGAAGGCGTCGACTTCCTGTTCGAGGGCACCCCCTGGACGGGACCATCGCTCCGCCTGGCAACGCCGCGCGAAGCCGGTCGCAAGGCAATGGCCGTAAACATCAGCGACATTGCCGCGATGGGGGGAACCCCGGTCGCGGCGGTCTGTGCCGTCGCGCTTCCGCGCCGCTTCGAGACGGCCTGGGTCAACCAGCTTCTGGAAGGGGTGCGCGAGGTCGCGGCGGAGTCTGGCGTTGCTCTGGCCGGGGGCGACACCAACCGGTGGGACGGTCCACTGGTGGTCACGATCACACTCCTGGGCGATCCGCCCCTCTGCGGGCCGATTACTCGTAGCGGAGCGCGGCCGGGAGACTGGCTTGTCGCCACGGGTGCGTTCGGGGGAAGCCTGCTGGGGCGGCACCTCGAAGTGCGGCCCCGCGTTCGGGAAGCGCAAGAGCTACTGACTTTCGGCCCGGTCCATGCGCTGATCGACGTGAGCGATGGTCTGTCCCAGGACGCAGGGCACCTGTGCGATGCGTCACACGTCGGTCTCATTCTTGACGCCGACGCCATTCCCATTCATGCCGACGCACGGACACTGGCCAAGTCTTCCGGCCGCGAGCCTCTCGATCATGCCCTGTCTGACGGCGAGGATTTTGAGCTGCTCGCCGCGATTCCGGCCCAAGTCGCGCTAACGTTGCCGGCAACCCTGGCGGGTGGAACATCACTATCGCGAATTGGCGAGTTCACCGATTCGGGCGGACTTCAGCTGCGGGAGATGGATGGAACGGTCCGGCCGCTGTCGCGACGGGGCTGGGTTCACGGCTGATGTGTGCCGCCTCATCTCGGCATCCCTCGTTCGGGAGTCTTCCAACCGCCCGACTCACGTGGCGCAGGCCGCGGCACGGTCGAGAATCGGGCGCAGACGACGGACCAGAGGGAAGTCGTTCTGGACGCCCACGCCCAACTGCGAATGCTGGTCATCCACCGACTTGGCAATCGCTTCGAGATCGAATGAGGGCCATTTGGACTGCAGCATCACCAGCTGCTCCAGCCCTTTGGAGACCTGCCGGAGCTGGTCGGGAAGCAAGGCCGAGAGGGCCACGGCGGCGGCCGGCGAGCGACCGAGCTGCGGGTGCGCGAGCAGCTTCAGGCCGTGGTGATGGTAGAGAATGCAGGCGACCAGCTCATCGGGCAGTTTCCAGCGATGGGCGAGGCAGGCTCCCGTCAGTGCATGGTCCCAGCCAAAATGCGAGCGTTCGTAGTCGGTGAGGTTCATCTCGGTCCCGTTGCGGGCTTCGATGAAATCCATGTAGTGATCGCTGAGATCGTTCGTCAGCACCGGGAGCAGGTAGTCTTGCAGCAGGGCCGCCGAGAAAGCCAGTTCCTGGTCGGCCTTCAGCAAACCGGCGACCAGCTTGGCAAACAGGGCCTTCTGCAGGGTCGCGTTCCAGAAGCTGGCCTGGTTGATCAGCTTGGATTGGCGGGCCTGGACCGCCGCTTTCAGTCCGACGGTGACCAGAAACATCTTGCTCTGACGCAGTCCGAGAAGCGTAATCGCCTGGAGCACGCCGCGGGCCTTGTTCCGCAGGCCGATGTAGGACGAATTGACATGCCGGAGCAGTTCGAGCGTCAGCCCGGTATCGGTTTCGACGACGCCGGCGAGCTTGCGGATGTCAGCATCGGGTTTGTTGGCCAGCTCCATGAACTGGGTCACGGCGTGGGGCAGGGCGGGCAGGGTCAGCGTCGGGGGCAGGGCCTCAAGGACCGTGCCGCCAATCGCCTCCTCCACGAGTTGAGCCCACTGAATCTCCGCCATGATCGTTCCGGTCTGAAATTCAAGATTCCGCCCCGTCCGTAGCGGCGCGAAGTTTTGGGGTCGGGTGCGCACAGCGCACCCTGCGAACCAGATGAACTACGGCGTCAGACGGTTGCGAGCGCGGGTTCAACCGTTTCCGCTGGAACAAAGTAGGTCTTGAGCGAGAGGACGTAGTCCGGGTCGCCCTGATCGCGGAAGACGGGTTCGACCCGCTCGGCGATGCCGACCAGATCGAGGGCGGGCCAGCGTGCGGCCAGCCGCGTCAGCAGGTCGACTCCGCCAGGTGTCTGATTCCAGGGGTCAGGCAGGAGGCTGGCAATGGCGACTGCGGCCGCCGCTGTTTTGGCGAGGTCTTTGTCGGCCAGAATCGACAGCCCCCGGTGATGCAGCAGAACGGCGCAGATGAGGTCATCCGGGAAGCCCCAGTCCCACATCAGGTTCCCGGCGGCAAACGCATGATTCCAGCCAAACGCGTCATGTTCGAGCGCGGCAAAATCGCCGGGCGTTTTGCTCTGATGATCGAGGAACTTGCTGTATTGCTCGGGCATCTCGTCGGAAAGCAGCGGAAGCAGAAAGTCCTGGAGCATCGCGGCGGCAAACGCGACATCGGCGTCCGCCTTCAGGAGCAGGGCAATCTCGCGAGCAAACAGCGCTCGCTCGAGGTTTGTCGAGGCGAAGTCTTTCAGGTCGACCAGCTTCGTTTTGCACTTCGAGAACTGGGCCTGAACCGACGCCGTCAGGAGAATCAGTTTCGTCGTCCGAATTCCCAACAGCGTGAGTGCCTGCTGCGAAGAACTTGCTTTGTTCCGCAAGCCCACACGGGCCGAGTTGACATGCCGCAGCAGGTCGCAGGTGAGGCCGGCATCGGCTTCGATGATCGATGCCAATTCGCACGGGGATACTCGCGGATCGTCGGCCTTGCGACAGAACTTTGTCAGGGCGACTGGGAGGACCGGGACTTTCACCTTGGGAGGCAGCAGCCGGCGCTTTTGGTCTCCGAGAAGCGAATGACGCAGTTCGGTCCAGTTCATGATCGATCCCTTGAGGTTCGGTTCGCGATCGTCGGCTCACGTTCCACCAGCGACAACTGGCCGTTGGTACGACGGGAGGGCGGGGCTTTCCACTCGATAGGTGCACTCCGGCTCTGGGAACCTTAGGTCAGGTTCTGGCGGGGGGTTTGATGCGGTGGCAAAAAGCAACATTCGGAGGGATGCCCCGTGGCCTTCATGCCGGCATTACTGGCAAACTCGTCAGGATCGTTTCCGCGCGGCGACCCGCTAGAATCGAAACGCGCTGGATTCGTTCCGAGGACACCGATCTCGACAGCGGTCAGAAAAGTGCGAGGTGAGCGTGGGTTGGTTTTCATCTGCCGGGCATCGCGAAGCCCCTCTCGATACCGAGCGGCTGCCGCCCGGCCTGCCGCATATCATCGCCAACGAAGCGGCCGAGCGGTTCAGCTTCTATGGAATGCGGACGCTGCTCACCGTCTTCATGACGAAGTTCCTGCTCGATGCCACCGGCGAGCCGGCCCCGATGGACGACGTGTCGGCCAGAGAGGTTTACCACAACTTCGTCGCAGCCTGTTACTTCTTCCCGCTACTCGGTGCCTTCATCGCCGACGCCTGGTGGGGAAAGTACCGCACGATCATGACGCTCTCGTTCGCCTACTGCCTGGGGCATCTCGTGCTTGGGCTCAACGAGACGCGAACCGGACTGTTCTGGGGCCTGGGCCTGATCGCGATCGGTGCGGGCGGCATCAAACCGTGCGTCTCCGCTCACGTGGGCGATCAGTTCGGCGACCGCAACCGGCGGTTTCTCGAGCCGGTCTTCGGATGGTTTTACTTCTCGATCAACCTGGGCGCGGTGGTCTCCACGCTGCTCACGCCCTGGCTGTTACGAGACTTTCCCACCTGGCTCAAAGACAACACGTCGCTGGTCGAGGGCTGGTCCGACGAGGCCCTTCGCAGGCTGGGGCCGCATGTCGCTTTCGGTGTGCCGGGGCTGCTGATGGCCTTGGCGACCTTGGTGTTCTGGATGGGGCGATCTCAATTCGCCCACGTGCCCCCGCGCGGCCTGCGGGCCGTTCTGTCCTCGTTTGAAGGGGCCGGTGGCCGGGCCTTATTGCGGCTGATTCCCGTCTACCTCTGCATCGCGGTCTTCTGGTCGCTGTATGACCAGACCGGTTCCGCGTGGGTGCTGCAGGCAGAGCAGTTGGATCGCGTGGTGTTCGGCTACGAGATTCATGCCGAGCAGGTCCAGGCCGCCAATCCGTTTCTGATTCTGCTGTTCGTGCCGCTTTTTTCCAACGTCCTTTATCCGCTGGCTGGTCGGTTCGTCACGCTGACCCCCTTGCGGAAAATCACGAGCGGCATGGTGATGACGGCCGCCGCGTTCGCGCTTTCGGGCCTCGTCCAGCAGTGGATCGAAGCGGGGGATCGTGTCTCGGTCTGGTGGCAGATCGCCGCATTTGTGGTGATCACGCTGGCCGAGGTGATGGTCTCCGTCACGGGCCTGGAGTTCTCCTACACGCAGGCGCCGAAAGAAATGAAGTCGATGATCATGAGTGTCTATCTGTCGTCGGTCTTCATCGGGAACCTGTTGACATCCCAAGTCAATGCGGCGATGGCCGCGAATCCAGACATCAAATCCGCACTCGCGGGGCCGGCGTACTACTGGTTCTTTGCGGGATTGATGCTGGTCACCAGCGTGCTGATGGGGTTGTACGCCCGTTCCTATCGGGGCGAGACCTACCTGCAGCACGCCACGGCAGAGAAGGCCGCCGCGGGATAGCGCGATTTCGCAAGCACCTGGCCTGAGGGCGTGTGGCAAGGTTACCGCGCTGTTGGACGGATGAACGTCGTGACGAGGGGGGATGTTGGCCGCGCGGGGGGAAGCCTCACGGCTTCCGCTACGATCGCGACTTGTTCGCTAGGCGTCTTCGTCCTCGGGGATCGGCTCCCAGCGTTTGGCGAGGCCTTCTGGCAGGGCGCGTATCTGTCCGACGCGGCACGTCGTCCGCAGGGGGCATTGTTCGGTGCAGTTCCGGTCCGAGTTGAAGACTGGAAACTCGCCGCGGCGCATCCCTTCGACCAGCGTCGGGACGGCATGCTCGACCAGCGCGACCAGAGCGTGCCAACTCGCGCGATCGAGCGGCGTCCATTTCCGTTCGCGTGACGAACCCAGCTTGATCGGAGCGAACCCGTCCTTTCCAAGATTCCAGTAGCCCAGTTGCCAGGGAAACGCATTCGGCCCCACCAGTCCCAGCCGCTGAATCGCCAGCGCGTAGAGCGCCAACTGCAACTGCCGACCGGTCCGAACGTGCTCCTTGGAATAGGTCTTTCCGCCGCCGGTCTTGTAGTCGATGACGACAAACAGGCGGTCCGTCGACGCCTCCGTCAGATCGATCCGGTCAATGCGTCCCCCGATTCGAATCGGCCCCCCAGGACTCCCCAGTTCAAGTGCAGCGATCATCGGCTGGGGCGAGCCCTCGGCTCTGGAAGGTTCGCCAAACCCGCTTTCAAATCGCGCGGGGAGTGACGCTGTCGACAGCGTTTCCACGCCCTTCTTCACGTACTGATTCCACTGCTGCTGGTAGCTCTCGGCCAGATCACCCAGAACGCGCCGCTCCAACCGCAGCAGTGCTGCCTGTAGGTCGTCACGCTCAGGGCGACGGCCCAGTTCTTCGCTGACCAGTTCGGTGAACCGCGTTGCCAACCGCAGTTCGCCTGGTGCGACCCCCACGGGTAGCAGCGGCCCTTCCGGATCGTCGCCGATCAATTCCCGATGCAGCCGGGCGAGTACTTCGTGAACCAGACTGCCTCGCGCCGCCAGGTCGGTCTCGACCAGCGGATCGGGCAGCGGCTGAATCTTGCCGACCCGCTCCATCAGGAACCGGAACGGACAGCGGGCGTAGTCCTCCAGCTGAGTCGCGCTGAACTCATGGTCGGACGAGAACCGCGCCGCGATGCGCTCCCGAGCCGCTGACTCGCTGAACCAGCCTTCAAACCGGGAAAAACCTCGCGACTGAAACCGCTGCGTGTGCATATCGAACGCGGCGGCGACCTGCGCCGTGGCACCTGAAAACGCCGGATCACCCGCCAGCCGGACAAACAGACTGCCATCTCCCTCCAGCGCCTGGTGGGTGGCATGCAGCCGCAAATCGCGAGCGGTGAGCAGGCGTTCCGCGGACGGCAGCGGGTCGAGTCGTTCATCGAAGTGCGGTGTGAGAGCCGTCTCGGTAAACAGTTGCTGCAGGGCAACCAGATAGGGGCTGGGCGAAAGCGGCGACCCCTTGGCATCAACCAGGGGATACGACAGAACCAGTTGCTCGCGCGGCCGGGTGACCAGCGACCAGAACAGCAACTGCTCCTCTTCGAGTCGGCTGGCATGGGGGGCCAG
>JAIXZD010000032.1 GCA_027489895.1 Planctomycetaceae bacterium
CGGGTGGCCCGCGGGTTCACAAAGCGCGACAAAATCGTCAAGTTTGCTGGCTGCTACCACGGACATGTGGACAGTCTGCTGGTGAAGGCCGGCAGTGCTGCGACCACGCTCGGCGTTCCCTCGTCGCCCGGAGTGCCCTACGGTGCGACGGCCGACACGCTTGTCCTCGAATACAACGACCTCGCGGAAGTCGAAGCGACGTTTCACCGGCAGGGACACGAAATTGCTGCCGTGGTGCTCGAACCGGTCGTAGGCAATATGGGGCTGGTCTTGCCCGAGCCAGGTTTTCTCGAAGGCCTGCGCGCGCTCTGCACAAAGCATGGCAGTCTGCTGGTGTTCGACGAGGTGATGACCGGCTTTCGCGTTGCCTTCGGGGGCGTGCAGGAACGCCTCGGCGTAATCCCCGATATGACCATTCTGGGCAAGATCATCGGGGGCGGGATGCCCGTGGGAGCCTACGGCGGCCGGGCCGACGTGATGGACGTCGTCTCACCCGTCGGCCCCGTCTATCAGGCCGGGACTCTCTCCGGGAACCCGCTGGCCATGTCCTGTGGCATCGCCACGCTCGAAACATTGAAGGCGACTAACCCGTACCCGCGACTCGAGCAGTTGGGCGAGCGATTGCTCAAGGGGCTGATGCTCGCCGCCCAGGATGCCGGAGTTCCAGTCCACGGCGCGCGGATGGGCAGCATGCTCACTCTGTTTTTCAACTCGGAGCGCGTCACGAACTACACGCTGGCGGCGAAGTCCGATACGAAACGGTTCGCCAGCTTCTTCTGGGGACTGATCGACCGCGGAATCTACTTTCCTTGCAGCCAGTACGAGGCGCTGTTTATCTCGTCGACCCATACCGACGCGGACATCGACGCCACGATTCAGGCCGCACGGGAGTCGTTGGCGACGTGACGACGCGTGCATCGATCAACCTGGCCGACTACCAGACCGGGGAACTCGCGGCGCGGGTGGTCTCGCTACTGGCGATTCCGCTCTCGCTTCGCCGCGTGCTGTTTAGTGCCCTGTGCGTTGCGGGGCCACTCGTGGTGGTGACGGTTGTGTTATTTGGCCTGGCGGGGGCGTCCGGATGGGTCTGGATTGGGGCCACGGTTTACTCCCTCGCGGCCGGGCTCGTGGTCGGCGCGGCATTCGGACTCTTGCAGGTCGCCAGCGTCGCAGTACGCGATACGCAGGAACTGATGGGGCTGGTGTTGGGCGCATCAAAACGTGTCGCCGCCGACTACGCACACATGCGTGAGGGGACGCGGCAGTTGCCCGCCGGAGGCGAGCTCGTCCAGCAGGTCTTTCGCGGTGTTCTTCTGCCGGTGATTGAGCGGTCGGTCAGCAAGCTGTTTGGCTCCCTGGGAAAGCCGCTACTGGCGGCTTATCGCGGGACCATTGGAAGTGCAGTCAAGCGCCTCGTGCGTGCGACGAACTTGCAAGCGGCCCGCGACACCTCAGTGTCGGTTGCAACGGCTCCGATCACGGACGCGGTCGCCATCGCCGAGGGCCAGACCGACGCCTACTCCCGTCAGATCGAAGCCTACCTGGGCGTCGCCCGCGCCACGTCCGAAACGATTGCAGGCCGGATGCGCTGGCTCGTTCTCTGGCCCGCAACCGCGTTATTCGCGCTCGTCACGCTCGTCGTGAGCCTGCCGCTCGTGGTTCTGCTCTTCATGATCTGGAAATAGGTGGGCACTGCCCACACTACGCGGTTTCCAACGGGTCGCGTTCCACGCGGCTGGCCCATGTTTCGATCCCGGTGGATTCGGCTGCGATGCGTTCCGCCAGCCGCTCCAGCGCCGGGCGCTCGGTCGCGTAATGCCCGGCGAGCAACAGGCCGATCCCGGCGGCTTTCGCTTCGAGCGCGGCGTGGAACCGGGCCTCGCCCGTGAGAAACAGATCGCAGCCCCGCCGCAGCGCCTGCTTCAAAAACTCGCCGCCCGACCCACACACAATCCCCACGCGCCGCACCAACCCGCTCGCCGGGGGGACCGCCTGCAGCTCGCGATATCCCAACTGACTGCGAACGTGAGCGACGAACTCGGCAAACGGCAGCGCCTCGGGCAGGTTCCCGACGCGTCCCGCCCCACCGCCCAGCGGGCTTTCCAGCTTGTAAACATCCACCGCGGGCTCTTCGTAGGGATGCGCGTCGTACAAGGCCTTCAGTGCCGGGGCGAGGCAGCGCTCCGAGCAGGTGATTTCCAACCGCACTTCCTCGACCCGTTCCAGCCGCCCCGGCTGCCCCACCGTCGGATGCGAATCGAGCGACCCCCGGAACGTTCCGGTTCCAGGCGTGATGAAACTGCACTCGCTGTACTCGCCGATCTGACCACCGCCGGCGTTCCAGACGGCCTGTTGCACGGCCTCGACATGCTCGTGCGGAACGAATGCGACGATCACGCTCCGCACGACGCCCTGTCCCGGCTTGAGCGGTTCGATCCCTTGCAGCCCGAGCGCCTCCGCCAACTGCTGATTGATCCCCTCGGCATCGTTGTCGTAGGCCGTGTGGGGGGAATAGACGGCGACATGCGCCGCGATCAGGTCCATCAGCATCCGCGACTGCGGGTCACTCGCCACCAGCCTCTGAATCGGCTTGAACAGCACCGGATGATGTGTCACCACGAGGTCGGCTTGCGCGGCAATCGCCTCGGCCGCAACATCGGGCGTGAGCGTGAGGCAGGTCATCACCTTGCGGACGGCGCGGGTCGGATCGCCCACGAGCAGCCCGACATTGTCCCAGTCCTCGGCGAGGTCGGTCGGTGCAAATCGTTCGAGGAACCGGACGAGGTCGTTGACGGTCGTGGGGGCAACGCTCACAGTACGCATCTCCAGAAGGTCTTCGAGCCGAACCGAACAGGTCGGCGGGAGACAGCCTCACGCTGTCAGCCACCTGCCCGGTCCGACCATCGTCAGGTCGTTCGGCCGAGACTGTAGCGATCAGCGGTTCCATCGCCCAGCGGCCCATCGACTATGGCTCGTACCTCGCGTTCTCCAGCGCCCCAGTCTGACGCAGCCCCGGCCCGCGCCACTCTGCGGAAAGGCGCCCGCCGACGAAGCGAGGTTCCACTCGATGTCGTCGCAGGATTGAACGCAGGGCAGCTCGCGACCGTTAACCTCGTCGAGTTTCTCGTGCTCGATCTGGTGGCTCTGGCGCACGCGGTCGATCCGCAACTCGGCGCGGCGGCCGTGGCCACGATCACCCCGGAGATGGGGGCCACGGTGCGGATGAGGGTCATCGGCGAGTTGGCGCAAGAACTCTGGGGAGCGACTGCCGTTCAGCGATTGGCAACACACACTTCAGATACGGTGCGCGGATGGGCCGCGTACGCGCTGGCCGCGCGACCAAAGCTCACGCTCGCCACGCGCCTCAAGACGATTCGTCCTCTGGCAGATGACCCGCACTTCGGTGTTCGCGAGTGGGCCTGGCTGGCGCTTCGCCCCCGAATCGCGGAAGACATCGAGACTTCCCTCGACCTGCTGTCACCCTGGGTGAACGATTCGGCGGTGGGCATCCGCCGGTTCGCGGTCGAGATCACCCGGCCCCGAGGCGTCTGGTGTGCGCACCTGAACGCGCTCAAGGAATTCCCCGAACCGGCCCTGCCCCTGCTCGATCCCCTTCACGCGGAAGAGCACAAGTACGTCCAGGACTCGGTCGCCAACTGGCTGAATGATGCGTCGAAAAGCCAACCCGACTGGGTGCGAGCGCTCTGTCGGCAATGGCTACGGCGCAGCGACAGCCCCGCAACCCGGCGCATCTGCCAGCGGGCCCTGCGCACCGTGGGGGCGAAGTGACATCGTTGCAGGCCGCTGCGAGACATTCTCATCGCGCGACATCAGTGTGCCACTGGCTCCGCCAGTGCGATCAAGAGCACGCAGACACCGCACTGGCGAAGCAAGTGGCACACCATCGATCAAGGCCCCATCGGCCTGAATCACGACACCGGACACTTGAGCAGATTTCTCCTCGGGCGACTCGCGAAGCCGTTCCGTTCGGGTGCCCCGTTCCGTTCGCAACGGTCGTGCGTCTCTGTCGTGATCTACCGTTCTGCGTAGCTCTGACACCTGCATCACCGCGCGAATTGACGCAGAGATTCCGGACTCGACCGTGACGATTCTTCTGGCATGGATACCGACGCCCTTGCCTACCTTGCCGTGACCCCCTCCGCCCGCATGCTGCTGGGGGCTTATCATGTGGTTCCCCCCACCGGGCCACTCCCCTGGACACCCCGGCTGTTCTCAGTCGAGGGGGTCGAGCCGACGGAACTCTCGGCCATCCACGGGCGGCTCATCGCCTTCGGGTTTCTCGATGTCGATGTGAGCGACGTCAACGTCGGCGTCAAATACCAGGTCACCACGTCCGGTCGCCAGGTCCTCGTCACCGCCAGTGCCACCTCGACGACGAACGATACGTCGAGTACCGAGACAGTGGTCTCCGACTCAGCGGACGAGAGCGAACCTGCCTCCGCCAACGTGAGCGATTCGGTCGCGGTCTGATCGCCACGCAGAGTGATTCGTCAACGCACCGGCAACATCCCTACCGGAGAGTCGGGGACCGGGAGCCACCGTTTCGCTCGCTCCTCGCGCATTTCCCGGCGCGATTCTCCATAATCGCGTTTTGCCCGGAGATTGGGACGGACGCTCTTTGATCGCCTGAATGGATCGATGACCGTGCCCCGTCGCCGTTCCGGGCTGACGAGTTGGTCCCTGCGACAAAGGATGCTGGCGAATGCGGTCGGTGTGGTGGAATCATCTGACGGACTCAGACCGCGCGGAACTCGCAGCCGGGGGACAGACACCGCTGCTCGAAACGCCCTCCGTGCTGGTGGTCGGCGGTGGTCTCGTCGGGCTGTGCGCTGCGTACTACGCGGCCGAACAAGGCGCGTCGGTGCAGGTGATCGAAGCGGGCGATCTGGCCAGCGACGCCAGTGGGGCCAGCTTTGGTGGTGTCTGGCCGAATGAACTAGGAACGGCCCTGACGATCGACGCCGAATCTCCCGCCGCCGC
>JAIXZD010000074.1 GCA_027489895.1 Planctomycetaceae bacterium
GACACCCAGTTGCCGCTCACCGTGACGCCACCGGCCCCCGGTGTCGCCAAACGACGAGCCGCACCCAGCGCGTCTTCCCCTGCCGTGGCGAGTGAATCGGACGAGACCGTCCCCGTCTCTCCCGAGATCACGCCCGCCGGGGCCGAAGCGCCCGAATGACCCGGTCGCAGCACCCGGCCCACGCTACGTGAGCTGGTGTGCGCGGAACAGGTCCGACAGTTCCTGCTGCAAGCCAGCGCTTTGGGCGGCGAGTAGGTTGGGCTCGGTCACTTCGTACGGGCCGCCGTCGAGACGGGTCACCACGCCGCCGGTCTCGCGAACCATCAGCACGCCCGCAGCACAGTCCCAAGGCTTGAGAATGGCCGACCAGTAGCCATCGAGACGGCCCGTGGCGATGTACGCCAGGTTGAGCGCGGCCGAGCCCGAGCGATGGATCGTCTGTGCGACAGGCAGCGCGGTGAGGAACCGGCGGATGTGCGGACTGTCGGCCGTGACGCCCGGCGGGAAACTGGCGATCAGCATCGATTCCGACAGCGGCTTGGGCGATTTCGGAGCGAGTTTGCGTCCATTGAGAAACGCTCCCCTCCCCTGCACCGTGGTGAACAGCTCGTGGCGGGTCGGGTCGAAGATGACGCCCACGGCCAGTTGCCGGTCGATCTCCAGCGCAATGGAGACGCAGTAGTAGGGGAAGCTGTGCACGTAGTTCGACGTGCCATCGAGCGGGTCGATGAACCAGCGGCGGGCCGCCTCGGTGTTTTCGCGTAAACCCTCTTCGCCGACGAAGCCATGGTCGGGAAACGCGGAGTGGATCAGGTCGTAGACCACTTTCTGCGACGCGACATCGGCCTCGGTGACGAGGTCGGCCCGCGCCTTCTCCGTGACCGAGAACCGGCCCGACCAATCCTGCAGCACCTCGCCCGCCGCGAGAGCCGCCCGCTCGGCCACCGCCAGAAACGTTCCATACTCGCCAAAGTCGTGCGTCACGCGGTGTTCCTCGGAGGTGTCGGAGGGCGCTGGTTTCAAGTGGCTTCACCCGCTGAACATGGCAGCGGCACGGCGTTCGCGTCGAGTTGTTGTGGCCGATGTCGCACGTCTGACCGGTTGGATTCAGCAGGTCCAATCAGCGAAGTGGGATAATCCCACTGGACACACTATCCCACTTGGTAGTAGAGTTCAATCTGGAACAGGGAGAAATCGATGCACACTGAAACGCGGACAACCGACGCCAAGGCCCGGCTGGTGTTGCCAAAAACATTCGCCAATGCCACCGTCATCATCGAGCAGGTGAGTGAGACGGAGCTGCGTGTGCGCAGAGCCAAGGTGATCGCCGAGGACGAACTGGCATTCGCCGAGGAATCGGCTTCCCCCCTTTCGGACCGCGACCGAGATCTCTTTCTGTCTCTGCTGGCGAATCCGCCGGCCCCGACGCCCGCGCTCAAGAAGGCCGCCTCGCGCCATAAGGCCGGCCGTGGTTGATTGGATCATCGAACCGTTCGGCAAGTCGCACGACCGCTCGGCTTTTACCTGCGGAAAGCCAGCGCTCGATGAGTTTCTACGGACTCGTGTCAGCCAGTATGAAAAACGCCGCCTTGGGAAGACGTTTGTGGCTGTGTTGCAGGGCGAACAGCGGGTGAGGGGTTACTACACCCTCGCGGCCGGGGCCGTCGCTTTTGAGCACCTGCCGACCGTCGCATCGACCAAACTCCCGAAGCATCCCATCCCGGTGATTCTCCTCGCCCGTCTGGCGGTCGATCTGTCGGCTCAGGGCCAGGGGCTGGGAGAAAAGCTGTTGCTCGACGCGCTGCAACGCGCGTTGGATCTGTCAGACAAACTCGGGGCGCACGCGGTCGAAGTGGACGCGCTGGACGACTCCGCGATCGCGTTTTACGTCAAGTACGGCTTTTCGCCGCTGCTCGACAACGCGAGGCACCTGTACCTGCCCCTGGCGACGATCGACAGGGTGTTGAAGTAAACCACGGCGAATCGGGGACGAAACGCAAGGCTGGTTGGTTGCTCAGTAGGGCTTTGGAATTCCCACCGAGCCACCGCCCCGAGCAGAACGTCGCGCAACCTACGGTGCTTTTGGGGCCTCCAGCGTCACCGGTTTGTCAGGGCTGTCTTTCGCTGCAGTGAGGGGCAGCGACCAGCGGGCCGTGGCGAGCTTGCACAGACCCCCCTTCCCGTCCCGACAGTAGCCATAGACGACCTTCAACTCGAACTGGCCCTCGCCCGGCTCGCCCGTCGTCGGCAGGCGGAGCGACACTTTCGTCCCCTCCTTGGGCGGGTCGATCTCCAGACGGACACCCAGGTCGGCCGCAGCGACCAGCGGCTGTTCGCCCATGGCCGTCAGCGTGTAGAGGATCGGGCTGAGCGGGTTGAGCTTGTACCCCTCGGGCAGTTCCAGCGCGATCTCGATCGCCAGCTCTTTCCCAGCCGCGATCGTTTGCGGGGGAACCGCCACGACGTTCGTGGTGTCGGGCAGCGCACTCGATGATTTCGGTGGTGCGGGCGGGTTGACCCCTTCCAGCGGCAGCGTGGTCATCGTGCCCGTCGCCAGATCGACCGTACGAATCAGGTGGTTGTTCGTATCGGCGATATAGAGCGTCGTCCCGGCAATCGAAACGCCCGCTGGTTCGGAGAGCATGGCTGGTTCGTCTGTCTTGCCCGGCTTGCCGGTCCCCAGGTAGCTCGTGGAACTCTTCTTCTTGGGGTCGATCGTCTTGATCTTGTGGTTGTAGCTGTCGGCCACGTAGAGCTGACCAGCGTGCCAGGCGATGCCCAGCGGATGCTGCAGCCGGGCGGTGTCGCCCTCGCCATCGATATA
>JAIXZD010000422.1 GCA_027489895.1 Planctomycetaceae bacterium
AAGGCACAAAGGCACCAAGGAAAGGCAGGTTCAAGGGACAACTCCCGCGTTCTCGCGACAGGGACCATCGGCCCCTCACACCTCACCTCCCCCTGAACCGCACCCAAACACAAAGCCAACTCCAAAATCTGACCGCGTCCCTCCCCTCCACAAACCCCCGCTGGTCCAAACACCAGCGCTTCCTCACCCGCCCTTCCACCTGCCTTTCCTTGGTGCCTTTGTGCCTTGGTGGTTCCACACCCCTCCGTGGTTTCTCCCGCCGCGGGCTGGCGATCCCGTCGCCCTTCCGGGAAACTGTCCTCTTGGCCGTCCCCGGCCCGACCGCTCCCCAGGATGGTTCCCCGCATGTCACGGATTCGTCAGCTTCCCCCGACCATCTTCAACAAGATCGCCGCGGGCGAGGTGATCGAGCGGCCCGCCAGCGTCGTCAAAGAGCTGATGGAGAACAGTGTCGACGCGCTCGCCCAGCGGATCGATGTCGAGATCGAAGCGGGCGGGGCCGACCTGATCCGCATCACCGACGACGGCGAAGGGATTCATCCCGACGACCTCCTGCTGGCCGTCTCCAGCCATGCCACCAGCAAGCTGGAAACCGCCGACGACCTCTTCCGCATCCGCACCTTCGGATTCCGCGGGGAAGCCCTCGCCTCCATCGCCGAGGTGAGCCGCCTGCAGATCCGCAGCCGCACGCCTGATGCGATCGAAGGCCGCGAGATCCGCTCCGACCTTGGGAACCTCGTCCCGCCCATCCCCTGCGGCGCCCCGGTCGGCACGCAGATCGAAGTGGCCGACCTGTTCGGCAACGTCCCCGTTCGTCGCAAATTCCTGAAAGGGGCCGCGACCGAATTCGGCCATATCGCCGAACAGTTCACCCGGATCGCGCTCGCCCATCCCCGGCTGCACCTTGCCCTCCGCCACAACGGCAAGCTGGTTTACGAGCTGCCCGCCTGCGCCAATCTGCTCGACCGGATCGCGATGTTCTTCGGACAGGACACCGCGAAGAAATGCATCCCCGTCGAGTCCGACCTGGCCGGGGTGCGCATCTGGGGCTTCGTAGGGCACCCCAACCTCTCCAAGGCGACCCGCAAGGGACAGTACCTGTTCCTCAATGGTCGGTGGATTCAGGACCGCACCCTCCAGCATGCCCTGGGCGAATCCTACCGGGGTCTGGTGATGGTCGGCCGCTACCCGGTCTGCTTCCTCTTCATCGAGATGCCGCCCGACCTCGTCGACGTCAACGTCCACCCCACCAAATCGGAAGTCCGCTTCCAGGACAGCCAGCCGCTCTACCGCCAACTGCTCGCCGCTATCCGCACGAAGTTCCTCGCGCTCGATCTCGACAGCCAGTTGCGGATGGGCACCGGCTCCTCTTCCGCCGCCGTCGCCAACGCCCCCAGCGTCGACCCCAAGGCCGAAGTCGTCCAGCGCGAACTCGTCAGTTGGGCTCGCTCGCAATCGCTCGACTGGTCCCGGCCTAATTCCTCACCGGGTGGATCCGGGTCCAGCGCTCACCCCGCGCCCACACCCGCTGCAGGCCGCATCTGGTCCCCCCGCGATCCGGGCTACGCCTATCTCACCGGCCAGATCACCCGCCCCGACGCCTTCACCGCCCCGCGCGACACCGCCGGCCCTTCGAGCGGCGATTCCAGCGACGATCTCTCCCGCGACCTGGCGCCCCTCACTGCCACAAGCCTCGCCACATTGCCCGCCCCCGAGACCGAACCGGCCCAATTCCCTGCCTCCGGGTTTGACACCGCGGACTACGCAGCGACGTACACGGGGACCTCGTTTGAATCCGGACCGGCGACCTCCACGGTTTCCGCATCCGACCTCACGGCACTCGCGACCGGCTCGCTCACATCGTCCACAACCGAGGCGCTGGGGTCATCCGCCCCGGCCACAAACTCGGCGCCTGTCCGCGCGATGCAGGTTCACGACTGCTACCTCGTCGTCGAGACCGAAGAGGGGCTCACCGTCGTCGATCAGCATGCCCTGCACGAACGGATCCTCTACGAACAGTTGCGGAACCGCGTTCTGGCCGGTCGCCTCGAATCGCAGAAGCTGCTCATTCCCCAGCCGATCGACCTCCCGGCCGCCGAACGCGCCCTCCTGGCCGAGCAGTACGACCTGCTCGCTCAACTGGGCCTCGGGGTCGAAGACTTTGGCGGGTCGACCATCGTCGTCACCCGTTACCCCGGCATGCTCTCCCGGACCGACCCCGCCCGCATCGTCCGCGATGTCTGCGACCTGCTCGCCACCCAGGGCAAGAACGTCTCTCCCCGCGACCTGCTCGACAGCCTGCTCCACATGATGGCCTGCAAAGCAGCCATCAAGGCCGGCCAGAGGCTCTCGCCCGAAGAGATCGACGCGCTCCTCGCCCAGCGGCACCTCTGCGACGACGCCCACCACTGCCCCCATGGCCGCCCCACCGCGCTCACCCTCAGCCGCAACGAACTCGACCGCCAGTTCGGCCGCCTCGGCGCCTGAAGCGAAGACCAGA
>JAIXZD010000258.1 GCA_027489895.1 Planctomycetaceae bacterium
GCGGACGAAGAGGGCTGTCTCCACGAGATGCTGATCATTGCGGCGGTGCTGGAGCTGCAGGACCCGCGCGAGCGTCCTTACGACAAGCAGCAGGCGGCCGATACCGCCCATGAAGAGTACCTCGACGAAGCGTCGGACTTTCTGGGGCTGCTCAAGGTCTGGGACGCCTACCACCGGCTGCGGGACCAGTTGTCGCGGGGCAGGCTGCAGAAGGCCTGTCAGCAGAAGTTTTTATCCGCGAATCGCCTGCGGGAGTGGGTCGACCTGCATCAGCAATTGTTGAGGATCGTGACGGAGGCGGGCCTGAAAGTGCGCGACCGCAAGAACGATCCGCCCTCGATCGCGCGGGCGCTGGTGACGGGGCTGGTCTCGAACATTGCGTTTCGTCCGGAGGGGAACGAGTACGTCGTGGCGGGGGGCGGCAAGTGCGTGCTCTGGCCGGGGTCGGGGCTGTTCGCGTCGCGTCCCCGGTGGATTGTCGGCGCGGAACAGATCGAAACGTCGCGGCGGTATCTGCGGACGGTGGCGGAGATCGATCCGGGGTGGGTGGAGCGGCTTGTGCCGCACCTCATTCAGCGGGCCTACTTCGAGCCGCACTGGGACCGGGCCTCGCAGTCGGCTAAGGCGTACGAGAAGGTGTCGCTGTACGGGCTGGTGCTGGTGCCCAAGCGACGGGTGCAGTTCGGCCCGGTCGATCCCAAACAGTCCCGCGAACTGTTCATTCGCTGTGCGCTGGTGGATGGCGATTGCGACCTCAAGGCGCCGTTCTTTCTGCACAACCATGCCCTGGTGAAGCAACTGGAAGACTTGCAGACGCGAACGCGTCGCGGGGGACTGCTGCTCGGGCCGGATGCCCAGTTCCACTTCTACGACCAGCGACTGCCGCCGGACATTTACGACGTGCCCCGGCTGGAGAAGTGGCGCAAGACCATCGAACGCGAGACGCCGCAGGCGCTGTTCTTTCGGCCGGAAGACATTTGTTCCTCCGACGTGACTCCCGGAGATGAACGCGGTTTCCCCGATCGGATTCAGGCCGGGGGATTGCTGCTGGACCTCGACTACAAATTCGATCCGTCGGCCGACAATGACGGCATCACGCTGAAGATACCGCCTGCGGCGCTCAACCAGTTGGATGCCCGGCGGCTGGGCTGGCTGGTGCCGGGGCTGTTGGAAGAGAAGGTGATGGCGGTGTTGCGGAGCCTGCCCAAGGCGATTCGGGTGCGGTTCGTGCCGATCCCGGATACGGCGCGGAAGGTGCTGCCGGAGCTGTCGTTTGGGGTGGGCGACTTTCCGCACGCGCTCTCCTTGGGCATTGCGCGAGCGACGGGTGTCGAGGTTCCGGCGTCCGTGATTGAAGGGGTCGATCTGCCCCGGCATCTGCGGATTCATATCGCGGTGGTGGACGAGCGGGGGAAGCCGCTGGCGACGGGTCAGAACCTGGAGGAGCTGCGGGCCGCGTGGGCGCATGCGGCCGGATCGACGTTCGACGAACTGGGAGCGCGGCATCCGGTCTGGCATCGAGAGGGGGTAACCGATTGGGACTTTGGCGACATCCCGCCCGAAGTGCCGCTGCGTTCGGGGAACCTGGTGCTCAAAGGGTATGTCGCGCTCGTCGACACGCGGTCGGCCGTTCGGCTGAAACTGGTCGACACGCCCGAGAAAGCGAAGCGGGAATCGCGCGGCGGGGTGCGCCGGCTGATGGCGCTGGCCTGTAAGAAAGAACTGTTCCGGCAGCTCGACTGGTTCCCGGACTTTGACAAGTTTCTGGCGATCGCCATGACGCTGCCCGACAAGGGACAGTCGTTTCGCGACGACATTGCCGTGCTGCTGGCGGAACGGGCCTGCCTGCAAAAGGATGTCTTGCCGCGATCCCAGGCCGAGTTCAAGGCGCAGTGGAAAGCGGGGCGGGAACGGTTTGGAGAGGCGGTCCAGGAGATTGTGTCGCTGCTCCGACCGCTGCTCTTGGGGGTGCAGGAAACCCGGCCTGTGATCGAGTCGCTGGGGAGTCCGCTCTGGCAGGAGGCCCGGCTGGACATGAAGGAGCAGCTCGCGCATCTGGTCGCACCGGGGTTTTTGACGAACGTCCCCTTCGCCTGGCTGGTGCAGTTCCCGCGGTATCTGCAGGCGATGCGAATCCGGGCGACGAAGCTGAAGGCGGGTGGATTGGAACGCGACCGCGAATGTCTGGAGAAGGCGCGGTTCCAGTGGCGCGAGTACTCGGCGCGACTGACGGCCCATGAGCGACGCGGCGTGATCGACCCGGAACTCCAGGGGATTCGCTGGCTGATCGAGGAGTACCGCGTGTCGCTGTTTGCGCAGGACCTGAAGACCGCGGTCCCCGTTTCCGACAAGCGCCTGGAAGAGCAGTGGCGGCGCGTGCTGCCGGTTGGCTAATCCAGGCGTAGGGTGGGCACTGCCCACCAGCGCTCACCAATACCCAACCACCAAGCGGCATTTCTTGCCGCAGGTTGGGGTGAAGTGGTCGGTGGTGACGTCGGTGAGCGGAAGAAATGATGAGTGGTCGATGGTGGCCGGTGAGCAACGGTGGGCAGTGCCCACCCTACGCGACGATTTCGCGAATCACCTTGCCGTGGACGTCGGTTAGCCGAAAATCGCGGCCGGCGTAGCGGTAGGTGAGCCGCTCGTGGTCGAAGCCGAGCAGGTGCAGCATCGTGGCGTGCAGGTCGTGGGCGCTGCAGGGGTTCTCGGCCGCCTTGAAGCCGAAGTCGTCGGTCGTGCCGTACTTCGTGCCGCCGCGAATCCCGCCCCCGGCCATCCAGACGCTGAACCCGTAGTGGTTGTGGTCCCGCCCCGCGAGCGACTTGCCGTCGCCGCCCAGCTCGACGGTGGGGGTCCGACCGAACTCGCCGCCCCACAGAATCAGCGTGTCCTCGAACATGCCCCGCTGCTTGAGGTCGGTCATCAACGCGGCGATCGGCTGGTCCAGTTCCCCCGCCAGTTTGCGATGGTTCTTCTCGATCTCGCCATGGTTATCCCAAGGCTGGCCCGCCCCGTGCCACAACTGGACATACCGCACGCCCCGTTCCAGCAGGCGGCGGGCGATCAGCGTCTGTCGGCCGTGCGCATGATCGCCATACAGCTCCTGCAGATGCTTTGGTTCGTCGGAGATATCGAACGCCTCGGCCGCCTCGATCTGCATCCGGAACGCCAGCTCGAACGATTCGATCCGCGCTTCCAGACGCGGATCCCGCCGCTCGGCCCGGTGGGCGCGGTTGAGCGTCTGCAGCAGGTCGAGCTGTTTCCGCTGGGTGACGCGATCGACATGGGGCGAGCGAATGTTCTCGATCAGCTTCTCGATCTCGCGATGCTGCGGATCGATAAACGTGCCCTGGAACGCACCGGGCAGGAAACCCGCCTGCCAGTTCTCGGTGTCTTTGATGGGATAGCCACCGGGACACATGGCGATGAAGCCGGGCAGGTTCTTGTTCTCGGCCCCCAGCCCGTACATGACCCACGACCCGACACTGGGCCGGGGCTGAACTGAGTCGCCGCAGTTCATGAGCATGAGCGAGGGCTCATGATTGGGCACCTGGGCGTACATTGAGTTGATGACGGCGATGTCGTCGATGTGGGCCGCGGTTTTGGCGAAGATCTCGCTCACCTCGAGGCCCGATTCGCCGTACTTCTGGAACTTGAACGGCGACGGGAACGCCGCACCGGTCTTGCGCTCGGTTGTCAGATTGATCGGGGCGGGCTGACCGGCGTATTTTTCCAGAGCGACCTTATGGTCGAACGTGTCGACGTGCGACGGGCCGCCATTCAAAAAGAAATGGATGACGCGCTTGGCCTTAGGAGCATGATGCGGTCCACCGGCCGCACCGAGGCTTGCCGCCTCGCTTTCGTTCCCCAGGAGCGACGCCAGTCCCAGCGACCCCAGCCCCAGCCCCGTCCGCGACAGCATCGCCCGGCGGTCGATTTCCGGTCCCGGTTGAATCAAATCGAGCATGTCAGGCCTCGCCAGCAGAACATCGAGCATCGACCCTCATTTATCGGTCGGCGCGTAAGACAATTCAATCCCGTATGCGAAACGTACGTCGCGCGATGGGGAGGTTTTGGTTCACCACCAAGGCACGAAGGCACCAAGGAAAGGCAGACCAAGGTCCGTTTGACCTGTAGGGTGGGCACTGCCCACCAGCGCTCACCGGCACGGCCAACGGCAGTTCATTTGGATCGCTCACCGACACAGACAACGAGCAATCATTGAGCCGTCCAGATCGGTTGAAGCCGGGGGCGAGTGGTTCGGTCGATGGGATCTGGTGAGCATTGGTGGGCAGTGCCCACCCTACACCGCTCTACACGCTGGCGATCAGGGCGCGGAGCTCGGCGAGCACCTTGGGCACGGCGGTCTTGGCTTCGGCTTCGCCCTCGTATTCGAGCACGATGTAGCCGCGATAGCCGGCCGCTTTCAGCAGCCCCAGCGTTTTCGCGAAGTCGGCCGGTTGCTTCTTGCCCTCGGGGTACAAGTCGACCTTGAGCTGTGCGTTGACGGCGTACGGAGCGATCTTGGCGAGGTCGGCGTAGGGGTCGGCCGTTCGGAAGTTGCCTCCGTCGAAGTTCACGCCGAAGTACGGGTTGGGCTTCACCCCGGTCACGATCTTGAGCATCTGCTCGGGGGTGTCGGTGATCCCGCCATGGTTTTCCAGTGCGAGAATCACGCCTTTCTCGGCCGCATGGGGGAGACACTCTTCAATCCCCCGAATGCAGTTTTGAATGGCCGTCTCTTCGGTCATCCCCTTGGGAACGCTGCCGGCAAAGATGCGAATGCAAGGGGCGCCGAACGCCGCGGCGTGATCGATCCAGGCTTTGGCGTGGGCGATGTCGGCTGTGCGCTTGTCGCCGTCGGCCTGACAGAAATCCTGTGCGATAGCCGTTCCCGAAACATCCAGCCCCAGGCGATGCGTGAGCTGCTTCAGGTGCGACAGGTAGGCCGCGTCGAAGCTCTTGGGGAAGTAGTAGCTCGTCAGCTCGCAGCCATCGAGCTGGTACTCGGCACACAACCGGATGAAATCGTCCAGCGTCATCGTGGGCGATTTGCCGGCGAGCGCATCGCGGAACGAGTAGGCCGCGAGACTCAGTTTGAAGAAGTGCTTGTGGGCAGGTGCCGCCGCATCTTCGGCCGCATTCAGACGCGAGCCAGTCCCCTCGAGGAACCCGAAGGGCAACCCGGAGGAAATCGCCGCGGCGGCCAGAGTTCCCAACGTGGCGCGACGTGACAGCAGAGCGGGGCGGGGTGTCAGCATGGGAATCGGTCCTTGCAGGGTGGCCAGCGAACGTTTCTCCAATCTACCGGCCCGAATCGCGGATTCCCAACCGAGCGCTGGGATCGGTTGTCAGGGAACAGTTGTCGGGGAGGGGGTCCCGCAGGATTGGGGAATCCTCCGGGCGCTAACGGTTCCGGCTCCCTGAGGCGCGACTGTCGCCCGGAAATCGGCGAGGGCAGACTCGACCGCCCGCGCGTCGCGGCCACTGCCGGGGGATGCTACCTTTTGGGGACGATTGTCCCGCCTCGCTCCCTGGTCTTAAACAGCGCATGTCCGTCCCCGCCCCCGATCTGCTGTCCCCCGCGCTGCTCTCCTC
Organism: Planctomycetaceae bacterium; assembly: GCA_027489895.1. Taxonomy (GTDB): domain Bacteria; phylum Planctomycetota; class Planctomycetia; order Planctomycetales; family Planctomycetaceae; genus JAIXZD01. Next base: position 5,599 of record JAIXZD010000258.1, read on the forward strand.
GGCGCTGCGTCTCCGGGCCGGGTTCGTCGACGAATACCCCTTTCCCTCGCAGTTCCTCGATCTTGGCGGCCATCGCTACCACTACATCGACTGTGGCCCGACGCAATCAGGTCCAAATCCGCCGGGCCCCAATCAGCCGGGACCGGTGCTCTGCGTGCATGGCAATCCAACCTGGAGCTTTGCCTGGCGACACCTGGTGAAAGACCTTTCGCCTGCACGGCGGGTCCTCGCGGTTGACCATCTGGGCTGTGGCTTTTCGGATAAACCGACCAGTTATCCTTACGACCTGGCCCACCACATCGATAATCTTGTGCGGTTTATCGAAGCGCTCGACCTGCGAAACATTTCGCTGGTGGTCCACGATTGGGGCGGGGCGATCGGGTTCGGGGCCGCGGCCCGGTTGCCGGACCGGTTCTCCCGGTTTGTCGTCTGCAACACGGCGGCGTTCCGGTCGAGACGGATTCCGTTTCGGATTGCCGTCTGTCGCTGGCCGATTGTGGGGACGCTCGCCCTGCGCGGGTTCAATGCGTTTTCCCTGGCGGCGGTAACCATGGCGACGACCCGGCCGGGAGGTCTCCCCCCGGCGGTGCGGGCTGGTTACCTCGCTCCGTACGACTCGTGGGACCATCGCGTCGCGGTGAATCGCTTTGTCAAAGACATCCCGATGTCACCCGCGCACCCGAGCTACCAGACGCTCGTCGAGGTGGAAAACTCGCTAAGCCACTGGGCCGACTCGCCGATGCTGCTGGCGTGGGGCCTTAAGGACTGGTGCTTCAACGTGGAGTTTCTGGCGGAATGGGTCCGCCGCTTTCCGAACGCCAATACGCTGACGTTCGAGGGGGCGGGCCATTACCTGTTTGAAGACGCCCACCCGGACCTGTCGCACCACGTCACCGGGTTTCTCAACCGCGCGGAACAACCAAAAACGTAGTGCTTCGTCCGCTCGGAGTACGGCAGAAGACGGTGCAGGCCAAAGGGAGCGGAAGCCGTGAGGCTTCCCAGCAGCACACCCCGGGCTTCAAACCGTTTCGATCGTGAGAGTCGTTACCGCCAGGACCAGCTCGGCGCTTCTTGCTTGCGCCACAGCCGCCAGATGTTGGTGACACCGTCCGGTCGGTCGGGGTAGGGTTTGCGGGCGACGGGGATGCAGTCGAACTCCCAACCGGCGGCTTTCGCATCTTCGAAGAACAGATGGGCCGAGTGACGTCCGGGGTCGGCCAGCCAGACCAGCCCGCCCGGTTCGAGCATCTGTCCCATGAGACCCAGTATCGGCTCGTGGTTCCGCCGCTCGTAGATCACATCGCAGCCCAGCAGGAAGGGGTAGGTCAACCCGGCCGGCGGATTCCGCCAATCGAGGCAGAGCGTTTTGGGGTGGGAGTGGCCATTGCGACGGGCGTTGAACGCCGCCAGTTCCAGCGATTGTGGGTCGTAATCACTCAGGACCACATCCAGGCCAGCGGCCAGCGCGACCACGCCCGTCAGACCGATCCCCGTGCCAATTTCCAGCGTCCGCAAGCCCATGGGCCAGGGCGTCTTCAGCAACAGCTCACCCACTTCGAGCGAGGTCGGCCAAAGGTAGCTCCAGTATGGCATGTAGCCGTCTTTCACATGCCAGGCATTCACGTCCGGGTCATCGAGAAAGTCATCCGGCGTCCGTGGCTGCGCGAGTTGGAACGTTCGGCCTTCGATTTCGTAGCGGACATCGTTCCACCCGCCGGGAATTGCGGGCAACTCTGGAAACTCGGGGTGATGCTGCTTCAACACGGCCGACGCACTGGACATAACGCACTCTAGGGAGCTAAAGAACTCGAGGCGGCTCGATCCTAACTTTGTCAGCCGACCGCAAACAAGACCTGAACAATGCGACCTTCGGCCGAACCTGTCTCCTTCTCCAGACTGACGTTTTGGTCAGATTGCATTTTCGATGCGGGTGTCGACGATTACCGACAGCCAGAGGCCACTACACAAAACCCAAGCTACTCAAATACCCCATATTAACTAATCCTAAGTTACGGTGAACAGGCCCGCAGAGTTTCGCTGGTCGTCAGCTTGTGCGGTGATTCGCCCTGTTTTGGAAGCAGTACGGGAAACCCGACCTTTCCGGATTCCCGCATACCGTGATAGACTCCCTTTCGCTTCGGTCCTAACCTGCTGTCGAAGTTCGGTTTACGGCTTTGAGAGCGGTTGGGACTGACGTCCATCCAAGATTATGAAGAGTTCGGGGCCTTGCTCAGGGGCCGGTCGGCCGCTTCCGCGCTTGCGGAGTCCGTCTGGCTGGGCCTGTCGCGAGTGAAGTCCCGAAGTCCATTCAGCCGAACCACCTCGCGCATTGCCCGAGTCGCCGATGACCCGTATCGCGGATCAATCTGTTTCCGTCACCCCCGGCAAGGCCATCGCGGCCGTCGGGCTGATGCTGTTTCTGGTCCCCATCGCCTTCTGGGGGCTGTCGTTCTCCCGGCTGGAGAATGAGGTCCACAACTGGCTGGGCGGCGACAATGCCGCCTATCAGACGTATCACTGGTACTCGGACCACTTTCCTTCCGAGGAGAGCGTCATCCTCACGTGGGATGGCAGTCATCTGAATGACCCCCGGACTGCGGCATTCATCACGGAGATTGTGGGAGTTCCCGACGCGGAAGGGATTCGTCGGGGCGGGCTGAAGCAGGTCGAACGGGTGCGAACGCCCTCAGAGCTGCTCATCGACATGGTGAAGAATGACGTGCCCCGCGACGAGGCGCTCTCGCGCCTGCAGGGTGTGCTACTGGGGGCCGGTCCTGCGAAGGTGCGACTCTCTCCCGAAGCGGTGCCGCAGCGCGTGGCGATCGAGCGACAAGTCGTCGCCGAATTGCAGACGAAGCTTGGGATCAAGGCCCATGTGTTGCCGGTCGCCTCGACTGAAACACTCCCGCTGCCATCTGAGGCCGAACTGGCCGCGTATGGCGACGAAGCGAGCAAGGTGGCTATACCCGATTATCGCCACGATTTTCAGCTCGACTGGGACGGCCTCAATTTTCGACCCGATCAGGTGGACCATGTCCGCGAACTGCTTGCGGGCCTGAAAGTGGAAGGCGTCGCGACGCCGCCCGTCGAAGCCATTTTCCTGACGCCCGGTTCGCCCGCGGCCATTGCCGTGCTGTTGTCCGAAGCGGGTCTGGCCGACCGGCAGGTGACGTTCCAACTGCTCAAGGAAAAGGCCGCTCTGGTCGGCATTCCGATCGAGTCGATCCGCATGGGCGGCCGGCCGGTGGCCGGGTCGCAACTGAATCTTGGGGTGCTGAAGGCGGCCTGGGACAAAAGCGAGCCGTGGTATCTGCTGCACAAGCGCTCGGTGATGCTGCTGTCGACGGTGGTCGGCGTCGCGCTGACCATCTGGATGCTGCGGAGCCTGCACCTGGCGGCGTTGGTGCTGGGGTCGGCGGCGTTTGCGGTGCTCGTCTCAACGGCGCTTGTCCCGATGACCGGCGGTAGCATGAACATGGTCGTCGTGGTGATGCCCGCGCTGCTCTATGTGACGACGCTCTCCGGGGCGATTCACCTCGCCAATTACTGGAAGAACGAAGCCGCGGTGAATCCCACCGGGGCGCTGGGAAAAGCGCTTGGCGCGGCGGTGACTCCCTGTGTCTGGTCGAGCCTGACGACCGCGCTCGGGCTGCTCTCGCTGATGACCAGCGCCTTGAGCCCGATCCGGGATTTCGGGCTGTACTCCGCGATCGGCGTGGTGATTGCCCTCGGGGTGACGCTGTTCGGCCTACCGGCGCTGATCGCCCTGTTCCCACCCCGTCGGCCAACCCGCGACGAAATCGACCATGCCGAGTGGGCGGCGTATGGCGGGCGGGTTGCCCGGCATTGGAAGCCGGTGCTCTCGGTGGCCTGCGTGGTGGCGCTTGTGGGTTCGGCGGGCATGTGGTACTTCCGCACGGAAACCAAGGTGATTCGCTACTTCCCGGACTCCAGCCGGATCGTGCAGGACTACATCGCGATGGAGCGGTCGCTCGTGGGGATCGTGCCGATCGACGTACTGGTGCGGTTCGACGAAGCGGCTCAGTCCGAGCTGAAGTTCGTCGAGCGGCAGCGCATCATCGGTCGCATTCAACAGCGGATCAAACATCTTCCCGATGTGAGCGGCAGCCTCTCCCTGGCCGATTTCCTGCCGACCGTGCTGCCGCCCGAAGAGGGCGCGAACGTCCGCGAGCGTGCTGCCTACGCGGCCAAATCTCGGACGATCGAAGAGCGCTGCAAGACGGACAATCGCCGCGGCGCGGCAACCATGCTGAAAATGCTCGACCAGCCCTCGAACTTCAACGCCGTTGGCGATGAACTCTGGCGGATCACCGCGCAGGTCGCCGTGATGGCTGACAACAGTTACTCCGATCTGACCCGCCAGATTGAAACGATCTGCGCCGAAGAGTTGCGGCTGATCGCGGGCGAGGGGAGCGAGAAGTTCCGGGAAGTCGGCCAGACCGTGGCCTACCATCCGGGGGCCAGCCACTTCGTCACCGGCATGGTTCCGTTGTTCATGGCGACACAGGACGAACTGCTCAACAGCCTGATCCAAAGCTTCGGAATCGCATTCGTGACGATCGGCATCGCGATCAGCTATGTGCTGCGAAGTCCCCTGGCCGGGGCGCTGGCGATGATCCCGAACGTCCTGCCGATCTTCTTCGTGTTCGGCGTGATCTCGTGGTGCGGGGTCCGCGTTGATATCGGGTCGGTCATCACCGCGTCGATCGCGCTGGGGATCGCCGTGGATGGCACCCTGCATCTGCTCACCTGGTTCCGGATGGGGCTGGAAGAGGGACGCTCGCGCGTTGACGCGATCGCCAATTCGATTGGGCACTGCGGCCCGGCTGTCTACCAGACGAGCCTGGTGATCTGCCTCGGGCTGATGATGCTCTACCCGGCCGAGCTGGTGCTCGTCTCCCGGTTTGGCTGGCTGATGTCGGCTCTGGTTGCCGCCGCGATGGTGGCCGACCTGGTGATCACCCCGGCCCTGCTGGCCGGTCCACTCGGGGCGATTCTTGAACGCAAGGTCCGCAAGGACCTGGCGAAAGGCGAGGCCGGCCGTGCCGCCGCTCCGCAACTGGTGTCCGCGCCGGCGTCGACGTCGTTCGAGGCATCGCCGGACGGTTCGCGTGAGGGGGCCACGCCGGCAAATCTCGCCCCGCGTCCCCATGGCAGCGAGCTGTCCGCGGCGATCCGCCGCGTCGATCCTGCCGGCAAATAGCCCGATCGATCGCGCCCGCGCCGTTCCAAAGTCGGTCGTAGCGGAAGCCGTGAGGCTTCCCCGGCGCGGACGACAGCGAAACCCGACGCGCGGTCACATACTCCCTGGCCCAGGGAACGGGATCGACGCGATCGCCACACGCGGGCGGGATCGGCCGCGCCTTCGGGCGCTAACGCTTCCGGCTCCCTGGGAAGGGGACGCGCCCTGGCGAGTGGACGCACTTTTTCGCTGCGAGCGTCTCGTCCGCGCCTGCTCGTCCGGTTAGAATCAAAGGCGGTCGATGCGATAGCGCTCAATCGCGTCGGACGAGGAGTAACCCTGGTATGTTGCAGATCATCCCCGCACATCGTTCGCTATCCCGCTCGGGTCACCCCGCGTGGGCTCTGCTTGTCCTGCTGCTGGCCGTACCGTTTGTGGGACTGCCGACCTCAGCGGACGAAACCCCGTTTCCGGGCGACCGGGGCGCCCGGTACTCGGCCCTGCCCACCACACCGCCCGCGCCTGAATCGGCGAAAAGCCTGCCGGGCGTTGTGTTCGTCGGCGGGCCGATCGTCGATGGCAAGCACGAGGAGTACGAAGGCTCGTTCCACTGGCGCGATGGCTACGTCTACCCCAAGGGGGCGACGAATAACGCGTGGGAGCGCACGCACGCGGCCGCCCGACCTGGCCGCAATCTGTTCGCACTCGTTCCGGCCCGGCCCGATGGCACGCTGACGCAGCTCACGTTCCTCAAGCAGGGCAACGTGTTCGACCCCGAGCCGTCGTTCGACGGGCAGAAGGTGCTCTTCTCGATGCGCCGCGACACTGAGGACTGGTACCACCTCTACGAGATCAACATCGATGGCACGGGGCTGAAACAACTGACGAATGGACCGTACAACGATGTGTCGGGCGTCTATCTGCCGGATGGGCGGATCGTGTTCTGTTCGGACCGGGCGGGCTATCTCGACGAGTACCACGAAGAACGCAGCGAGATGCTGTTCCGCATGAACGGCGACGGGTCGAGCCTCGAACAGATCACGTTCTCACCCGGCAACTACTTCGAGCCGACGGTCCTCGCCAACGGCACGCTCGTCTGCTCGTTCTGGGATGCGTTCCACATCTCCGTGCCGCCGTTCATCAAGCACGAGACGTATCTCATCTCCCTGCGTCCCGACGGCACGGAAGAGCGGCACCTCTTCGGGGCTGGTCAGTACCAGTTTTACAACCGCACCCGTCACGCGGCGATCGGCCTCACCCGCGCGAGCGAACTGCCCGGAGGACGGCTGCTGGTGCAAAGCGAGATGGGGCCTTCGATTTACGACCCGAACCTGGGAATCGATCTCGCCACCGCTCTCGCGCCGGTCTTTCCCGGAACCGCTTCCGTACAAACGGGGGGCACGACGCACACGATGCATCTGTCGCCCCTGGGTACGCGGGCCTCGCCTTATGCGCTCGCCGATGGCCGGTTCCTCATGGCGGCCACACTGCCCGGCAGCCGGGATATCGGGCTGTATGTCGTTGACCCCGCAACCCGCGACATTCGCCTCGTGTTCGATCGGACCAATCTGAGTGAGTGGGACGCCGTGCCGGTGGGTCTCGCTCGTCAGAAACCCCGCGCGATTCCCGATCAACCCAAAAACGATTCGGAGATGGCGACGTTCGTGGTCGCCGCGGGACGCCAGGGCGACACGGACGAACGGAACCAGCTCAACGCCCGGGCCCGGTTCGCACGCGTTCTCGCCGCCGAACCGACGGAACTGGCCCTGTCGAGCCATACCAGCCTCGAGACGCGTGTGCTGGGGGTCGTCCCCGTTCTGCCCGATGGATCGATCGCGTTCGAGGCTCCGGCAGATACCCCGGTGTTCATCGAGACCCTCGCCGCCGATGGAGACAGGCTGGTCCTGCAGGCCGGGTATATGACGGCTCGTTCTGGCGAAACGAAATCCTGCTTCGGCTGCCACGCGCCGCAGAGCGAGGCCGTGCCGGGCGTGAGTCTGCTGGCGACGAAACTTCCGCTGACCCGCATCACCCACGAACCGACCGACCTCAGCTATCGCCGCAACGAACCGGATGAATACCGCCGCCAAGCGGCGATTGGTTCCGCGCCGATTTATCGAACCTGGCTGACCAAACCGGATGCCGAAGTCCGCCGGGCCGGTGCGGAACTGCTGGCGTATCTGCCCGATGAAGTGACGGCAGCCGACCGTTTGTCGCTCGTGACGCTGCTCGAGGACCCGGCGGACGACGTTCGGCGGCAGGCCGCACATTCGCTGGCGATGATCGGGTCGGCCGACGAGATCCCCGCGCTGCTCGCCCGGCTGGGCGATGACGACTGGCAGACGCGGTTCTTCGCGGCGATGGCGCTCGAAGCGATCACCGGGGCCAA
>JAIXZD010000377.1 GCA_027489895.1 Planctomycetaceae bacterium
TGTCATGATGAAGACGATGAAGACCCACGGCAGAGTCAATCGGGCGGGAGTTTTCGCGCTGGCCCTCACGCTGCTCGTTGCCGGTGGCTGGTCGCAGGCGAGCCAGGCGGGCGAGGTCAAGCTGTCCAAGACAGCCACCGGCGTGACCGTCCAGATCGATGGACAGCCCTTCACCGCGCTCAGCACCTCGAAGGATTTCGCCAAGCCGTTCTTCCACCCCGTCCACGCCGCCGACGGGGCGGTGGTCACCCGCGTCATCGAGAACCCCGAGGATCATCCGCATCACAAGGGGATCTGGTTCACGCTCGACGAAGTGAGTGGATTGAACTTCTGGGCGGAAAAGGCCCGTGTCGAGACGCAGTCGGTCGAGATTGTCCAGCCGTCAGGCGACGTCGCCACGATTCGCTATGTCAGCCATTGGCTCAAAGACGATGGTCAGCCCCTGCTGGAAGAGACGACCGAAACAAAAATCTATCCGAACCGGCTGATGACCTTTGACTTCACGCTCAAGGCGGTTTCAACGCCCGTCCACTTTGAAGACACCAAAGAAGGCATGTTCGGTATCCGCCTGCCCAACGGCATGCGTGAGAAGGAAACCGGAAAGGTCGTCAACGCCGAAGGACTGAAGGGCACCAAAGAGTGCTGGGGCAAAGAGTCGGCCTGGGTCGACTACTCAGGCGAAGTCGGCGGCAAGGTCTACGGCGTCACCCTGCTCGACCATCCCGCGAACTTCCGCAAATCGCGGTACCACGTTCGCGATTACGGTCTGTTTTCCGTCAGCCCGTTCGGGCCGCATGCCTACACCAACGGCACCGAGCCGGAAGCCCCCGTCACAATCGAAGCCGGTCAGACCGTGCGGCTGCGCTACGGTCTGTTCGTGCATTCAGGCGATGCCGAAGCAGGCCACGTGGCCGAAGCGGCCGCCAAGTATCTCGAACTGACGAAGTAGTGTTGTGAAGTAGACAGATTGAACCTGATCGGTTGTGTGCCACTGGCTCTGCCAGTGCCGTGTCGATCTGCTCCCGTTCACGCGGGTGCCACTGCTGGCTTGTCCAGCAGTGCGCGGGCGACGAGTCCAGACACGGTGCATTTGCGCTTGCCAACGCCTTGCGTTGTTCCTCGACCCGGTTCGTCAACAGGCTGTCAACCGACCAAGGCCAAACCTCCGCAACTTTTAAGCCTCGACAGGAACTGTGTGATGCGCGCCGCATACATTCGAGAAACGGGACTCCCCACGGTGATTCAGGTGGGCGACTTGCCCACGCCCACCCCCGGCCCAGGTCAACTCCTGGTGCGGGTGCGGGCCGTCGCCGTGAACCCGATTGATACGTATCTTCGCGCCGGTGCGGTCGCCATGCCGCTCTCGTTCCCCTATGTCATCGGGGCAGACTTCGCCGGGGAGGTCGCGGCGGTTGGACCGGGGACCACCCAGTTCAAAGTCGGTGACCGCGTCTGGGGCAGCAACCAGGGGCTCCTCGGACGGCAGGGTTGTTTTGCTGAGTACGCGGCGATCGACGCAGCCTGGTGCTACCCCACGCCTGCCAGTCAGAGCGATGCCCTCGCGGCCGCCGGGGCGCTGACGGGAATCACCGCGCACTTGGGCCTGTTTCGCGGTGCACGCCTGCAACCGGGCGAGACGGTCTTCGTCAACGGCGGAACCGGCGGCGTGGGATCGGCCGTGGTGCAACTTGCCAAAGCGGCCGGGGCACGCGTCCTCACCACCGTCGGCAGCCCCGCCAAAGTCGAGGCGGCCCGCGCCCTCGGGGCCGATGTCGTCTTCAACTACCGCGATCCCGGTCTCGACGATGCGATCCGCGCCGCCGCGGCCGAATCGAGCGGCATCAACGTCTGGTTCGAAACACTCCGCGAACCGACCCTGGAACGCACGATTTCCATGATGGCGATGCGCGGGCGAATTCTGCTCATGGCGGGGCGACAGGCCCGGCCCGATTTTCCGCTCGGCGCGTTCTACACACGCGACCTGTCGCTCGTCGGGTTCGCAATGTTCAACGCCCGCCCGGAGGAACAGCGGGCCTGCGCGGACGATCTCAATCGCTGGTCCACAGAAGGAAAGTGGACCCCGCGCATCGCCGTCACCTTGCCGCTCGAAGACGCCGCAAAAGCTCATCAACTGCAGCAGGAAAACACCCTCGACAAGGCTGGGACCCTCGCCGGAAAAATCGTCCTCACGATCGCCTGATCGTCTTCTTCTTATGTAGCGGAACGCGTGAGCGTTCCCCCGGCCGCTCCATCAATTCACCGCCTTCGCCTTCTTCTTTCCCGCCGGCTGATCCGGACGCGCCTTCGGCGGCGCTGGCTCGCCCTCGAACGGCTGGTTGCCAAACGCCTCCCGCGGCGTCGGCCCCGTATCGCCCACCTCGACGCGTAACCGCTCGAGCTCCGCCCGTAGCCCCGTCACAGTCGCCGCCAGTGCCGGGTCGGAATAGACGCTCCGCGTCTCGCCCGGATCGCGCTCCCGATCGAGCAGCTCCCACTCGTCGACATCCGACCCGTAGTAATGAACCAGCTTGTACCGGTCGGTGATCACGCCGTAGTGCGGGCGAACCCGATGCGGCACCGGAAACTCGTAGTAGTGGTAGTAGAGGCTCTTCCGCCAATCGGCTGGAGTCTCCCCAACCAGCAGCGGTTTGAAACTGCGGCCTTGCATCTCCGCTGGGGCTGCGACGCCAGCGACATCGAGAAACGTCTGCGCAAAATCGATCAGCGACACGATCCGTCCGTTGGCAGAGCCAGGCGACTTCACCCCGGGGCCGCGTACCACCAGCGGACTCCGCAACGACTCTTCAAAAATCCAGCGCTTGTCGAACCAGCCATGCTCGCCCAGAAAAAAGCCCTGGTCGGAAGACAGCACCACGAGCGTGTTTTCCGCCAGCCCCTCGCGGTCGAGAAAGTCGAGCATCCGGCCGATGTTCTCATCGACCGCTTTCACGCAAGCGAGGTAGTCATGCAGATAGCGGTTGTACCGCCACCGCACGAGGTCGCGCCCCGTCGGCTTCGCCGCTTCGTACGCCGCATTCCGAGGCTGGTAGTACGCGTTCCATTCCGCCAGTTGCTCGGGAGTCATGTTCGGGGCGGGCGTCAGTTTGGCGTCGAGGTCGGTGAACGTGCGGTCGAGGCCCATGTCATGGTCGCTCACCGCCCGGCTGCGTCCCTCGAACGCATCAAACAGCGTGGCCGGTTCGGGGTACTTGCGATCTTCGTCCCAGCCCAGATGCCGTAGCGCCGGAGCCCACTCACGGTGCGGAGCCTTGTGCTGACACATCAGGAGAAACGGCTTCGAGCGATCGCGACTCTTCAGCCAGTCGAGCGACAGATCGGTGATGATGTCCGTCACATAGCCCGAGGTCTTGACCCGCTCGCCATTCCGAATCATCGGCGGGTTGTAGTACAGCCCCTGTCCCGGCAGGATCTGCCAGTGATCAAACCCGGTCGGATCGCTGACAAGGTGCCATTTCCCAATGAGCGCCGTCGAGTACCCCGCCGCCTGCAGCAGTTTGGGGAACGTCACCTGGCGACTGTCGAACGCCGAGTTCGTGTTGTTGTAGAACCCGTTTCGGTGGGAATACTTGCCGGTAAGAATAGTCGCCCGGCTCGGCCCGCAGATCGAGTTCGTCACCAGGCACCGGTCAAACCGCATCCCTTCCCGAGCCACCCGGTCTATGTTCGGCGTCTCCAGCAGCTTCCGCTCATCGCCATAACAACTGATCGCCTGACAGGTGAGGTCATCGGCAAACAGGAACAAAATGTTGGGCCGGGCCTCGTCGGCGAGCGCGGCCTGCCCACCCCATCCAGCCACGAGCGCCAGGACCAACAGACGTTCAACGACGATTCGCGCGAGCGAGCGCATAGTCGACCTCAACCAGAGTGAAGCGTGCGTGTTTCGATGTCCGATCCGCCACGAACAGGATTGGTCCGGGCGGCTGATCTTCCAGAGACTACCAATCCCCGCCCCACACTCCCACCGGTCAGCCACATCCCGCAAGAGCGTCCGCCTGGTTCAATCTGGCAAGTGAGACGCCGGGCAAAGTGTGTAAACCGTGCCATGCTTGCACCGCTTCGGGGCAAGCATGCCAGCGATGCAACGACATCCCCACCACACAAAAGCCGCGAAACCTCAATGAATACGGAGACGAGCTACAAATGCCCCAACCACCTCACCGTCGATCGCGCAGCAACACCGCCCGCGAACAACCACTAAACACAGGCACAGTCTCGTCACCGCCTCGTCACGGCCTCATCCAGATTGAGCAGCGCCTGCACCAACACCATCCACGCGGCAAGTTCCTCCGCAACCGGCCCAGGGGTCGACTCCTCCTGCCGCGCCAACTGCCTGGCAGACAACACATCCTCAGCAAACCGCTTCCGCGTCGATTCCAGCAGCCGAGCCAGCGCCTCAACTTCCTCAGCCCGTGCCTCCCGGGAAAGAATCGTTTCGACGGCCATCTGCAACCGCACTCGGTCCTCAACCCCAGCGCCTAGCAGCCGCTGCGCGACCTCGCGCGACGCTTCGATGTACGTCTCATCGTTAAGCAGCACCAGCGCCTGCAGCGGCGTGTTTGTCCGAGCCCGCTTCAACGTGCATTTCTCACGCGTTGGCCCATCGAACACCAACAGAGCCGGCGGCGGCGACTGCCGCTTATGCACCGTGTACAAACTGCGGCGATATCGGCCCGGGCCATCATCCACTTCGTAGATCGCCTCGGAATTGTAAGAGACCTCCTCCCACAACCCGGATGGCTGATAGGGCCGCACACTCGGCCCCCCAATCGTGGGGACCAGCAGCCCACTCGCCACCAGCGCCTGATCGCGAATCATTTCAATCGGCAGCCGAAACCGCGTCCCGCGGCCCAGCAGCCGATTCTCCGGGTCAAACAGTTCTCCATCCGGCAGATGCTCGAATGCCGACCGCTGCTTGTACGTCTGCGACGTGACAATCTGTCGGAGCAGCGCTTTCGTGTCCCATGTCTCTCGAAAACTGGCGGCCAACCAGTCCAGGAGATCCGGGTGCGTGGGCCGTTCTCCCTGACTGCCAAAATCATTGACCGTACGGACCAGCCCCTCGCCAAAGCACTGCTTCCAAAAACGGTTCACAGCGACCCGTGCCGTCAAAGGATTGTCCGGCGCGACGAGCCACTGGGAAAACCCGAGTCGATTCCGAGGCGCTCCTGCGGGCCAGGCCGATAGTGCCGCGGGCACCCCCACCTCCACCCTCTCTCCTGGTTTGTTGTAAGCACCCCGCTCCAGCAGATGAGTCGCCCGGGGCATCGCCTGCTCTTCCATGACGAGGGCCAGGGGAATCGACGCGCGGACCGCGGCTTCGGCCGCTTGGGCCTTCCGGACGGCGTCGCGGGCCGAGCGTGTCGCCTGGTCTGAGCGATTGTCAATGTGGTCGTCCCACAGCCACTCGACATCCCGCCCCGGTCGTTTGTCCGCCGGTCGTTCCAGAACGCCCCGAAGTCGTTCGCCCCGGTACCACGCCAGAACCGCGTCATCCGGGAGCGCTGCGGGAATCCAGCGGAACTCGTCGAGCGACCCGTAGAACCCCAGCCCTTCATCGCGACGACCGAGCCGGATCGGTTCGCTGTTCGCAATCGTCTCCGTCAGCGCATCCCGCCGCACATTCACTGCGGCTGGTCGACCATTCACAAAGACCGTCACACCCCGCGCCTGCTTCGATCCGTCATACCGCACCGCCACATGATTCCAGCGATTCGTCGGCAGCCTCTCCGGCGTCTGCACCTCGATGCTGTTTTCATTCCAGAGATGGATCAGGTTCACCCCCAGTTGACCCCGCTGCCACAACAGTTCCAGCCCGCGGCGGTCTCCCAGTGGCTCAATCTTCGAGAGCGGCGCCGCCAGCGACGCTTCGCAATCGACCCACAGCCCAAACGTCCACGCGGCATCCACCGCCAACTGGGCGGCATCGAGTTCAAGATGCTGCGTCGCATCGAACCGCAGCGCATCTCCCCGAACTCCCGTGTGCCGCTTGAGCGCCGTCCCCAGCGCCCGCGTGCCCCCATCGGCCACGCCCTCCAGCGGAACATGCACCGCTCCCACCCACGTGCCATCGGCCCCCGGGATTGCCGGTGCCTCGGCCAGAATCATCGCCTCACGTGCTGCAAGATCCGCAATCGCCGCCTCCCGCAGCGGTTTAAACGTCGCTTCAGCCGCTGCCCGCTCGGTCACTTTCGCGGCCAGCAGCGACTCCTGCTCAGGCGTCGGAACCGAAATCCGCGGTGGTGCGTCGGTGCCTAGCAGCAGCCCCTGTTCCGCCACCGTGTTGAAGACGGCAAACAGTTGATAGTACTCGCGCTGGGAGAGCGGGTCGTACTTGTGGTCGTGGCATTGCGCGCAGCCCACCGTCAGCCCCAGCCAGGTCGACATCGTCGTATCGACCCGGTCCGCCACGTACTCGACGCGATACTCTTCGTCGATCAGCCCGGTCTCATCATTCGACATGTGATTCCGGTTGAATCCCGTCGCAATCTTCTGGGCGGTCGTCGCATTCGGCAGCAAGTCCCCCGCCAACTGTTCCGTTGTGAACCGGTCGAACGGCATATTTTCGTTGAACGCACGAATCACCCAGTCCCGCCACAGCCACATCTGCCGGGGCTTGTCGCCAAAGTAGCCATCGGTATCCGCGTAGCGGGCGGCATCCAGCCAATCGACCGCCATCCGCTCCCCAAAATGCGGCGATCCCAGCAGCCGATCCACGGTCTGCTCGTAAGTCTCTCTCCGCGCCTGCTCAAGTTCCGCGCTCGAAGGCGGCAGGCCGATCAGATCAAAGTAAACGCGGCGAATCAGTGTGTCGCGATCCGCGGCCGGAGCGAGATCGCGCCCCAGCGACCGCAATCGCGCGACGACAAAGGCATCGACCGGATGCAGGCCCTCTGTCCCCACCGGCTGGGCAGGCTTCACGATCGGCTCGAACGACCAATGCCGCTGGTAGGTCGCACCCTCCCGCACCCACCGCGTCAGCGTGTCGATCTCCGCTGCCGTAGGCCGTTTCGCCACCGACTTGGGCGGCATCCGCAGCGACTCATCATCCGTGGTCAGCCGCTCAATCAGCTCACTCACCTCAGGCTGGCCGGGAACAATCGCCACCGCGCCCGAGTCGGCCGGTCGCAAGGCCGCTTCCCGCTCATCCAGTCTCAGCCCTGCCGCCCGGTTGGCTGCATCGAACCCGTGACACTTCCAGCAATGCTCCGAGAGAATCGGCCGGATATCCCGATTGAACTCCAATCGCTCCTCCGCCCGACAAACCGTCCCCAACCCGACCGTCACCGCCAACCAGACCACTCCGACCAGGCGCAGCGAATCCCCTCGACCGTAGCGGAACTCGTGAGAGTTCCCCCGTCCCCAACCGCCCTCACCATTCGAGCGCCGCTCGTACGCCTCGTTCGCCATTTCCCCAGCTGTTCCGACCATTCCACAACTCTCCCACTCCCAGACTCATCACGGCGCGTTGATAAGTATACTCTCTTGGAATCGCCTCGCGAATCCCCTGCTCGGGGCCTGACACCCCCACCCCGTCAACGACACACCACCGAACGAACACCTCCGAATCCTTGGAGTCCCACCATGTCCGATCTGACCCGTCGCGAACTGTTCACCACAACCGGCCTCGTCGCCGGCGGCCTTGCATTCGCCGCATCAACCGCGGCAGCCGCTGAGAAAACCACAACGCCCGCATCGCCTCCGAGTTCCACGCCACAAAAAAACTGCTTCGTGCGGGTCGCGGCCGTCAGCTACAACCCGCCCTTTCATGACCACAGGGGCGCTGGCGTCAACCTCGCCCCGCTGCGGGAGATGACCGAGCGGGTCATGCACGACCGGCCCAA
>JAIXZD010000104.1 GCA_027489895.1 Planctomycetaceae bacterium
AGTTCCTGATCCCTCAGGTCTCCGGTCTCCGGTCTGAGGCCGTAGGCATTAGTCATTTCTTCTCATACGGCAGCGCCAGCACATAATTCACCAGCTCCCAAATCTCTTCCTCCGACAGTGCCGACCCATACCCCGTCATCTGCGTCCCCTTGATCCCCACGAACAGCCGCCGATAGACATCCACCGGACGCCGTCCGCCCCGATACTGCCCCAGCGTCAGGTTCCTCGGCTTGTGCGGGTTCCCCCACGTATCATGCAGTCCCGGCACTTCGTACTTCTGTTCCGGGGTGACGCCAGGCCTGGGCCAGTAGTCTTCCGTGAGTGGGCCATTCCCCAGGCCCCCCGTCCCATGACAATCCGCGCACTTCGCCTTTTGCGACACAAACAGCGCCTTGCCCCGAGCCAGTGATTCCGCCGTCGGCTCGGGCCGAGGACTGCTCGGCACCACGACGCTGTCCGGCTCGTCCGCGCTCGTCCAGCCCTCGACAATCGCCTCTAGCGTCCCCGTTACGACATCCGCATAGTCCGACTCCAGGGCCTCCTTCAGCTCGGCAATCAACGGGTCGCGAACCACTTTTCGCGCCTCGTCCAGCTTGGCTCGCGCCGCATCGAGCGCGGGTGACTTCGCCCCGGCTCCACCGGCCGCCTTCTCCGCTTCCGCCACAGCGGTCGCCGCCTCGGTGACCGCCGAGTCTCCGTCCACCTGCCGCCCGATTTCGACCGAATCCGCGCCCATCCCCGCGACTTCCGCCGCCAGTTTGGTCTCCAGCTCACCGCGAATCGCCAGCCAGCGGACATACTCGACCAGCCGCTCGACAGGCTCCGCGCCCAGCAGGTGAAACGCCGGCATCGACGTTCCGGCGATTCCCTCGTTCAGCACTGTCCGCAGGTCACCGCGCGACGCTCGCATCCCGCCAAACGTCGACGTGAACTTGAACACCCCCAGCCGGTAATCCCGCGGCTTCGGATTGAGAAACCGCGCCGTCGGCCCCTTCCCATCACCACTCGTGCCATGACAATGGACGCAGTGGATCATGTAGAGCGCCCGCCCTTCCGCCAGCTTCCAGCCCGCCAGCGACTTCCCATCCGCCGCCTCGCCAAAATCAACCGGTAACGCACTGTTCACGACCGGAGCCGTCGGCGTCCCAAACGACTCCGACAACGTTTTGACGACCAGGTCCCGTCCCTCGGGAACCAGCGCCTGCGTCTTCTCGTGCAGCACGAACGACAGCTCGGGCGCGGCCAGCTCACAGCCCGACGCGACCGCCCACAGCAACCCGGGAATCAACCACCGCAGCGCCCGACTCAATTGACACCTCGACCGTCTCGACAGCGACCCCACCACTCGCACAAACCAATCCAAACCCAAACAGCCTGTCCCCGCCGAACCGTCTCGGCGGGGACAGCACCGGATTGCGCCCCGACTTACTTCGACTTGATCTTCGACGCCGGGATCTTGATCGCGTTCTTCGTCTCCGCCCCGGCCTTGATCGACACCTTCAGCGACCGCTCCACATACCCCGTCGCTTCATGCCAGACCGTGAACTCGTAGTCGCCCGCTGGCAGCCCGGTAATCTCGAAGTTCCCCTTCTCGTCGGTCACCGTCGCAAACGGATGATCGACCGCCAGTTGGAACGCCTTCATCCACGGATGCAGGTCGCACGTCACCGGAGCGGGCGTCTTCAGCGCCTTCGGGAACTTGTACTTGAGCCCCTTGCGGTCCTTCGCCCGAATCGCCTCGTTGAACTGATACGAGATCGACGTCACGTGCGTGTTGTGCAGGCAATCGTCGTCGTTCAGCACACTCACCTCTTGACCCACCCGCACCACCGCAGCGCGGGGGAAGAAGCGGCAGGCCTTCTG
The DNA here is from genome assembly GCA_027489895.1 of Planctomycetaceae bacterium. Taxonomy (GTDB): domain Bacteria; phylum Planctomycetota; class Planctomycetia; order Planctomycetales; family Planctomycetaceae; genus JAIXZD01. Next base: position 1,864 of record JAIXZD010000104.1, read on the forward strand.
GTCGAGCACGATCGGATCGGCGGGAACCGCCGGAGCCGTGTAGCCCGCCGGGGCCTTCTGCAAGTAGACAAACACGTTCGAGACGCCCTTCGTCCCGGCGTCGAACACGATGTCTTCGTTCGGCAGGTCGGCATCCGCGACGCAGATCGCCGAGTCCTTCACATTTGCATCGCCCTTCTTGTAAATCGGCTTGAGCGCCGGGGCCGCGCCGTCCAGCGTCACCGTCCCCTTGAACGTTCCCGTCGCATCCGCGGCTTGGGCTACGGGCAGCATCGCCCCCGCCACCACCGCTAGCGTCCCAACCAGCCCGGCCAGACTGGCCCGGGTCAATGTCGATCGATTTCGCATTGTCATCCTGTCCTTTCGCGCGTTTGTTTCAGAGCTGTCGTAGCAACCGCTCTTTCGGACCCATGTTCCACCGCCAGCCTCGGCCTCTTTCCTCGAACCGTCAGTTTTCACGCTGACAGGCCGACTGTTGTAGCCGTTCACCCCACCCCGGTTTCTTGCGCGCCGACGGACTCGGGCCTGAACGCGAATCCCCAGTGTACTCACCGCAAAACGGGTGAGACGACGTTGCGTCAATTTGACGCAAGCATTCGCAATCACGGGAGTTACGCAGGCCAAAACCAGTTCGGCGGGCAGGACCAGACCAAGCCGCCAGCCAGAGCCGACCGGTTGGGGCACGACTCTCTTTTGATGCGACTGGCCCGGTTGCCGGGGTGGGAAGAGTTCGTCGGTTGCGACCGTCTCAAATCGCTTCAACCTCCCGGCTGGCAACGGGTTGGGTCGCATCCATCAAACTCCCGAAGTATTCTCCGGGGCAACCTGCGGTTTCGCAACCGGCCTGCCCTCTTTTTTTCCGCCCCAGCCGATTTTCCCAACCCGCATTGCACCTCAACCGAACCCTCTCCTAAGTCGCTGTCATGAGTCCCGCGCCCGACAGGCTGGCCCAATTCGAGGCCTTCATTCGCCGCGACCCCGGCCGACGCGGCCTGTTGGGCACCGAAGACCAGTTCCCGCCCCTGCTCCCGGGACAGTTGGGCGCCGCCGCCGCCGACCTGCTCTCCACCGGCCGCGCCGTCGCCATTCTCACCGGGTTCTTCATCCCCGGCGCGACACCGCCCGCCGCCGAAACCGATGGCCCGCCTGGTGCTCTCCGCGTTGCACAAACACTCCGCGATCTGGGAATCGACGCCCGCATTCTCACCGACCGCCCCTGCGAACCCGCCCTCCGCGCCTTGGCGGCGGCTGCCGATTTTCCCGAGTCCGCCCTCGAAATCGTTCCGCTCGACGCATCCTCGTCCGACCCGACCGCCGCCACCCGTGACTGGTGTCGCGCCTGGTGGGAGAGCGAGTTTGGACAGAAGGTGACCCACCTGGTGGCGATCGAGCGGGTTGGTCCCAGTCACACCCCTCAATCACTCGCCGCCCAGCTCCGTCCCGGACCCGCCCCGCTCGAAAGATTTCTCGAACGCTGCCCGCCCGAAAGCCACGACCGACCGCACAACATGCGGGGAGTCGATCTCTCGGCCCACACCGCGCCGCTCCATCTGCTGTTCGAGCCGCCAGCCCGTCCCGGCCGCGTCGTGCGAACCGTCGGCATTGGCGATGGCGGCAACGAACTGGGGATGGGTCAGGTCCCCTGGGAAGAACTCGTGCGACGGCTGCCAGGCGACTCAGCCGGAAAAATTCCCTGCCGAATTGCCGCCCATCTCGTAATTCTCGCCGGGGTAAGCAACTGGGGCGGCTACGCACTGTCCGCGGCCCTGGCGATGCTGGCCGGGCGCGTCGACCTGCTCGCCCCGTTCACCTGCCAGCGCGAGTTCGAGCTGCTGCAGGCCATGGTGGACCACGGCCCCGCCGTCGATGGCGTGACCCGTCTGCAACAACCAACCGTCGACGGTCTGCCCTTCCTCACCTACATCCAGCCCTGGGCCGGCATCCGCCGCCTGCTCGGTCTCGACGAATAGCTCCCCCGCTGACGTAGCGGAAGCCGTGAGGCTTTCCGAATTCGTCAGACTGCCTTCCCCGCTTCTCGCCACTTGGGTCGGGTCGCTACACTCCCGGCTGTCACCCCCCCCTCTGCCTGTCCTCACGGAGTCGAGAATGGCTGGTTCCCACGTCGCCGCCGCGACCACGCTGCCGACCGAATCCCTGCCCGGGATGGTCCAACCCGGATCGACCGACGACGCGCTGATCGCGATTTTCGGGGCGTCGGGCGACCTCTCGGCCCGCAAGCTCGTTCCCGCGCTCTTCTCGCTCTGGAAGGACGGATTCCTGTCCGCCAAGTCGTCCATCGTGGGCGTTGCGCGGCGACCCAAGACCGACGACGAGTACCGCACCGAGATGCATGCGGCCGTCAGCAAGTTCGGTCGGTTCGGCGAGATCAGTGCCGAGGAATGGGCGAAATTCGCCCAGAAACTGTTCTATCGAACCGTCAATCTCGACCAGCCCGATGAATATGTCGGGCTCGCCAAGTCGTTCGAAGAGCTCGAAAAAGCAACCGGCCTGGGCGAACGCCGCGTGTTCTACATGGCGACCTCGCCCGACCTGTTCGTGCCGACGGCCGAAGCGATCTACAAGGCCGGGATGGTTCCCGATCGCCGCAGCCGCCAGATTCTGCGGATGGTGTTCGAGAAGCCATTCGGACATGACCTCGAATCGGCCCAGCACCTGCAGCGCAAACTCGGGCGGATTCTGCGGGAAGAGCAGATCTACCGCATCGACCATTACCTCGGCAAAGAGACCGTCCAGAACATCCTGCTGTTCCGGTTCGGCAACTCGATCTTCGAGCCGCTGTTCAACCGGAATCACATCGACCATGTGCAGATCACCGTGGCCGAGTCGCAGGGGATCGAGCAGGGCCGAGGCGGATACTACGACACCTCGGGAGCGATGCGGGATGTGCTGCAGAATCACGTGCTGCAGCTACTGGCGCTGATTGCGATGGAGCCGCCCTCGTTCTTCCGCGGCAAGGATATCCGCGATGAAAAGGTGAAAGTGCTCGACGCGCTGGCTCCTGGCAGCCTCACGTCGATTCACGAGTGGGCGATCCGCGGGCAATACGGTCCGGCCACGATCGGCGGGAAGCCGGCTGCCGGGTATCGCCAGGAGGACCGGGTCAATCCGAACTCGAACACCGAAACCTACGCGGCCCTCGAAGCGCGGATCGACAACTGGCGGTGGGCGGGCGTTCCGTTCTATCTGCGGACGGGCAAGCGGATGCCGGCGCGGGTCAGCGAGATCACGATTCAGTTCAAATCGCCACCGCTGCACCTGTTCAAAACCGTCGAGTGCGATGGCGACATGTGTGAACTGGTCGACTCGCGGCCCAACATGCTCATCTTCCGGATTCAGCCCAGCGAAGCGATCTCGCTGCAGTTCTCGACGAAGCGGCCGGGCATGCAGTACCAGATCCACCCCGCGCGGATGGATTTCGCCTACGAAGACGTCTTCACTTCGTCGCTCCCGGAAGCGTACGAACGGCTGCTGCTCGATGTGACCCGCGGCGACTCGACGCTGTTCATGCGGAACGACGAACTCGAGGCGGCCTGGCGGTTCTGCACGCCGGTGCTCAATGCCTGGGCGAACGACCCCAAAGGCCCCGAACTGTACGAAGCGGGGACCTGGGGACCGGCCGGGGCGGATGCGATGCTGGCCCGCACTGGGCGGCGGTGGTATGCGCCGAAACTCAACAGTGGCAAGAAGTAACGTCGATTCCTGTACGGTGGGTTTGGGTTCACCACCAAGGCACGAAGGCACCAAGGGAGTTTTGACGAAGAGCACGACTGGCGAGAGCGTGACCGGCGAGCCAACCCCTCACAGGGTCGGCTCGCCTGAGCGAGCCTTTCAACTGTTTGCCAGTGTCATCGCCCCGCGCGGTTCGACCTGTGTGATGACCGCCTCTTGCGCCGTGTTTTCGGGTTGGACCGATTTTTTGTTCTCATGAGAACTGCTTTTCGGTACGATTTTCTCTTGGAGTGAGGTGCGCTGATCGCGGCTGCGCGATTGGCGACCGGGCACGCTCCATAATCGACAGGAGAGCTGGACGTGAAACCGACCGCTGCCTCGACCGAATCCACCGGATTTCTCGACACCCTCAAGCAGTACGGCGCGGCCGACCTGCCGGCGTGGGGTCTTTCACTCGGCCTGCACTTGGCGCTCTTCGCGGTGCTGGGCGGCATTCATCTGGCGACGGAAACGCTGGATGACACCCAGCTGTTGAGCACGCTGGAAGATGTCGCCTCGGATCAATCGTTCGATGTCGCGATCAGCGATCAGGTTGGCTCCGGGGCCGAGGTCACGTCGCTGACGGCCGGTGCTCCCGCGGCCCAGCAGGTCTCGTCGACGCCCGAGCCTCAGGTCGAAACGATCACGAATGATGAAATGCAGGGGCCGGAACTGGCCAATGACGATGTCGAGGTTCCGCCCACGGAAGATACGCTGTCGACGGTGAACACGTCGGGCAACGGGACGGAGAACGTCTCGGGGGGGACCGAAGGGGCGATCGACCGGCTGACGCTGGAAATCGCCCAGTCGCTGCGGACGAAGAAGACGCTGGTCGTCTGGGCGTTCGACGCGTCGCTGTCGCTGATCGACCGCCGCAAGCAGATCGCCGAGCGGATCGAGACGGTGTACAAGCAGCTCGATTCGCTGGAAGTGACGAAAGACAAGGCGCTTAAGACGGCGATGCTGACGTACGCCGATAAAGTCAACGTGCTGACCGACAAGCCGGTGGATGACGTTCGCCCGCTGCTGGCGAAGATTCGCGACATTCCCGATCCGAAGACGAAGCTGGAGAATGTGTTCACTGCGGTGGAAACCGCGATGCGGCAGTTCGACAAGCACCGCGAAGACCGGAATGTCATGGTGATTATCGTCACCGATGAACGGGGCGACGACGCAGGCCCCAACGGCGAGAAGCTGGACCTGGTGATCATGCAGGCCCGGCGGAAGGCGTTCAAAGTCTACTGCGTGGGGAATGCCTCGCTGTTCGGTCGGGAAGAGTCGTTCGTCCGCTGGAAGTATCCGGACGGGTACGAAGAGGAAGTGGCGACCGATGGCGGCCCGGAAACGGTGGCTCCCGAAGCGTTGGCCCTGGGGTTCTGGGGAGCACGCGGTCCGGACCTGAGCCGGATGTCATCGGGCTATGGTCCGTACGCTCTGACGCGGCTGTGCAAGGAAACGGGCGGACTCTACTTCATCGTGGAAGAAGGCGTGGGGCTGAAGCATGACCCGGCCGTCATGCGGGGCTACCAGCCCGAGTACATGACGATCAAGAATTACATGCTGCAGATGCAGAAGAACAAGGCGAAGGCGTCGCTGGTGATGGCCGCGCAGAAGAGCAAGCTGGAGCGGATCGACCTGCCGCAGCTGGTGTTCCCCGCCTACACCGACACGGTGCTGCGGGAACGTCTGACGGAAGCGCAGAAGCCCGCGGCGCTGCTCGACTTCAAGATGAACGAGCTGTACCAGATTCTGTCGCAGGGCGAGAAAGACCGCGAGAAGATCGCCGAACCGCGGTGGCGGGCGGCGTACGACCTGGCGATGGGCCGGGTGCTGGCGATGCGGGCTCGTATCTACGGGTTCAATCGGATGGCGGCGGAAATGAAGGGGACGCCCAAGCCGCTGACGAAGAAGGGCAGCAACGAATGGCGGCTGGTCTCGTCGAAGAACTCGCAGGCGACGCCCGATGTGAAGAAGATGGAGAAGTCGGCCCTGATGTACCTGAACCGGGTGATCGATGAGCATCCGGGGACGCCCTGGGCGGTCCAGGCGCAGCGGGAGAAGGAAACGCCGCTGGGCTGGGAATGGCAGGAAGGGACGGGCGACTACGACATTCCGAACCCGAACGAGTCGCCGGAGCAGAAGAAGATCCGCCTCGCCAAGGACGAGGAGAAGAAGAAACAGATGATGAAGAACATGCAGGCGCCGCGTCCGAAACCGCTGCTGTAGGAGGTTTTGGTTAAACACCAAGGCACGAAGGCACCAAGAAAAGACAAGACAAGGCAGGCCATCCGGGTTCGGGTGGCCTGTTTTCGTTTTGGGGGGTGGGTTCGTTGACCACCAAGGCACAAAGGCACCAAGGAAAGGCAGAGTAAGGCCGAGGGGGGCGGCGAATGCCGTGCGGGAGTGCCTGATTCCGCGAGTCGTCGCTTGCTCGCCGTTCGCGTCTTCGCGTCATGTTTCAATTGGGCGATATGCTCGCAGGGGCTTGATCTGCCTTTCCTTGGTGCCTTTGCGCCTTGGTGGTGAACAAGAACGTCTGCTGTGAGGAGAAGACATCTCCACTTGGGATTGCTGAGCGGACGGCGGATTCTGGTGATCCGGAGGGAGGTGTGGGGCGTTCCTCTGGGTGCCCGGGTGGATTTGTCCAAGAGTCGTTGGTCGTGGCGGGCGGGTTGTGGGCCTGTTGGACGGTTCTGACGGAACTCTTTGGTAATCCGGGGGTTCTGTAAGGTTTCGTGAAGACGACTGGCACGGGTTGGCGCGGAATCGTATTGCCGCGTTTCGCAGTTTGGGTAAGAATTCAGTGCGGCAAGGATGCCGGTCTCCCCGGCGAGTGCATTGTGCTCAGGTTGAGTGACGGTGTGGGAGGCACGGTGATTGAGTCACCGTGTGGACCGGGCGGAAACGCAGTTTTTTCGATCGATCGCGGGTTGATCGTGGCACTAACGGACATTGATCGTGACTTGCTGACACGCTGTCTCGCTAACGAGGCGGCGGGCTGGCGCGATTTCGTGGACCGGTTTTACGGGCTGTTCACGCATGTCGTGAACCACACCTCGCACTCTCGCAGCGTGCGGCTGTCGTCGGCGGATATCGACGATCTGTGCGCGGAAGTGTTTCTGACGGTGCTCGCCAACGACTTCGCGGTGCTGCGGGCGTTCGAGGGACGCTGCTCGCTGGCGACGTACCTCACGGTGATCGCCCGGCGGATCGTGGTCCGCGAGATTTCGCAGCGGCGGATGGCCGAGGCGCTGGGGCATGTCACCGCCGGTCAGAGTGCGATCGCGCGCGTGACGGGCGATAATCCGGATGTGCAGCGGGTCGATGATCGCGATCAGGTTCAGCGGATGCTGCGGGGTCTGGGCGAACGCGAGGCGCGGGTGATTCGCGAGTATCACCTGGAAGGCCGGAGCTACAGCGAGATTTCGGCCCGCATCGGCGTGCCCGAGAACAGCATCGGCCCGACGCTGGCACGAGCCCGTGCGGAGATGCGGGATCGCGAACTGGCGTAAGTCGGTTTCGCGGCGAAACTCCGGCTCAAGGGCTCGTCACTGGGCCCAGGGCGTGGAATTTGAGCGGAGAGCGGCGTCGTAACCGCTTCGCCACAACTGCTTTACTGGCCATTCCTGCGGTTTGGACTTGCTCACGAGGCGGGATGTGGTATCCTTCGGTGCTCGCGTCCACCGGGTGAACCTCAGGGTCCGTCTGGTGGTCCGATCAAGTGCCGACCGCCGCCATAGCTCAGTTGGTAGAGCGACGCTTTCGTAAAGCGTAGGTCGTCAGTTCGAGTCTGACTGGTGGCTCTTGAATTCGCACCCGCACGCGACGTTCGCCTGCGGGTTGCTGTGTTCTTTGGGGGCGAAGAGTCTTGGTTGACCACCAAGGCACCAAGGCACCAAGGGAACGACGGGGTCTAGGGGTGGCACGCTTGGGTGGGAGCGCATCGATGGGCCTCCGGGCGCTGACGCTTCCGGCTCCCTTTGCGGTGCCGGCGACGTCGGGGAACGCTCACGCGTTCCGCTACGGGCGGCGGTTCAATTTGTAGCCCGACGCGTCAGCGAGGGGGCACGGGGGCCAGCGTTCAATCCGAGCGGAATGCTTGGCGTCTTCCCTGCTTGGCCGAGTCGGAGTCCAGTTCCCCTCGCTCGCGCGTCGGGCTTCCGAAAGCTCGGAGCGTCTGCGGTGCCGGCGACGCTGGGGAACGCTCACGTGTTCCGCTACCAGACGGGTGGCGCTAGCTTTGCAGGCCTTTGGCGACGTCGGTGCGGTAGGCGGCGGTGCCCGCGCCCCAGCCGACGAGGAGGGCGATGACGAGCAGGCCGGGCAGGAGCAGCAGCTCGGCCGGTTCGAAGGCGAACGGGTTGACGAGCATGTCGCTGCGGGCTTCGACGATCGGGGCGGCGATGAAGACCAGCGCGTGCCCGAGCAACAGCCCGAACAGGCCGCCCAGGAGGCACAGCAGCGTCGCTTCGCCCAGAATGATCGAGAAGATCGTCCGGCGGCTGGCTCCCAGGGCACGGAGCACGGCAATTTCCCGGCGGCGTTCGGCGAGCGAGTTGTAGATGCTCACAAAAATACCGACGCCTGAAACCAGCAGGATGAACGCGGTCAGCACGAGCAGCGCGACGCGGACGTTGCCCACGAGGTTTTTCATCAGCCAGTTGATCTGCTCGAACGGATTGACGGCCTGGGCGGTCAGTCCGTCGTTGATCTTGCCGCGGAGCATCGGGCCGGCGAGGGCGGAGCCGGGCTTGATGCGGACGAGAATCGCGGTCACTTCTTTTTCGTCGTCGCTTAATTCGCCCGGCTTCGGAGAGGGCTGCTCAGCTACTTTGATAGCGGCAGTCGGTTTGGTGAGGTCCTGCGCTTCGCCTGCGGCTTGACGCGATTTTTCCTCGGCCTCGGCGAGCGGTTTGGCGTGGCCGGACATCTGGAAGAAGCCATCGAGGTGGACGAAGACGGCCCGGTCGGCCGGGGTGCCCGTGGGGGCGAGGACGCCCGTCACGGTGAAAATGTCGGCGTGGATATCTTCGGTGTTGCCGCCATGCGCGATCTTGAAGGTGTCGCCCAGTTTCCAGCCGTAGGTTTTGGCGACTTTGGCGCCGAGGACCGCTTCGAACGCCTTGGTGAAGCCGCCACCACTGGCGTACTGAAAGCGTTTGCCGGGGGTTCTCGCGTTGCCGGGGATGTACTCGACGTCGAAGTACTCGGCGGTGGTGCCGACGATGCGGTACTTGCCATCGGCGGTGCTGTCGCCCAGGGCGACGGGGATCGCGTGTTCGACCGCCCGGAGTTTCGTCAGTTGCAGGTAGAACTTGTACGGGACATTCTCGATCGGCTTGTCCATGTAGAAGATGGTGTTGAGGACCAGTTGCAGCCCGCTGCCCTTGGCCCCGACGACGAGGTCGTAGGCGCTGCTGGACTGGTTGAACACCTGCGTGACGATGCCGTTGATGACGAGGACCGTCACCATGAGGGCGACGCCCAGGGCGACGCTGAGCATCGTCAGGCTGGAGACGAGGGCCCGTTCACGAATGCTTTTCCAGGCGATGGCGAGCACGTTCATGCGGCACCGCCGGTCGTCTGGGCGGCCGAGCTGACAGCCGTGTTCACGGGCTGGCGATTAGCCCGGTTGAACTCGGGGAGGCGGTCGACCCGATCGAACTGGTTGGCGACTTCCATGGCGTGCGTCACGATCAGAAGAGAGACGTTGCCTTCGCGGCAGGCGGTGCGGATCAGGTCGAGCACGGACTGCTGATTGGCCGGGTCCACGTTGGCGGTCGGCTCGTCGGCGAGGAGCAGGGACGGGCGATTGGCGAGGGCGCGGGCGATGGCGACGCGCTGTTGTTCGCCGACGGAGAGCCGGGTGGGCTTGTGGTCGAGCCGGTGGCCCAGGCCCACCTGTTCGAGGAGCTGCTTCGCGCGGGGACGATCGGCCTTGCGTCCCGAGAACGACATGCCGAGCAGGACGTTTTCGAGGGCGGTGAAGGCGGAGAGGAGATTGAACGTCTGGAAGACGAAGCCGATTTTCTGGGCGCGAAAGCGATCGCGACGGCCTTCGCTCAGCCGGGTGATCTCGGTGCCGCGGAGGGTGACGGAGCCGGAATCGGGGAGGGTGATGCCGGAGATGACGTTGAGGAGGGTGGTTTTTCCGCCGCCCGAGGGACCCACGAGGGCCACCTGTTCGCCTTCGGCGAGGGCGTAGCGCTCGATATCGAGGATCGAGAGCACGGCTCCGTCGGGCTGGCGATGCGTCTTGAGGACGTTCTGGAGCAGCAGGGACATAGGGGCTGACGCCAAGGCAAAAGTCAAAAGGAAACAGGCAAAGGAGGGAGGCGCCAGCGGCTGCGAGAGGATACGGGAGTTTGGGGCTCGGCGTTGGTGTTAAGGTTTGGTGAGTGGGGCGGGGAGCGGTGCGGGGAGCCTCCGGGCGCTGACGCTTCCGGCTCCAGGAGGGGAGGTTTTGCGAGGAAATGACAGGCTTTAAGCCTATCCCACGGATTTTTTCGGAGCCTCTCCGCGGAGCTTGCTTTGCCTTTCCTTGGTGCCTTCGTGCCTTGGTGGTGAATCAAAACCTGTGCCCACCCTGCGCCGCCGAACTGCGGTTAGCGGGCCGGTTTGCGGTAGCCAAAGTAGCCTCGGGTTTTGATGAGGTTGGCGACTTCGGGCGGGACGGTGGCTTCCCAGGAGGTGTCGTTGGCTTTGATCTTCTTGAGCACGTCGCGGGAGAAGATCGACAGGCAGGCCTCGTTGTAGTTGTCGAGGGGGCGGATGACGCC